>DASYGS010000021.1:0-82790 GCA_035999465.1 Blastococcus sp. | reverse complement strand
GTGCGCATGTCACCGTCGGGGCGGTCGGCCTGCACGATCGACTCGACGCCGGCGAGCAGTTTCTCCCCGCCGACCGGGTCGAGCTCGAACCGGCCGGACACCCGCCCGTCGTCGTGCCGGTAGATGCTCAGAGACCGGCCCGCGGTGGGATCCGGTTCCGGGCCGTCGGGGTCCAGGCAGGCCAGGTAATGCGCCACCACCTGCCGCAGCTCCGCGTGCGGACGGGCAGCGGCCACCTCGGCGAGGGTGCGGTCGGTCTCGCCGAGATCCACCTCCTGGTCCGCGGCGGCCGCCACCTGCTCGGGCCTGGTCACCACGGCGATCACGCTCACCTGCTCGGCGGTGACCGTCCCCGCCGCGAAGGCGGCCGCGACCGCCGGCAACGACTCCAGCGCCCGCCCGTTGGCCACCAGCCGCGAGGCGGTGGCGTCCGCGAGGAGGCCGTGCCCCCGCAGCCAGGACGCCATGGTCTTCAGCCCGTCGTGCTCGGCGGCCTGCATCAGCTCGGCCTCGCGCACGGTGCGGGTCAGCTCGGCGTCGATCCGGTTGCGGGCGGCCAGCAGCACCGCCGTCCGGTCCAGCAGGGCGGGGCCGAAGAGGGTGTGCAGGTCGTCGGCGGCGAGTGCGTCCAGCGCCGACATCAGCTCGCCCATCGACCCTCCCATACATCCGAACACCTGTTCGAATTCTACGACGCGTAGAGAACACGGGCAAGACAACTCCACAGGTCAGAGAGCACTTTCGGTTCCGGAAGTCCCCCGCGCCACTACGGTGCGCCCATGCGTCTGCGGTGGTGGGTGCTCTCGGCGATCTACGTGGCCGCCGTCGCCGCCCTGGCCGCGAGCGCCTTCTGGAACCCGGACGAGACCTTTTCGTGGGGGCGCGAGGGCGTCGCCCTGGTGCTGACGCTCCCGGCGCTGCTCCCGGCCCTCCCGGTGCTGTACCTGGTCGGTGCCGCTGCGTGGAACGTAACGGGTGCCGACGCCGGGGGTCCGATGTGGCCGGTCACGCTGGTCTACGCGCTGACGTTCGCCGGCATCGCCGTCGCCAATGTCTGGCTGCTCCGCCTCCTGGTCGCACGCCTGACGGTCGCCCGGACGCGTCGAGGCTGACGACGGCGACGCGACGCCTTGTCCCGGCGAGCGCACCGAGAGGACCCTCCTCCGCGTGAGCGCACCGGAGGGACACTCGGCTTCCGTACTGGCGAACCTCCCCGGCACCGGACGCTGGTGGCCGCTGGTCGAGCCGACCCCGCGCTGGGTCCGCGTCCGCCTCGGGGACGAGCTCGTGGCCGACTCGCGGCGGGCCCTGCTGCACGTGCAGTACGGGCCGGGCGCCCTCCCCCGCACCTTCCTGCCGACGTACTACGTGCCCGCGGACGACGTCCGTGCCGGCGTGCTGGTCGACGCGCAACGGGACGACGCGGGCACGACGACGTGGACGGTGGAGGCGGGCGGCCGCCGGGTCGAAGAGGGCGCCTGGATGCACCCGTCCCCGCCGCCCCCGCTCGAGGCCCTGGCCGGCATGGTCACGTTCTCCTGGCGGGGCCTGACCTGGTTCGACGAGGACGAGCCGCTCCTCGCGCACGCCCGCGACCCGCACAAGCGGGTCGACGTCGTGTCCAGCTCGCGGCACGTCCGCGTGGAGCACGACGGGCACCTGCTGGCCGAGAGCACCCGCCCCACGCTGCTGTTCGAGACGGTCCTTCCCGTGCGCTACTACCTGCCGCCGGAGGACGTCGTCGCCGAGCTGCTGCCCAGCCCGACCCGCACGACCTGCCCGTACAAGGGGCACGCGACGTGGTGGTCGGCCCGCGTGGGCGACCGCGTCGTCGAGGACGTCGGGTGGAGCTATCCCTCCCCGATCCCGGAGAACCCGCGCATCGCCGGCCTGCTGTGCTTCCGGAACGAGCGGCTGGATCTCGTCGTCGACGGCGAACTGCAGGAGCGGCCGGTCACGCCCTGGTCGTGATCAGCCCGCCCGGGCGGCCTCCGCCTGCGCCATGAGCCGCTCCAGCTCGGCGAGCGGGATGGCGGAGCCGAAGTCCGCGGCGAACCGGCGCATCGGCATCGACCCGATCATCTGCAGCATCCCCACGTGCATCTCGGCGGCGCCGTCCGGCATCGTGGCGAGGAAGCCGTCGAGCAGCCGGGCGCCGATCACAGGATGCCCGAACCACTCGGCGACGGAGGACTGCAGGGTGAGGCGCGCGACGACGTCGTCCCCGGTCAGGGTCAGGTCCGCCGTCGCGACGATGTCGGCGGCGCTGAGGCCGATTTCGACGGCGTACATCCCCGGTGCCACGACCCAGCCGCCCTCCTGGACGTCCCAGTAGGCGAAGGCGCGCCGGTCCAGCTCGAACCCGACCGTGCGCGCCTCGCCCGGCGCCAGCGAGACCTTGGCGAAGGCGCGCAGCTCCCGGGCCGGACGCCGGACGGGACCCGCCGACGTCGCGACGTACACCTGCACCACGTGCCGGCCGGGGCGCGTCCCGGTGTTGGTGACGGTCACCGAGACGGCGGCCGTGTCGCGCCCGGTCGCCCGCACCTGCAGGCCGGACGTCTCGACGGTCGTGTAGCTCAGCCCGTGGCCGAACGGGTACCGCACCGGAGCACCCGTCGACACGACGTGGCGGTACCCGACCATCACCCCCTCGCCGTAGCGAACATGCCCCTGCTCGCCCGGGAAGTTCAGGTAGCTCGGGGTGTCCTGCAGCCGGAGCGGGATCGTCTCGGCCAGCCGCCCCGACGGATCGACGGCACCGGTGAGCAGGTCGGCGAGCGCCCCGCCACCGCCCTGGCCGAGGAGGAAGCCGGCGAGGACGGCGTCGACGTCGTCGTGCCAGCCCTCCAGCGTGACGACGCCACCGGTGGAGAGGACGACGACCGTCCGCGGGCTCACCGCAGCGACGGCCCGGATGAGCTCCACCTGCACGGCGGGGAGGTCGAGCGTGGTGCGGTCGAACCCCTCGGACTCGTCGTCCTCGGACAGGCCGGCAAAGACGACGGTGACGTCGGCTGCCCGCGCGAGGTCGAGCGCCTCCTCGCGGAGGACGGCGGCGTCGCCGGAGCCGTCGAGGGTAAAGCCGGGCGCGAACGGCAGGGCCGTGCCGAGCAGCTCCTGCAGCGCCCCCAGCGCGTCGTCGACCCGGGTGGCGTTGACGTGCGAGCTGCCGCCCCCCTGGTAGCGCGGGGTGCGCGCGAACTCCCCCACGACGGCGACGCGCGTACCGGCGGCGAGCGGGAGCGTGCCGCCCTCGTTCCTGAGCAGGACGGCGCAGCCGGCCGCGAGTTCCCGGGCGAGCGCGTGGTGGGCGTCGACGTCGAACCCGCCGGTCGGCCCGATCACGAGATCGGCCAGCGCTGCCACGCGCCGCACGCTCCGGTCCACGACGGCCTCGTCCAGCCGGCCGGACCGGACGGCCTCGATCACGCGCCGGTTGCCCACGCCGTGGTCGCCCGGCATCTGCAGGTCGAGCCCGGCCTCCAGCGCGGCGACCCGGTCGTCGACCGCACCCCAGTCGGAGACGACGGCGCCGTCGAAACCCCACTCGTCGCGCAGCACGTCGGTGAGCAGCCAGCGGTGCTGCGAGGCGTAGATCCCGTTGACCTTGTTGTAGGCGCACATGACCGTTGCCGGCTTCGCCTCGGTGACGATCCGCTCGAAGGCGAGCAGGTAGATCTCGCGGAGCGTGCGCTCGTCGACGTCCGCGCTGACCTGCATGCGCTGCGTCTCCTGGTTGTTCGCCGCGAAGTGCTTCACGGACGCGCCGACGCCCTGGCCCTGCTGCCCGCGCACGTGGGCGGCGCCCAGGACACCGGCGAGCAGCGGGTCCTCCGAGTAGTACTCGAAGTTGCGTCCGCACAGCGGCGAGCGCTTGATGTTGACCCCGGGCCCGAGGACGACGGGGACGCCGAGTGCCCGCGCCTCCCGGCCGACCGCGGCGCCGAGCCGTTCGGCCAGTTCCGGGTCCCAGCTCGACCCGACGGCCACGGCCGGTGGAAAGCAGGTCGCCGGCGCGCTGTCCAGCAGGCCGACCCGGTCGAAGTCGCCCTGCTGCCGGCGTACGCCGTGCGGCCCGTCGGTGAGCACCACCGACGGCACCCCCGCGTCCTCCACGGCCGCGGTGGACCAGAAGTCCCGTCCGGAGAGCAGCACGGCCTTCCGCTCGAGCGGCAGGGCCTCCAGGTCGGCGGGGTCACGGGGCATCGGCTCTCCTCCTGTCGATCCGGCGCAGCGGGCGAGCCGCCCGGAGCACCCTCCTCCATCGAGTCGGGCTCCGCCACCGGCTCGGACGGCGGAGCGCCGCGGCGCAGAGCGGGGTGGCCGGCGGCGCGTCGCGGGCCTCCCATCGGGTGAGTGCGACCGCTCACCCCGGACCGCGAGCGCCCGGTTTCCCGCCGATATCCGGCCGAACTCAGACCGGATCTATGGCGAAGATCACGAGGCCGAGATTCCTCACACCCCCAGGAATGCATGTCCGAGGCCTTTCCGGCCGACGATCTATGAAGCGGCGCCTTCGGCGCACCCGTGGACGGCATGAAAGGCAGACGTGACTTCCCACCCCGGCGTAGTAGCCGACAGCGCGAACCCCGACGTAGTCCTCATCGGTGGCGGCATCATGAGCGCCACTCTGGCGGAGCTGCTCGGGGTGGTCGCCCCGCAGTGGAGCGTCACCGTGTTCGAGTCCGCGGGCGAGGTGGCCGGCGAGAGTTCCGATGCCTGGAACAACGCCGGCACCGGGCACTCGGCGCTGTGCGAGCTGAACTACACGCCGGCCGGCCCCGACGGGCGGGTCGACCCGGCCAAGGCCGTCACGATCAACGAGCAGTTCCAGCAGTCGCGCCAGTTCTGGTCGCACCTGGTCCGCGAGGGGCTGACCAGCGGGTCGCCCAAGGAGTTCATCACCCCGGTCCCACACGTCGGCTTCGTCACCGGTGAGGCCGGGCGCGCCTACATGCGTGCCCGCCACAGCGCGCTCGCGACGCAGCCGCTGTTCGCCGACCTGGAGTACACCGAGGACGCGACCGAGCTCGCCGAGTGGATCCCGCTGATGATGGCCGGCCGCGACCCCGGCCAGCTCGTCGCCGCCACCCGCTCGGAGGCCGGCACCGACGTCAACTTCGGCGCCCTCACCCGCCTGATGTTCGACGACGCCGTCGAGCGTGGCGTCGCCGTCCACACCAACCAGCGTGTCCAGGGCCTCGACCGCGAGACCGACGGCCGCTGGAAGGTCACCGTGCGCGACACGGTGACCGGCGAGCTCCGCACGGTCCGCGCCCGCTTCGTCTTCGTCGGCGCCGGCGGTGGCGCCCTGCCGCTGCTCCAGCGCTCGGGCATCCGCGAGATCCGCGGCTTCGGCGGCTTCCCCGTCAGCGGGAAGTTCCTGCGCACCCGCTCCCCCGAGCTCGTGGGCATGCACCAGGCCAAGGTCTACGGCCAGGCCGCGGTGGGCGCGCCGCCGATGTCGGTGCCGCACCTGGACCTCCGCCTGATCGACGGTGACCGCTCGCTGCTGTTCGGCCCCTACGCCGGTTTCTCGCCGCGGTTCCTCAAGGCGGGCAAGCTCTGGGACCTCCCGGCCAGCGTCCGTCCGTCCAACCTGGGCTCGATGCTCGGCGCCGGTGCCGCGAACATCCCGCTGACCAACTACCTCGTCCGGGAGCTGCTGCAGTCCCGCGAGGCGCGGCACCGCACTCTGACCGACTTCGTGCCCACCGCCGAGGCGGACGACTGGGACATGATCACCGCCGGCCAGCGGGTCCAGGTGATCAAGCGTGACCCCGCCACCGGGCGCGGCGTGCTGCAGTTCGGCACCGAGCTCATCGTGGGTGGCGACGGCTCCATCGCGGGCCTGCTCGGCGCTTCCCCCGGCGCCTCGACCGCCGTGTCCGCGATGCTCACCCTGCTCGAGCGGGCGTTCCCCAACCGGATCCCGGCCTGGCGGCCGGCCCTCCAGGAGGCCATCCCGTCCTACGGGCGGCTCCTGAACGACGACCCGATCATGCTCGGTCAGGTGCGCGCCGAGACGATGCAGACGCTGGAGCTCACGGGCTGACCTCCCCGGCGCCGCCCGGAGCAGCCGCCCGGGCGGCGATCGTCCGCTCGAGCCGGCGGTCGGGCACCAGCCACAGCAGTGCCATGCCGACGTACACGGCGATCGCGAGCCACGGGCTGACGAACGCCAGGGCGATCCCGAGGACGTACATCAGCGGGGAGAGCTTGCCCTTCCGGTCGCGGCCGACCGCCGCGGCGAGCAGCGATCCCGGGCCCTGGTCCCGGATGATCGCCGTCTGCAGGGCGTAGTAGGCCAGCGCGTCGGCCAGCAGTACGAAGCCGTAGGCCGCGGCCGGCGTGGGCGCGAGGTGGTTCTCGCCCAGCCACGCGGTGGTGAACGGGATCAGCGACAGCCAGAACAACAGGTGCAGGTTCGCCCACAGGATCAGGCCGCTGACCCGGTCGGTGGCCTGCAGCATGTGGTGGTGGTTGTTCCAGTAGATGCCCAGGTAGACGAAGCTCAGCACGTACGTCAGCAGCACCGGCAGCGAGTCGTGCAGCGCCCCCCACGTGGTGCCGTGCGGCGTGGGCAGCTCCAGCACCATCACGGTGATCAGGATCGCGATGACGCCGTCGCTGAACGCTTCCATCCGCCCCGTCGACATGGGCAGACGCTAGTGCGCCGGGCGGTCGCGGCCGCGACCGCCGGCCGTCAGCGGGTGATGCCGGTGTGCCCGAGGGAGTAGCGCCCCGGCTGCGGCCACACGCACAGCCCGTGGGGGCCACGCGCGACCTTGATCCGCTTGATCAGGTGGCCGTCGGCGGTCGAGATCACGTACACCTCGGAGTTGTACCGGCCGGAGAGCCACAGCTGGCTGCCGTCGGCGGTCACGCCGCCCATGTCCGGGCTCGACGGGCCGGGGATGTGCCACTTCGTGATCGCCGCGCCGGTGCGCGCGTCGAGCACGCTGATGCTGTTGTCCTCGCGGTTGGTGACGTACAGCTTCGTGGCGTCGCGGCTGACGTAGAGACCGTGCGCGCCCCTGCCGGTCTGGATGTTGCCGATCACCTTGGTGGCCTTGCCGTCGAGCACCCACAGGCCGCCCTGGTCGGAGTCGGCGATGTAGAACCGGGAGCCGTCCGGCGCCAGCTTCACGTCCTGCGGCCCCATGTGGGTGTGCCGCACGGGCATGTCGATGGTCCGGAGCAGCTTCCGCGCGACGATGTCGACGACGGCGACGCGACCGGCGAACTCGCAGCTGAAGACCGCCGTCCGGCCGTCGGGGGTGTAGTCGGCGTGGTCGATGCCCCCGCACTCGGGGATGCGCAGCCGGGACTGCTCCTTCCAGGTGTGCGGGTCGTAGAACACCAGGCTCCTCCGCGCCTCGGCGACCGAGATCGCCGAGGCCCCGGCGGGCGTGAAGTACATGTTGTACGGGTCGTCGACCGGGATCCGCGGCTTGGGGAGCCCGGTCACCGGGTCGATCGGCGTGACCGTGTTGCCGATGTCGTCGGTCGCGTACAGCGTCTTCATGTCCCACGACGGGACGACGTGCTGCACCTCCCGCCCGGCGGGGAACTTGCGCACGACGGCGAAGGTGGTCGGGTCGATCACCCAGACGTCACCGCTGTTGTGCGGCACGTAGACCAGCGGTTTCGCGGCCGCGGCGGCCGGGCTGAGCATGCCCGCCCCAGCCGCGGCGTAGACGTTGTTCGCGTCGGTGACCGGCGGCATGCCCGGCAGCTCGTTCGGGACGGCGGGGGTGGGCGGCGCGGTGCTCGTGGGGGCCGACGAGGACGACGACGCCGCGGACGACGAGCCCGACGACGAACCGCTCGCCTGCTTGTCGGCCGACGACCCGCAGCCGGCAACCAGGAGCAGCGCGACCGCCGCCGTCGCCACCACGGTGGTCCTCGATCTCATCGACACTCCCCTGCGCTCGTCCGCCCCCGATCGGTGCCGGTCCAGTCAACACGGACGACACCCCCTGTGCACGGAACCCGCCGCGAACGGTCGGGGCGGCGCCCCGCAGGTAGCGTCGATCGGGTGAGCACTCCAGGGGGCGGGAACGGCCGGCGCGATGACTGCTGACTTCGACCGCCGGGGCCTGCTCCGGGCCGGCGGTTTCCTCAGCCTGGCCGCGGTTCTCGAGGCATGCAGCCCCGCGCGGACGGGCACCTCGGCGAGCCCGTCGAGCGCCCGGACGACGTCCGCGGCACCGACGACGTCGAGCGCACCGCCCCCTCCGCCGGCCCCGTCGGCTGTGGATCTTCTCAGCAACCACCGCACGTGCGTGCTGACCCACGACACCATCGCCGGCCCCACGTGGTTCGACGCGCACGACGTGCGCAGCGACATCCGCGACGGGCGGCCCGGCGTCCCGCTGGACCTCGCCTTCCGGGTGGTGCACCTGCCCGCGTGCGCGCCGGTGCCGCAGGCCGTGGTCGACCTGTGGCAGTGCGACGCCCTGGGCATCTACTCGGGCTTCGCCGGGGCCGGGCCGGGCAACGGCGGCAGCCCCGGCGGCCGCGACCGCTACGGCGACAGGGAGTCGGCGCCCAGCGACGCCGACCGGTGGCTGCGGGGCACGCAGGTCACCGACGCCGACGGCGTGGTGCGGTTCAGCACGATCTACCCCGGCTGGTACCCGACCCGCACGGCGCACCTGCACCTCAAGGTGCACCTGGCCGCGAAGACCGTGCTCACCACACAGCTGTTCTTCGACGACGCGGTGTCCGACCGCGTGTACAGCAGCGCGGAACCGTACCGGCAGCACCCCGGACGGGACACCCGCAACGACCGCGACGCCTTCTACTCCCCCACGTGTCTGCTGACCACGGCCCCCGCGGGTGCCGGCTGGCTGGCCGCCCTCACGCTCGGCGTCACCTGAGTCCGGCAGCACGAGGACGGGGGGTGCGCGCGCCCGCGCGGTCGGCGCCCTGAGGGCGAGATCTGCGATCCGGCGGCCTTCCCGGGCGGGATGGCCTCCGGATCGCAGATCTCACGGTCCAGGCTCTCGGTCCAGGGCCGCGCCGCTCAGCCGGCGCTGCGCAGCCCCCAGGACTGTCGGGCGATCGTGTCCGCCTGCGCACGGGTCAGCGTGCCCACGGCCACCAGCCGGTCGAGGACGTGGGCCTGCCGGGCGCGGGCGACGGCGGGGTGAACGGTGGGGTCGTAGGCGCTCGGCGCCTGGAACAGCCCGGCCAGCAGGGAGGCCTGCGCCCAGGTCAGGTCGGCCGGCCGGACGCCGAAGTAGCCCCGGGTGGCGGCGGTGAGCCCGTAGAAGCCGTGCCCGTAGTAGCCGTCGTCGAGGTACATCCGCAGGATCTGCTGCTTGCTCCAGGCGCGGTCCAGCTTGAGCGCCAGGACGCCCTCGGCCAGCCGCGCCGTCAGCCCCTGGCTGCCGTTCTCGTACAGGTTCTTGGCCAGCTGCTGCTCCAGGGTGGCGCCGCCCTGGTCGCGGCCGAGCACGAGCGCGACCGGCGCGCGCAGGACGCTGATCGGGTCGACGCCCGGCGTGCTGTAGAAGCGGCTGTTCTCGGTGGCGATGAGCGCCTCGGCCAGCCGGGCGGGCACCGGACCCTGCAGCGCCGGTGCGGAGTGGGCCGACAACTGCCGGGCCACCCGGGTCGCGGCGTCGTCGACCCGGGGGGTCAGCGCCCAGCCCGCTCCCACGAGGAGGACACCGAGCACCAGGACGGCGACCACCGCACGGACCAGGGCGCGCGCGAGCCGCCGTCCCCACGGGCGCCGCCGGGCGGGTGGCACCGCCGGCCGCCGCGGCGCCCGCGTCGCTGTCGTGACCACTGCGACCTCCCTCGTGTCCGTCCCGATCCGTGTACTACGCACGTTGTAGTAGACCTCGGCAAGCTGTGGACAACCTGAGCGCCCGGACGTAGCGGCCCGGTCCGGTGCATGATCGGCCCGGGCGGACACCCCGCCCACGACGACAGGACGACGCATGGCGCTGCTGCGGCGACGCGACCTCGGGTCACGAGACACCCGGATCGCCTTCGACACCCTGCACGCGGTCAGCCAGATCGCCCCCGCCCTGCGGAACGGCCTGACGGGCTCGGGCGCCGACCGGGCGGTCAAGCAGCTGCGCGCCCTGCTCGGGGTGTCGGCGGTCGCGCTGGCGGGCGAGGACCGGGTCGTCGGCTACGACGGCGGCCCGCACGATCACGCGGCCGCGGCGCAGGAGGTCGTCGCCGAGGTGCTGCGGACCGGGAAGACCGTCGTCCGCTCGCGCCACCTCTCCTGCGGGACGCCGACCTGCGACGTCCGCGCCGCGGTGGCCAGCCCGCTGGTCGAGGGGAACACGGTGGTGGGCGCGCTGGTCGCCTATGGCCCGTCGTCGTCGGCCCTGCTGGTGCGGGCGGTGGACGAGGTCGCCCGGTGGACGTCGAGCCAGCTGGAGCTCGCCGCGGCGAACCGGGAGCACGCTCGGGCGGTCGAGGCCGAGTTGCGGGCGCTGCGGGCACAGATCAGCCCGCACTTCACCTACAACGCCCTGACCGCCGTCGCCTCTTTCACCCGCACCGACCCCGACCGCGCCCGCGAGCTGCTGCTGGAGTTCGCCGACTTCACCCGGTACGCGCTGCGCGACAGCGGGCAGCTGGCGACCGTGGCCGAGGAGCTGCGCAACACCGAGCGCTACCTCGCCCTGGAACAGGCGCGCTTCGGCGAACGCCTGGCCGTACGGCTGCGGGTGGCCCCGGAGGTGCTGCCGGTGGCCGTCCCCTTCCTGGTCATCCAGCCGCTCGTCGAGAACGCCGTCCGGCACGGGCTGGAGGGGGCGGCCGGGCGGGTCACGGTCACGATCACCGCGGCCGACGAGGGCAACGACGCCGTGCTCACGGTCGAGGACGACGGTGCCGGCGCGTCGCCCGCGTCGATCAGCGCGAGCCTGGCCCGCGGCGGGCGCCCCGGGCCGGGCACCCACGGGGTCGGCCTCGGCAACGTCGACGCCCGCCTGCGGTCGGTGTTCGGCGACCCGTACGGCCTGGTGGTGGAGACGGCCCCCGGGGCGGGGACGAAGGTCGTCGTCCGCGTGCCCAAGACGGTGCCCGGCGCGCTGTCGGCGCCGGGGCGCGAAATGTAGCGTGCGCCACATGTCGACGCTGGCGCAGGCGACCGGCACGTTGCGGGTCGTGGTGGTGGACGACGAGGCCCCCGCCCGGTCCGAGCTCGCCTACCTGCTCGGCAACGACCCGCGCATCGCCTCCGTCCGGTGCGCCGACAGCGCCGCCGCGGCCCTCGCCCTGGCCGCCGACGAGCCGGTCGACGCGATCTTCTGCGACGTGAAGATGCCGGCGATGGACGGGATCTCGCTGGCCAAGGTGCTCGCCAGCTTCGCGCACCGCCCGCAGATCGTCTTCGTCACCGCCTACGACGACCACGCGGTGGACGCCTTCGAGTTGCGCGCCGTCGACTACGTGATGAAGCCGGTCCGCGCCGCCCGGCTCGCCGAGGCGGTCGGCCGGCTCTACCCCGCCGCCGCCTCCGCCGAGGCCCCCGACGAGACGGTGCCCGTCGAGCTCGGTGGGGTCACCCGGTTCGTCCGGCGATCCCAGGTGCGCTTCGTCGAGGCGCAGGGCGACTACGCCCGGCTGCACACCGCCGAGGGCAGTCACCTGGTGCGGTCGTCCCTCGCCACGCTCGAGCAGCGCTGGCCGGACTTCGTCCGGATCCACCGGAGCACCCTGATCTCCCTCGCCCACGTGCGCGAGCTGCAGATGACCGACGGCCGCTGCACGGTCGTGGTCGACGACGTGCCCCTCGCCGTCAGCCGGCGGCACACCCGCGACCTGCGCGAGCGGCTGATGCACCGGGGGGCCGGCACGTGACGGGCGCGCCGGGATGAGGAGGCCGGCGGGATGACCGAGCGGGTCCGCATCACCCATCCGCGCACCACCGCCGCCCGGCCGGTCCAGGGCCGCCCCCCGGCGCGGGAGATCGACGAGCTGACCGCGGTCGGCGAGCTCTACCTGGCCTCGCTGATGCGCAGTCAGCGGCGCGCGGCCTTCGCCGTCTGCCTCGGCGCGGTCGGCCTGCTGCTCGCCCTCGCGCTCGGGGCCGCCGAGATCCCCGGGTGGAGCCGGATCACCCTGGCCGGCGTCCGGCTGCCGTGGGTGCTGGTCGGCGTCGCCGTCTATCCGGTGCTGCTGCTGGCCGGCGCGCTCGCCGTCCGGCTGGCCGAGCGCAACGAGCGGGAGTTCGCCGCGCTGATGCACGAACGCTGAGCGATGGGGACGCAGGGCTGGGCGGTGGCCGGCGTGGTCCTCGTCTCGGTGGGCACCGTCGGCGTCGGCAGCCTGGGGCTGCGCCGCGCCCGGACGACGGGCGACTTCTACGTGGCCTCGCGTGCGGTGACCCCGCGGTGGAACGCCGCGGCGGTCAGCGGCGAGTACCTCTCGGCAGCGTCGTTCCTCGGGATCGCCGGCCTGGTGCTCACCTACGGCTTCGACATGCTCTGGTACCCCGTCGGCTACACGGCCGGCTACCTGGTGCTCCTGACGCTGGTCGCCGCACCGCTGCGCCGGTCCGGCGCGTACACGCTGCCCGACTTCGCCCAGATCCGGCTGGGCTCGACCGTGGTCCGTCGTACGGCCAGCGTGCTGGTGGTGCTCATCGGGTGGCTGTACCTCGTCCCGCAACTGCAGGGGGCGTCGCTGGCGCTGTCCGCCCAGACCGGCGCCCCGGGCTGGACCGGCGGCCTGGTCGTCTGTGCCGTCGTCCTCACCACCGTCGCGGTGGCCGGCATGCGCTCGATCACCTTCGCGCAGGCGGTGCAGTACTGGGTGAAGCTCACCGCCCTGCTGATCCCGGCCGTGGTGCTCGCGACGGTCTGGCACGCCCGGCACGACCGGCTGCCCGCGCAGACCCTGGGTGGCTGGCTGAACCCGCTCGGGTCGGGCCTGGACCACCCGCTGTACGTGACGCTGTCGCTGATCGTGGCGATCTGCCTGGGCACGATGGGGCTGCCGCACGTGCTGGTCCGCTTCTACACCAACCCCGACGGCCGCAACGCCCGTCGCACCGCGCTCATCGTCATCGGCCTGCTCTCGGTCTTCTACCAGCTGCCCACGCTCTTCGGCGTCTTCGGCCGCCGGTACCTGCCGGGGCTGGCCGGCACGCGGCTGGCCGACGCCACGGTCCTGCTGCTGCCCGAGCGGATGCTCGCCGGGCTGCCCGGCCAGGTCCTGGGCGGACTGGTCACGGCCGGGGCGTTCGCGGCGTTCCTCTCGACCGCGTCCGGTCTGACCGTGTCGGTGGCCGGTGTCCTGTCGCAGGACGTGCTGGGCCGGCGCGGCGACCGGCGACGGCGGATCCGGACCTTCCGGGTCGCCGCCGTGCTCTCCCTCGCGGTGCCCTACGCGCTCAGCCTGGCCGGGGCGCGGGTCAGCCTCGCGGCCGTCGTCGGGCTCGCGTTCGCGCTCGCGGCGTGCACGTTCTGCCCGCTGCTGGTGCTGGGGATCTGGTGGCGGGGGCTGACGGCGGCCGGCGCGCTGGCCGGGCTGGTCGCCGGGGGCACGCTCGCCGGGGTCGCCGTCCTCGCCACCCTCGTGCTCGCGCCGCGCAGCGGCTGGCCCGGCGCGCTGCTGTCGCAGCCGGCCGCCTGGATCGTGCCGCTCACCTTCACGGTGATGGTCGCCGTGTCGCTGGCGACCCGGAGCCGCCTCCCGGCGGGTGTGGGCCGGGTGCTGGTCCGGCTGCACGTGCCCGAGTCGGTGGCCGCCGAGCTTCCCTCGATCGACCGCTCGGCGCGCTGAACGCGCCGCTCGGCGCGCGCCCGCGGCCGCTGACCTGCCCCGATCGGACGCTGGGCGACGGGCCGTTCCGCCCCGTCCGCGGCGGTGCCAGCGTGATCAGCGGGGTCGGCCTCGAGCCGCCGGATGGACGGCGGGCCGCACCGGAAGGAGTTCCTTCGATGGCAGCCGTGACAACACAGCGGGACGACGTGGTCAGCACGCCGGCCAGCATCTCCGCGGGATTCGCCGACCCGGGCCCGCTCGGCCTCGCCGGCTTCGCGGCCACGACGTTCTTCCTGTCCACCGTCAACGCCGGGCTGCTGCCCAAGACGATGGAGGCGGGGGTCTTCGGCCTGGCGTTCTTCTACGGCGGCCTGGCGCAACTGCTCGCGGGCATGTGGGAGTTCGTCAAGGGCAACACGTTCGGCGCGGTGGCGTTCACCTCCTACGGCGCCTTCTGGATGTCGTTCTGGTACCTCGCCACGCACCTGCCGGCGGGCTCGGCCAAGGACGTCGGGCACGCCCTCGGCGTCTACCTGCTGGTCTGGACGATCTTCACCGCCTACATGCTCGCCGCGTCGCTGCGCACCTCCGGTGCGATCACGGCGGTGTTCCTGTTCCTCACCCTGACGTTCCTGTTCCTCACCGTCGGCGCCTACGGGGCCAACACGAGCATGACCAAGGTGGGCGGCTGGCTCGGGCTGATCACCGCCGTCCTGGCCTGGTACGCCTCGTTCGCCGGCGTCTTCAACTCGACCGCGAAGCGCGCGGTCATGCCGACCATGCCGCGGGCATGACCGGCACGCTGTCGAACCTGCTGCACGAGGAGCGGCGCTTCCCGCCGTCGCCGGAGTTCGCCGCGCAGGCCAACGTCGGTGACGCCGCCTATGCCGAGGCCGGGGCGGACCGGGTGGCCTTCTGGGCCACCCAGGCCGCCCGGCTGACCTGGGCGCGGCCGTGGGAGCAGGTGCTCGACTGGTCTGCGGCGCCGTTCGCCCGCTGGTTCGTCGGCGGCAGGCTCAACGTCGCCTACAACTGCGTCGACCGGCACGTGGAGGACGGCCACGGCGACCAGGTCGCCTACCACTGGGAGGGCGAGCCCGGCGACGCGCGGACCATCACCTACGCCGAACTCAAGGACGAGGTCTGCCGGGCGGCCAACGCGCTGGTCGAACTCGGCGTCCGGACCGGCGACCGGGTCGCCATCTACCTGCCCATGATCCCCGAGACCGTCATCGCCATGCTGGCGTGCGCCCGGCTCGGGGCGCCGCACACGGTCGTCTTCGGCGGCTTCTCCTCCACCGCGCTGTCCGACCGCATCCTCGACTGCGACGCACGCGTCGTGATCACCGCGGACGGCGGCTACCGGCGGGGGGCACCCGCGGGGCTGAAGCCGGCCGTGGACGAGGCGCTGGAGCGGTGCCCGGGCGTGCGCAGCGTGCTCGTCGTCCGCCGGACCGGGCAGGACGTCGCCTGGACCGAGGGCCGCGACCTGTGGTGGCACGACGTCGTCGGCCGCCAGCCGGCCGAGCACGAGCCGGAGGCGTTCGACGCCGAGCACCCGCTCTACGTCATGTACACGTCGGGCACGACCGGAAAGCCCAAGGGCATCCTGCACACGTCGGGTGGCTACCTCACGCAGGTGGCCTACACCCACCATGCGGTGTTCGACCTCAAGCCGGACGACGACATCTACTGGTGCGGCGCCGACATCGGGTGGGTCACCGGCCACAGCTACATCGTCTACGGTCCGCTGGCCAACCGGGCGACGTCGTTCCTGTACGAGGGGACGCCGAACACCCCGGACGAGGGCCGCTGGTGGCGGATGATCGAGAAGTACCGCATCTCCATCCTCTACACGGCTCCGACCACCATCCGCACGTTCATGAAGTGGGGCGAGGAGATCCCGGCCCGGTCGGACCTCTCCTCGCTGCGGCTGCTGGGATCGGTCGGCGAGCCGATCAACCCCGAGGCCTGGATCTGGTACCGCCGGGTGGTCGGCGGGGACCGCACCCCCGTCGTCGACACGTGGTGGCAGACGGAGACCGGCGCGATCATGATCAGCCCGTTGCCCGGAGTGACCGCCACCAAGCCGGGCTCGGCCACCCGGCCGCTGCCGGGGATCAGCGCCGAGGTGGTCGACGACACCGGCACACCGGTGCCCAACGGTTCGGGCGGGCTGCTCGTGCTCACCGAACCGTGGCCGGCGATGCTGCGCGGGATCTGGGGCGACGAGCAGCGCTACCGCGACACGTACTGGTCGCGGTTCGCCGACCAGGGCTACTACTTCGCCGGGGACGGCGCCAAGAAGGACGACGACGGCGATCTGTGGCTGCTGGGCCGTGTCGACGACGTCATGAACGTCTCCGGGCACCGGATCTCGACCACCGAGGTGGAGTCGGCGCTGGTCTCGCACCCCTCCGTCGCCGAGGCCGCGGTGGTGGGCGCGACCGACCCGACGACGGGGCAGGGCATCGTCGCGTTCGTCATCCTGCGCGGCGGCGGCCCGACCGACGAGAGCGAGGGGCAGCACCTGGTGCACACCCTGCGCGACCACGTCTCGCACGAGATCGGGCCGATCGCCAAGCCGCGCCAGGTGCTGATCGTGGCCGAACTGCCCAAGACCCGCAGCGGCAAGATCATGCGGCGGCTGCTGCGGGACGTGGCCGAGCACCGGGAACTGGGCGACGTCACGACACTGACCGACTCGAGCGTGATGGACCTGATCGGGCAGCGGCTGCCGTCCGCGCCCGCGGAGGACTGACCCCGGGCAGCCGATGGAGGAACGCCCTTGAGCACACGCACCAGCACCGCCCTCGTCGTCCGGCTGGTCGCGCGGGACGGGACCCGCGACGAGCTCGCCGAGTTCCTCACCGGCGCGGTCGCGCTGGCCGAGGCGGAGGCGGGCACACCCGTCTGGTTCGCGCTGCGCACCGACGACTCGACGTTCTGGATCGTCGACGCCTTCCCCGGCGACGCCGAGCGGCAGGCCCACCTCGACGGCCCGATCGCCGCAGCGCTGATGCAGAACGCCGACCGGATGCTCGCCGAGCCGCCGCAGATCCTGCGGGCCGACGTGCTGGCGGCCAAGATTCCCTGACGGGCCGGATGTCGCCTTCCGCGCAGTGGGGGCGGCCCTTCCGGCCGTCCCGGCGCCTGGGATTCTGGAACCATGCCGGCCGCCGACTCCCCCCGCGCCCTCGTGCCGGTGCTGCTGTTCATCGGCACGGTCGTCGCGGTCATCAGCAGCCTGGGCGCCCCGCTGATCCCGGCCATCTCGGCGACGATGCGCACGTCGCTGCCGCACGCCCAGTGGGCGCTCACCATCACCCTGCTCGTCGGCGCCGTCGCCACGCCGGTGGTCGGCCGCCTCGGCGACGGGCGGCACCGGCGAAGCGTCGTCCTCGTCGTGCTCGCGGTGGTCACGCTCGGTGGCGTGCTGGCCGCGCTGCCGCTCGGGCTGGGCTGGCTCGTGCTCGGCCGCGGGCTCCAGGGCTTCGGGCTCGGGCTGACCCCGCTGGCCATCGCGATCGCCCGCGAGGCACTGGCCGGCGAGCGGTCGCGGTCCACCGCTGCGGCGCTGTCGATCACCGTCGTGGCCGGCGTCGGCCTGGGCTACCCGGTGGCGGGCCTGATCGCCGAGCTCGGCGGCATCCACGCCGCGTTCTGGACGGGCGCGGCGATCAGCCTCGCCGCGCTGCTCGCCGCGGCCGCCGTCCTCCCGCCGTCCCCGTCGACCCCGCCCCGGCGGCTCGACGTCGTCGGGGCGCTCCTGCTCGGCGGCGGCCTCGCCGGGCTGCTGCTCGCCCTCGGCGACGCGAAGGCCTGGGGCTGGACGTCGCCGCTGCTGTGGGGGCTGGTCGCCGCCTCCGCCCTGGCCCTGGCCGGCTGGGTGCGCTGGGAGACCCGCACGGCCTTCCCGCTGGTCGACCTCCGGCTCGCCCGCGGGCGCACGGCCGTCTCCGCCCACACGGCAGCCCTGCTCGTCGGGCTCTCCAACTACCTGCTCCTGGCATCGGTGCCGGTGCTCGCGCAGGCGCCGGTGGCCGGGGGCTCGGGTTTCGGGACGTCGATCGTCGTCGCCGGGCTCGTGCTGCTGCCCTTCTCCGCCACCAGCGTGCTCTCCGGCCGGCTGGCGCGGGCGCTCGCCGACCGCGCCGGCACCTCGGTCGTGCTGCCGGTGGCCGCGCTCGTGCAGAGCTGCGCCTTCGTGCTCTTCGCGTTCGCGCGCAACCAGCTGTGGGAGGTCTTCCTGGTCATGGCCGTCGCCGGCCTCGGGGTGGGTGCCGCGTTCGCGGCCTTCCCCGCGCTGGTCGTCTCGGCCGTGCCCGCGTCGGAGACCGGCAGCGCCATGAGCCTCAACCAGGTGCTGCGCTACGTCGGCTTCGCCGTCGGCAGCGCGCTGACCGCCACCGTGCTGGCCGCCGCCACGCCCACGGGCGGCACGGCGCCGGGCAGCAGCGGCTACACGACGCTGGCCGCCATCGGTTTCGGCGTCTGCCTGGTCACCGTCGTCGTGACCTGGCTGGTGACCGGCCGGGGGCGCGCCGCCTCGGTACAGGCACTGGAACCACTCAGCGCCGGCACGAGCGCCACGCCGTCGCGACCGCACTGACCGAGCGGTCGATGTCGGCCGCGTCAGCCCCTCGCGGCACCGCCTTCGGGGCGGATCAGCAGGATCGAGCTGGTCGCCGTCGCGAGAAGCCGGTCCCGCTGGTCGGTGATCCGGGCCTCGGCCAGCGCCGTCCGGCCGCCGAGGTGGGTGACTGTACCGACGCAGCGCACCCGGCCGGTCTCGACGACCACCTGACGGAGGAACTTCACGGTGAGGTCGAGACTGGTGTAGCCCACTCCGGCCGGCAGGAGCGAGTGGACGGCGCACCCGGCGGCCGAGTCGAGCAGGGTCGCGTAGACGCCGCCGTGCACCGAACCGATCGGGTTGTAGTGGTACTCGGCGGGGTCCAGGGTGAACACCACCCGGCCGGGTTCCACCGCTTCCAGCTCGAAGCCGAGGGTCGCCGCGACCGGCGCCGGGGGGAGCTCGCCGGCGGCCAGCGCGCGGAGCACGTCGATGCCCGCGCTCGTGCGCGCCGCAGTCGCGCTGGCACGCGGGTCGCCCCACGCGTAGCTGCGGGTGCGGATCGGCTCAGGCACGGGCGTCTCCCGCCTGCGGCACGAGCACCCGGGCCGGCGCCGGCCGGAGGAGGCCGACCAGCACCGCGCCCAGCAGGCTGACGGCGGCCCCCGCGACGGCCGCGAGGTTCCATCCCGCGACCAGCCCCGCCGGCGTGCCCGCGGAGCCCCCCGAGCTGGTGACCAGCACGACGAGCGTCGTCCCGACCGCGGCACCGATGTAGCGGGCGGTGTTGTTGGCGCCGCTGCCCATGCCGGCCCGGGCCACCGGCACGTGCGCGACCGCCTCGCGGCCGAGGGCGGCGTTGGCCGCGCCGTAGCCGACGCCGAGGACGATCAGGCCGGGCAGCAGCCGGGCGCCGTCCGCGTGCGGGCCGAGCACCCCGAGCGCGGCCAGTCCGACGGTCGACAGCCCCAGCCCGATGACCAGCAGCCGGCGACCGTCGAGACCGGGGATCGCGCGGACCCCCAGTGCGGTGACCGTGCTCGCCGCCGACCAGACGAGGACGAGCAGCGTGGCGGTCAGCAGGCTCTCGCCGAGCCCTCGCTGCAGCGTCGTGGGCAGGTAGGAGGCCAGGCCGATCACCGCCACGCCCGTGATGAAGGCGCCGAGGGTGGCCGCCAGGAAGCCCGGGACGGCGAAGAGGGACAGCTCGATCATCGGCTGGGCGGCCCGCCGCTCGGCGACCACGAACGCCGCCAGCAGCAGCACCCCGGCCGCCAGCAGGGCGACGGTGGCGGCACCCCAGCCGCCACGGCTCTGCACCAGCCCGGCGAGCAGGGCGCTGACCCCGGCCGCGAGCAGCACGACGCCGGCGATGTCGACCCGTCGTCCGGCCCGGCCGACCGACTCCACGAGCACCGCACGGCCGACGCCGGCGAGCACGACCGCGGCGACGGCGGTGACCACGTACGTCGTCCGCCAGCCCGCACCGCGGTCGAGGCCGACGGTGACCAGGCCACCCAGGCCGGTGCCGGCACCGACGCTGGCGCCCCAGACCGCGGCGGCCCGTGCCCGCGCCGGGCCCGGCGGGAACGCGTGGCCGATGAGGCCGAGCGCGCAGGCGATGACCGCGGCGGCGCCCACGCCCTCGAGGAGCCGGGCGGCGATGAACACGCCCGAGGACGGCGCGAGGGCCACGGCGCCGGCGCCGAGTGCGACGAGCAGGAGTCCGCCGGTGAAGACCCGTCGCCGTCCGACGTCGTCGGCGAGGACGCCCGCGGTCAGCAGGGCTGCGGCGAGACCGACGCTCATGGCGCTCAGCAGCCAGGCCTGGGTGCCCGGGCCGGCGCCGAGGGAGACCGTCGTGCGGACCCCCGTGGCCAGCGGTGTGACGAAAGTGATCAGCACGAGCAGGGTGCCCGCCGACGCCATGGCCAGCGTGCGGCGCTGCTCGCGAGTGGCTGCGGACGGCGCGGCGGACGGCGGATCGATCAGGACGGGACGCATCAGCGGCCACCTCATCCGGGTTGGTTGGAGTATCGAACCGACGCGGACGTTAGCGCGAGTCGGTTTGATGTGCAAACCTTGATGTCGTGAGCGTCCTCGAGAACCTGCCCGGCCGGCACTGCTCGATCGCCGCCTCCCTCGAGGTGGTCGGCGACCGGTGGTCGCTGCTCGCCGTCCGCGAGGTCTCGTTCGGCAACCACCGCTTCACCGAGATCCTTGAGGGCACCGGCGCGCCGCGGGACCGGCTGGCCGCCCGGCTCAAGGCGCTGGTCGCCGCGGGCGTGCTCGAGCGCCGGCGGTACCAGGACGCGCCGCCACGGTTCGGCTACCACCTGACCGCGGCGGGAAAGGACCTGCTGCCAGTGCTGCGCGCACTGATGGCGTGGGGTGATCGGTGGGTGGTCGACGAGCCGCCGGTGACCCTGCTGCACCACGACCACGAACTGGTCAGCGAGACGGTGTGCGCCACGTGCCAGGAGCCGGTGCGCAACCGCGACGTCACCCGCCGCGCCAACTCCCCCACCTGAGCCATCGGGACGTCGGCGCCGAGAGTCCCGGACCCCCGCGGGATCTCGGTCGCCGACGGTGGCGGGCGCCCTTCCTGCGTTGTCCCGGTCCCGGCCGTTCCGGCCGGTCGAACGGCCGGTGGCGGGACAACGGTCGCCGGCCACGGAACGGCGCTCCGGCTGTGAGCCGCGCGGAGGATGTCCGCAGCCGCATGCACCGCAGTGATAGGCATGCGGGATCGACCGACCGGCCCCGCCAGCCAGGAGAGCGTCATGTCACGACCACCCCTGCCTCCCTTCACCCACGCCACGGCCGTCGAGAAGGTGCGCCTCGCCGAGGACGCGTGGAACACCCGGAACCCGGAGAAGGTCGCCGCCGCGTACACGGTCGACTCGCGCTGGCGGAACCGCGCCGAGTTCCTCACCGGGCGGCAGGAGATCCAGGCCTTCCTGACCCGCAAGTGGGCCCGCGAACTGGACTACCGCCTGATCAAGGAGCTGCGGGCCTTCGGCGACGACCGCATCGCCGTCCGGTTCGCCTACGAGTGGCACGACGACTCCGGCTCCTGGTTCCGCTCCTACGGCAACGAGAACTGGGAGTTCGACGCGGAGGGGCTGATGCGCGTGCGGCACGCCAGCATCAACGACCTCCCGATCGACGAGGCGCAGCGCCGCTACTCCTGGCCGCTGGGCCGCCGTCCGGACGGACATCCCGGTCTCTCCGACCTCGGGCTGTGAGCGAGGACGGCAGCGGGAGCCGCCGTCCCCGCGCGGTCGAGGTGCACGCCTTCCCCGCCGGCCGCCACCTGGTGACCGCCGCGGTGCGAGCCGGACGGCGGATCGTGCCCATGCACGGGCTCCTGCCCGTCGACGTCACCGATGCCCGGCGGTTGCTCGCCGAGCACGACCCGCCGCTGTCGATGACCGCGTTCGTGGTGGCGTCGGTCGCTCGCGCCGCCGCGGCGCACCCCGCCGTCCACGCCTACCGCGACTGGCGGGGGCGGCTGGTCCGGCATCGGTACGTCGACGTGCAGACGCTGATCGAGGTGCGGCTCGGCGACGGCTCCCCGTTCGGGCTGGTACACGTCGTCCGTGACGCCGACGTCCGCGGCGTCCCGGAGATCACCGCCGAACTGCGCGCCGCCAAGGAGGACATGGCCGCGACGGCCTCCGGGCGGGCGCTGCGCCGATGCGGCCCGCTGGCCGGCCGCATCCCCGGTGCCGTTCCCGCGATGTACGCGGTCATGGCGCGATCGGTCCGCGTCCGCCGGCAGATCGGCACGGTGCAGGTGACCGCGGTCGGGATGTTCGCCGGTGGCGGCGGTTTCGCGATCGCCCCGCCCACCGTCGCCTCGCTGATGGTCGTGGTCGGCGGCCTGGCCCGGACACCGCTGGCCGCCGGCGACGAGGTCGTGATCCGCGACGTCCTGGACCTCACGGTGACCATCGACCACAACGTCGTCGACGGCGCCCCCGCCACCAGGTTCGGCGCGGACCTGCGCCGGCGCATGCAGGACCGGGCGTCCGTCGCCGCCCTGCTCGTCCCGCCGGCGCCGCCGCCCGGGGACGGCGACGAGGTCGACACACCGGTGTCGAGATCGTCACCGGAAACAACCTCCCCGGCCGCACCCGATCTCTAACGTCGACGTCATGATCTCGCCCCGGGCCCGTCGGGCCGCAGTCCTGCTCGCTGTCGTTCTCGCCGGGCCGGCGCTCGCCGGCTGTTCCTTCCACGGATCGGTGAGTGCGGCGCAGTCCTCCACCCCGGCGACGACGGGCCGCTCGGCCACCACGGCCGGCACCACAGCGGCCACGACCGGCTCGACCGGCCCGGCCGGGTCGACGAGCTCGACCAGCGGTTCCCGGTCGACGGCCACGGCCGGGGGCGGCCCCGGCACCGTCGACCGGTGCCACACCAGCGAGCTGACCGGCAGTCTCGTGCCCGGCAGCCCCGGGGCGGGCCAGCGGTACGCGACCCTGGTGCTCCGCGACACGGGCGGGCAGCGGTGCACGATCCACGGCTACGGCGGTCTCGGTCTGGTCGGTGCCGACGGGCACGCCCTCCCCACCACCCAGGTGCGGGCCCCCTCCCCCGCGCCGGCCACCGTCCTGCTCGCCCCCGGTGGAACGGTGTCCTCCCAGCTGCACTGGAGCGTCGTGCCCGGGCCCGGGGACTCGCAGTCGTCGGCCTGCCAGCCCACTCCCACGACGCTGCGCGTGATCCCGCCCGACGAGACCGATGCCCTGTCGGTGCGCTGGGACCAGGGGCCGGTCTGCAGCAAGGGCACGATCGAGCAGCGGGCCTACGCCGGCTGAGGCGGCCGTGTCCGAACCGCGACGTCGTGTCCCCGAACCGACGCACCGGCGCTGTCCGGAGACGGTTCCGGGCTCCTAGCGTCGGAGGCGCACCACGGTCAGTGGCAGCGCAGCCCACAGAGGAGACCAGCCATGACACGGACGACGTCCTTCCTCCCCCGCCGCATCCGGCGGGCCGCCCTCGCCTCGGTCGGGGTGCTGGCGGTCGGGGGTCTCGGCCTCGCCGCCGCCCCGACGGCCGGCGCCGTGACCACCACCCGGCAGTGCTCCACCGCCGATCTCGCCGTCTCCCTGAAGCCCGGCTCGCCGGGCGCGGGCCAGCGGTACGCGACCGTGGTGCTGACCAACACCAGCGGCTCCGCCTGCACCGTGCACGGCTACGGCGGGCTGGCGCTGCTCGGCGCGCCCCGCCAGGGCGTGCCGACCGACCTGCGGCGGGTCGCCTCGCCGGCCCCGGCGACGGTCACCGTGCGGGCCGGCGGTTCGGCCCGGTCGCTGCTGCACTGGACGGTCGTGCCGGCGGCGGACGAGAACGGGACCGCGTGCGAGCCCACCGCGGTCACGGTGGTCGTCACGCCCCCGAACCAGACGACGTCGGCACTGCGCCCCTGGACCTTCGGCCCGGTGTGCCAGCACGGTGCGATCCAGCAGAACGCCTACGTCGCGGGCTCGGCCGCGTTCTGATCCGGTGACCGTGCGGTGGCGCTCACGCCTCGGGCGCCCCGCACGGGAGCTGCACCCGGATGAGGGTGCCGCGCCCGAGCCGGCTCTCGGCGGCCACGCTGCCCCCGTGCGCCTCCACCACCGCCCGCACCAGCGCCAGCCCGAGACCGCTCCCGGCGACCGTGCGGGCGCGCGGACTGCGGTAGAGCTCCTCCCAGATGTGCGGCAGGTCGTCGGCGGGGATACCCGGCCCGGTGTCGGCCACCTCGACGACGACCGCCCCGTCGGTCTCCCGGGCCCGCACCTCGATCCGGTCGCCGGGCGCGGTGTACTTCACCGCGTTGTCCACGAGGTTCAGCAGGACCAGCGAGAGCAACTCCCAGTCGCCACGCACGGCCGGCAGCGGCCAGGGCGCCCGGGGCAGGTCCAGCTGGAGCGACCGCGACGCCGCGGCCGGCTGCTCCCGGGCGATCTCCATCGCCTCCTCCAGCAGCGCCGCGACGTCCACCGGGCGGTTGTCGACCCCGGTGCTCTCCACATCGGCGATCTTGCGCAGCTCGGCGGTCAGCCGGCTCAGCCGCGCCACCTGCGTCTCGATGCTGGCGATGCCGGCCACCTGATCGGCCCCGGCGCCGGCCGCCGACACGTTCGCCAGCGCCGCACGCATCGCCGTCAGAGGGTTCTTGAGCTCGTGGTCGAGACGCGAGAGCAGCAGCCGGCGGTCCAGCGTGGCCGCGTCCGCCTGGGCGTCGAGCCGCCGGCGCCACCGCGCGTCCCGGCCCACGACCACCCCGACGACGACGCAGCCCAGCAGGCTGAGCAGGCAACCTGCGGCCAGGAGCCAGTCGCTGCGCAGCGCGCCGGCGGTGACCTGCAGCTGCTCGTCGGGCAGCAGCCCGGTGCGGATCGCCGTCCACACCCCCGCGGCCGCGACCGCCGGGAGCACGGCGACTCCCCAGGCCCACGCGGAGCGCCGCACGTCAGGCGCTCTCGACACGGGCGCTGAACCGGTAGCCGACGCCCGGGATCGTGGTGATCAGCTCGGGTGTGCCGGGGTCCTGCTCCAGCACCCGGCGCAGCTCGGCCACCCGGGTGTCCACCGACCGGGTGCCGGCCGGGAACGCCCAGCCCCAGACCTCCTCGAGCAGCCGTTCCCGCGTCATCACCTCGTCGGGGTGGCTCATGAAGTAGGCCAGCAGCACGGTGGCCCGCGGGGTCAGCAGCACCTCCGTGCCGTTGCGGAAGACGCGCTGGGAGGCCCGGTCCAGGACGACGTCCCCGCTGCGCAGCCGCTGGGACGCGGCCGGCGACGGCCCGCTCGCCGGGCGCCGGCGCAGCACCGCGCGGATGCGGGCCACCAGTTCGTAGGGGTCGAACGGCTTGTTCAGGTAGTCGTCGGCGCCCTCCTCGAGCGCCATCGCCCGCTCGCCGGACTCGCCGACCTGCGTGAGCAGGATGATCGGCACCTGCCGCTGCTCCTCGCGGACGTGCCGGAGCACCGCGCGCCCGTCCATCCCGGGCAGCAGCACGTCGAGGACGACGAGGTCCGGCGGCTGCGTGCGCACCCGGTCCAGGGCCGCCGGCCCGTCATGGGCGACGACGACCTCGAAGCCGGCCCGCCGGAGCAGCGGCGCCAGGTTGTCGGTGATCGCCGGTTCGTCGTCCACCAGCAGGATGGTCGTCACGCGCCCATGATCGGGGCCGGGCACTACAGACCCACGGCAACCGTCGCCGCGAGTTCGCGGCAGGCCTCCAGGTCGTCGTGCCCGGGCGCGCCGATCAGGTGCAGCGGGGCGGCGACCTGCTTCCACCGCAGGGCGCCGGTGATCCGCCCGATGCTGGTGAGCGCGCCGGTGGTGTCGTCGTTGCCGTGCACGTACACCCCGTACGGCAGCCCGACCGTCGCATCGAGGCACGGGTAGTAGACGGTGTCGAAGAAGTGCTTGAGGGCGCCGGACATGTAGCCGATGTTGGCCGGCGTGCCCAGCAACACCCCGTCGGCGGCGAGCAGGTCCGCCGCTCCGGCCGACAGCGCGGGCCGCACGACCAGCTCGACGTCGGCCACCATGGCCGCGCCCTCGCGCACTGCCTCGAGCACCGCCTGCATCGCCGGGGACGGCGTGTGGTGGACGACGAGCAGACGCGGCATGCCCGCATCATCGCCCGGCGCCCCGTTCCGGCTCGCGGGGGTACCTGGTCCCGCCTGATCAGGGACGTTCGCTGCTGGCCGACCGATGCGCTGCGCAACAAGGTCACGTGGTGGACGCCGCCGGCGTCGATCGAGGCTGCTCGCACGGAAACGGTGAACCCATGGGTGCTCCTGATGTCCTCGCTGAGACCGCAGGGCGGTATGTGCACTGGGGCGTGATCCAGATATCGGTCACGAACCTCGTGATCATCGGCGTCATGCTCGTGCTGTTCGTGCTGGCGCTCGTGCTGCCCTTCCCCGGCGCCCACGGCGACGACACCCCGAAGAGTCCCCGGTGAGCGCCCGCGCCGATCTGCTGCTCGGCGAGCCGGCCGACCGCTCCAACTGGACGGTGCGGCTGCGCACCCGGCTCCAGCACACCGTGCCACCGGGACAGGCGCTGCCCGACCGGCAACCGGTGTACGTCAGCTCGTGGATCTACGTCTTCGGCGTGCTCACGCTGGCGGCCTTCGTCGTCATCCTCGTCACCGGCGGGGTGCTGGCCATCGGCGGTGCGGCGTGGTGGCACACCTCCGGCTTCGGCCACTTCGTCAACTCCCTGCACCTGTGGAGCGTGGAGCTGTTCTTCGCCTTCATGGTGATCCATCTGTGGGGCAAGTACTGGATGGCCGCGTGGCGGGGGAAGCGGGCACTGACCTGGATGACCGGCGTGGTGGCGTTCCTCGGGTCGATCGGCACGGCCTTCACCGGTTACCTGTCGCAGTCGAACTTCGACTCCCAGTGGATCGCCGGCCAGGCCAAGGACGGCCTCAACGCCGTCGGCATCGGCGCGTACTTCAACGTGCTGAACCCGGGTCAGATGCTGCTGTGGCACGTGGTCCTGCTGCCGTTCGTCATCGGCGTCCTGATCGTGCTGCACGTGATCCTGGTGCGCCGCCACGGTGTCGTGCCCCCGATCGACGCGGCCGAGGAGTGACCGACATGGCCACCACCACCCCCGAGACGCCGAACTCGTCGACCGCTCCCACCCGGCCGGCCGCCCCGCCCCCGCGGCGGCGCCGCGACCGCACGCCGGACTCGCACGACTTCCCGACCCGCCGCTACGACCTGGTCAAGGAGTTCGTCGTCGCCCTGGTCGTGGTCGCGCTCGTGACGGTGGGGCTCGCCGCGATCTTCTCCTCGCCCGACGAGAAGGCCATCACGATGCGGGACTGGGCGACCGCGGCCCCCGCCGACGTCGTCGCGACCGCCACCGGCGAGCTGGCCGGCACCACCACCAGCGCGACCTACGGGCCGCCGTACAACAGCAACGCCGAGGGCCAGAAGCTCGGCCCGCTGCCGCTGCAGAAGTGGGGCGGCGTCCGGATCCCGGTCGACTCGGCGCAGGACCTCGTGGTGACCCCGCTGACCGGCTGGGCCCGCGACCCGGCCCTCCGGCTCGCCCTGGCGGCGTGGCGGGGCGCCTCCCCGGCCCAGCGGACGGCGTGGGCGACCGCCTACGGCGACGCGCTGGCCAAGGCGCCGGACGGCAACCCGGCACGGGTCGCCGCCGGCGACTACGGCCCGGTTCCCGCGATGGCGGCGGGCTTCCTGAGCCTCGCCGCGAGCGGCGGCCTGGAGGGCGCCCTGACCTCGTCGGGCAACTTCTACGGCGGCGACCAGACCCGTTCGCTTCTCCTGCTCAGCGACGGTGCCTACCTCGAGGACCAGGCCCGCGCGCGCCAGCTCGGTGGCGACCAGTGGGGAATGATGAACGAAACGGGCAACTACCCGGGCCAGCCGTGGATGTGGCTGTACACGTTCTGGTACCAGGTGCCCCCGTTCTCCACGTCGGCCAACGCCGACGCCCTGGTGTGGGGCCTGATGATGCTGCTCAGTGCCGTACTCCTGCTGGTGCCGTTCATCCCGGGGCTGCGCTCGCTGCCGCGCTGGATCCCCCTCCACCGGCTCGTCTGGCGGGACTACTACCGGCGGTACGGCTCCTCGCGCACCCGCTGAGGCATCGCGCACCAGGTTCCCGGAGCGGCTGCCGGCTGATTCGATGGGAGGGGCGCCGCCGGCGCCCGGAGCGAACGGGGGGGACCGTGACCGACGCGCCGGAGACCATCACCGGGACCCAGCTGATCGACCCGGCCGTCGTGGGCGACGTGCTGGCCGCACTGGGGACGCCGGAGGGGCAGGCCGACCCGTATCCCCACTACGCCCGGCTGCACGAACTCGGCCCGGCCGGCGTGGCACCCGACGGCACCATGGTCGTGGCCGGCTACCGCGCCTGCTCGGCCGTGCTCCGGCACCACGGCCTGGTGAAGACCCCCGAGCGCGTGCTCGTCGCCTCGGGGCACGCCGACTGGCGCGAACGGCCGTCGCTGCGCCTGCTGTACACCAGCCTGCTCATGATCAACCCGCCGTCGCACACTCGGCTCCGGCGGCTGGTGTCCGGCTCGTTCACCGCCCGCCGCGTGCACGCGCTGCGCCCGGCGATCCAGGCGATCACCGACGACCTGCTCGACCGGATGGACGGCGACACCGACTTCGTCGAGGCGTTCGGCTTCCCGCTGCCGGTGACGGTCATCGGCGAGCTGCTCGGCATCCCGGGCCCCGACCGGCCGATGTTCGCGCAGCTGGTCCGGGACTGGACGATGGTGCTGGAGTTCCTCAGCCCGCCGGCCGTCGACACCGCCGACGCCGCCGCCGTCACGATCCGGGACTACCTCACCGAACTGACCGCGGAGCGCCGGGCCCGCCCCGCCGACGACCTGCTGTCGGCCTTCGCGGCGGTGCCGGACACCGAGGACGGCGCGACGGGCGAGGAGGCGGTCACGATGGCCGCCCTGCTGCTCGCGGCCGGCTTCGAGACGACGACCGGGCTGCTGTCCAACGGGCTGATCGCGCTGCTCGAGCACCCCGGCCAGGCCGACCGGCTCCGCGCCGACGAGACCCTCGCCGCGTCCGCCGCCGAGGAGCTGCTGCGGTTCGACTCACCCGTCCAGATGCTCTTCGGGCGCACGACCCCGGTCGCCGACCGGATCGAGGGGCTGCCCCTCGAGGCGGGCCAGCGGCTGATCACCCTGCTGGGCGCCGCCAACCGCGACGCCGGCGTCTTCCCCGACCCCGGCCGGCTCCGTCTCGACAGGTCCGGGGAGCCGCCGCTGTCATTCGGCGGCGGCATCCACTACTGCCTGGGCGCGCCCCTGGCCAGGCTGGAGGCGCAGATCGCCTTTCCCGCCCTGCTGCGCCGGTTCCCCCGCCTGGCACCGAGCGGCGAGCCGGTGCGCCGGGGCGGGGTCGCGCTGCACGGTCACGTCCGGGTGCCGGTCTCCACCCGGTGACGGCCGGCGCCGGCCGCGCGCACCAGGGCGACGAGATTCGCGACCAGGGCGATGCACGAGCCGACCAGCGCCACGACCAGCAGGATCCGGATCACCGCAGCCCAGTCGAACCCTCCGGCGTCGAACGCGAAGGGGAAGATCCGCAGCAGCGCGATGATCGCGGCGAGCCCGATCGAGGTCGTGACCAGGGCACCCAGCGCGGTCAGCCACCGGGGGTCGCGCACCAGGTAGACGACGTTCACCACGATGGCGGCGATCATCGACGCGTTGATGACGCCGAGCGCGCGGGAGAACTCCGGCGTCAGGAACGGGACGACGTCCCATCCCGGTGACACGTTCACCAGCCACAGCATGACCGCGTTGATCAGTGCAGCGATCGCGTAACCGGTCCGCCGGCTGCCCACCGACTGCGTCGAAGACGTGCCCTTCCCGACCGTCCTCCTGGTCACCCTTCTGGTCATGGCGCCTCCGTCGATCCGGAGTCGAACGCTAGGCCGGGTCCCGGGTCCCGGGCGCCGGCCGGGGCCGGAAGTCGGCACCGCACGGGTCGTCCGCCACCTCCGTCCGGGCTGACCGGGCGCGCACGGACCGCTGTCGGCGGCCGTTCCGCGCGAGTAGCCTTCCCGCGCTATGGCGGCGACGGCGACCTTCCTCGGGTCGTGGACCTTCGACCCGCTGCTGGGCCCCGTCCTGCTCGGCGCGGTCGTGGCCTACCTGTGGGCGGCGCACCGCATCGGCGTCCGGTACCCCGACCATCCCTGGCCCCGACGGCACACCGTCGCCTTCCTCGCCGGCATCGCGCTGGCCGCGCTCGTGCTGCTCGGGCCGGTCGGCGCCTACGACGACACCTTCTTCTGGGCGCACATGGTGCAGCACATCGCCCTGATGATGCTGATCGCCCCGCTGCTCCTGCTCGGCGCTCCGGTGCTGCTGGTCCTGCGATCCACGACGCCGCGGGTCCGGCGCACCTGGGTGCTGCCCGTGCTGCGCAGCCGGGTCGTGACCACTCTCTGCCGCCCCTCGATCGGCTGGCTGGTGTTCGCCGGCGTCCTGCTCGGCACGCACTTCACGCCGTTCTACGAGTACTCCCTCGAGCACGAGGCCGTGCACGTCTACGTCGAGCACCCGCTGTATCTCGGCGCGGCGCTGATCTACTACTACCCACTGATCTCGGCGAACCCCGGGCCGCTGCGGGTGCCGCACAGCCTCCGGTCGGTCTCCCTGTTCAGCATGATGGTCCCGGAGACCATGGCCGGGTTCTTCATCTACGCGGCGGGCTACGTCATGTACCCGCACTACGCCCGCGTCGAGCGCCCGTTCGGCCCGTCGCCGCTGGTCGACCAGCAGCTGGGCGGGGCGCTGATGTGGGGCGGCAGCATGGTCATCGACGCGATCTGGGTCGCGCTCGCCGTCGCGGCGTGGCTGCGCAGCGAGGGACAGCGGGCCACCCGCATCGACCTGCAGATCATGAGCGAGCTGCCTGCGCTGCCGGGGCGGCCATGACCGCCGAGCCCCTGGCCGATCCGGCTCCCGCACCCGCGCCGCCCGTGCGGGACTCCGGCGTCCGCTGGTTCTCCGGCCCGTCCGTGAAGCTGCACGCCACGATGGTGGCCGGCGTGCTGTTGTGCGTCGCCGCCACCTGGTTCGAGTGGGGCCGCGCCACGTCGGGCCACCAGATCGCCTGGGCCTACGTGTTCGAGTGGCCGCTGTTCGCCGTGCTCGGGCTGCACGTCTGGTGGAAGCTGCTGCACGCCGACGCGCCGCGCCGGCGGCCGGCCCGCCCGGCTCCCGCCGCGAGCCCGGACCCGCCGGACGCCGACCTCGCGGCCTGGCAGGCCTACCTGAGCCGCCTGCACGAGAGCGACCCGCCCGGCGGTCCGCCACCACAGAACGCCCGCTGACGGCCGGTCACCCCGGCCCGTCGGTGTCCGTGGCCGAGCCCGACCCCGGCTCCGGCCCGCCGGCCGTCACCGCGGCGATGAGCGCCAGCAGCGAGGCCCGCGTCACCGCCCCGACCACCCGCGCCGCCATCGCACCCCGTCCGTCGATCAGCAGCGTGCTCGGGATCCCGGTCGTGGGAAGCACGGACAGCCGGCTGAGCAGGGCGCCGTCGGAGTCGACCAGGTGCGGATAGTCCGTGCCCGCGGCGTCCGCGAACCGGCGCGCGGAGGCCGGGGGATCCTGCTCGTCGAGGCCGACGAACCGCACGTCGTCGTCCCTCAGCTGGGCCGCGACGGCCGCGAGGACGGCGGACTCCTCCCTGCACGGCGCGCACCAGGAGGCCCACACGTTGACGACGACGACGCCCTTCCCGGTGACGTCGCGCAACCGCAGGGGCGTACCGGCCAGCGTCCGACCGGCGAGGTCGGGAACCGGCGACCGGTCCGCCGCCGGGAACACCGTCTCCCCCGGAGCCATCGGCGCCTGCGTCGACACCGGGGCGTGCGACACCGGCGGGCCACCGGCCGCCACCGGAGCGGCGGGCGCCCCGGCGCACGCGGTGAGCAGCAGGCCCGCGAGCAGGACGGCGCCCGCCCGGGCGTGGGCAGCGGCTCCCCCGGGACGTCGGGCGGGCGCCACTGCGGACACCAGCGCACGGTATGCCGTGGCGGGGGGAAAACGCACCGTACGCGCGCGGCAGGTCGGGTCCACGACCGTTCGCACAACTCTTGACGCGCCCCCCCAGCAGGGCCACCCTGCGCGCTACTCGACCCGTGTGGTCCTCAGCTGGGGGGTGCGCGATGCAGCTCCGCCGAGCCGCAGTCTCGCTCGCCGCCGTAGTCGGCGGCGCGGCCGCGGTGCTCGCCATCACCGCATTCAGTCTGTCCGGGCACGGACCGAACGCCAGCCCACTCGCCGCGACGACGGTCGGCACCGCGTCGTCCCCTGTCGGCACGCTCTCGCACGCGACGCTCGCGCTGGCGACCTACCCGGACAGCATGGCCGGCGAGCACGGCGCGAGCGGTGGGGCGCACCCCAGCTGGGTCAGCTACGGCCCCTCGACGAACCTGCACGTACCGGCCCACGCGCTCGTCACCGTGACCATCCGTCAGTACGACAGCGGCGCCGCCATCACGAACCCGTGGTTCGCGCAGGCGCACGGCACGGTCGGCGGCACGATGACCGTCGACGGCAAGGAGACGAAGGCGATCGATCCGGAGCACGTCGGGCACACCTGGACCGTCCACGCGGCCCCCGGCAACCAGGACCCCCTGTTCGTCAGCGTGCCGTTGATGGCCGTGGCCGACAACGCCCCGACCGACGCGGCCACCGGTTACCCGACGCAGCCGCACGTCATCACGTTCTCCTTCGTCACGCACGGGCCCGGCACCTACGTCTGGAACTGCGAATACCCGTGCGGCGACGGCTACTACGCGAAGTTCGGGGGCCCCATGGGCACGATGGGCTACATGTCCGGATCGCTGACCGTCGGATGAGCGCGAACGGGCGCGAGAGGGGGGCAGCACGATGACCACACCCCAGCCGTTCGGCGTCCGCGCCCGGCTCTGGTCGCGGCGGCCCGAGGTCCGCGGGATCTTCCTCATCTGGGCCGTGCTCACCGCCCTGCTCTGCGCGTTCGCCTTCGTCCCGTCGCGGATCATGGGCCCCGCGGCGTCCCCGACCATGGATGCGGTCAAGTCCACGATGACGGTGTTCACCATCGCCGCGGCCCCGGTGGCCGCGTTCGTGTGGGCGGTCGCGCTCTACAGCCTGCTCCGGTGGCGGCACCGCGGCAGCGGGCCGCCCGAGGACGCCCGCCCCTCGATGCGCTCCAACCGGCCCGCCACGGCGGTCTGGCTCGTGGTCTCCAGCGTCCTCTGCGTCTTCCTGCTGGTCTGGGGCCTCGCCGAGATGCAGTCGGTGAGCAGGGCCTCGGCGGCGCAGCCCCTGGTCGTGGACGTGACCGGCCAGCAGTGGGTCTGGACGTTCAGCTACCCGGCCCAGGGCAAGGTCGAGTCCGACCAGCTGTACCTCCCGGTCAACCGGCCGGTCGTCTTCCACGTCACCAGCAACGACGTCATCCACTCGTTCTGGGTCGTCCAGATGGGCATCAAGGTCGACGCCAACCCCGGGATGACCACCACCACGAACGTCACCCCGAACAAGCTCGGCACCTTCGATGTGCGCTGCGCGGAACTCTGCGGGCTGCTGCACGCCGACATGGAGACCACGGTCCACGTCGTCGACGCGTCGGCGTTCCGGTCGTGGGTCGTCGAGAACGGGGGGCACGTCTGATGCGCGCACAGCGGAGCGCCCTGATCGGAAGGTGGCGTGGGGCATGAGCGAAGCCGTCATGCAGCACGGTGCCGTCGCGGAACCGACCGGAGGCCGGTTGATGCGTCGGCTGAACCTGGGCACCGCCGTCGCCGGCGGGCTCGTCGTGGGCTACCTCGCGTGGTACCTCGCGCACCACTTCCTGCAGACCGACAAGGCGAGCACCTCCGATCAGGTCACGCTCATCACGTCGGCCGGCTGGGCCCTCGGGTTCCTGATCGGCATCGGCGCCTTCCACGGGCCGTTGACCTGGCTGAGTGGCCGCGACCAGTCCCACGAGGACGAGACGTTCCTCGCCGGCAAGGGGCAGGGCGTCGGCCGGTACTTCCGGTTCACCACCGATCACAAGGTGGTCGGCATCCAGTACCTCGTCATCACGATGGTCCTGCTCGCCGTCGGCGGCACGCTGGCGATGATGATCAGGACCAACCTGATCACACCGCACTCGGGCTTCCTGTCGCCGCAGACCTACAACTCGGTGGTCGGCCTGCACGGCCTGACCATGATCCTCGCGACGATCATCATGGTCACCGGGCCGTTCGGGAACTTCATCGTGCCCCTCATGATCGGGGCACGGGACATGGCGTTCCCCCGACTGAACGCACTGAGCCTGTGGCTGCTCGTCGCCCTGGTGCCGGTGCTCTTCTCCGCCGCCTTCATGGGCGGCATCCCGACCGGCTGGTCGGGCTACGCGCCGCTGTCGGACCAGGCGCCCCCCGGCATGGACGCCTACCTGATGGCGATCATCCTGTTCGCGCTCTCCAGTGCCATCGCCGGCGCCAACATCACCACCACGATCCTCACCATGCGGGCCCGGGGCATGACCTGGAACCGGACGCCGATCTTCGTCTGGGGCGTCATGGCCAGCGTCGGCCTGGCGATCCCGGCCTTCCCGATGTTCATGAGCTCGATGGTCCTGCTGGGCGTGGACCGGACCGTGGGCGGCCAGTTCTACGTCGCCTCCGGCGGGGGCAACCCGTGGCTCTACTCGAACCTGTTCTGGCTGATGGGCCACCCCGAGGTCTACGTGATCGTGCTCCCGGCGGTCGTCGCCCTCATGGAGCTCACGCCGGTGTTCTCCCGCAAACCGCTGTTCAACTACAACGCAGCCGTGCTCGGCATCGTCGGCATCGTGGGCCTGAGCATCATGGTGTGGGCCCACCACATGTACGCCTCCGGCTGGGCGCCCGCCCTCAACGGCCCGTTCATGCTGACCACGGAGCTGATCTCGATCCCCACCGGCGTCATCTTCCTGGTGATCCTCGGGACCATGTGGCGCGGCCGGATCTGGACGACGCTGCCGATGATGGCCACGTACGCGATGCTGTGGAACTTCATCATCGGCGGTGTCACGGGCATCTACGTGTCCGACGTGCCCGCCGACTACGCGCTGCACGGCTCCATGTTCGTGACGGCGCACTTCCACTACACCCTGATGGGCGCCGGGCTGACCGGTGCCATCGGCGCGCTGGCCTACTGGTTCCCCAAGATGACGGGGCGGATGCTCGAGCGCGGGCCCGGGCTCGTCTCGTTCTGGCTCGTCCAGATCGGCTTCAACGTCACGTTCCTCGGCATGTTCGCCGTCGGGCTGGCCGGGCAGCCGCGCCGCGTCGTGCACTACGACCCGGCCTTCGGTGTGGGCAACACGGTGTCGAGCATCGGCGCGTACGTGATCGGCCTCGGCATGCTCGTGCTGCTCTACGCCGTGGTCGTGTCCTGGCGGCACGGGGAGGTGGCACCGGCCAACCCGTGGGGCGCGAAGACGCTCGAGTGGACCGTGCCCAACCCCATCCCGCTCGAGAACTTCGAGGTCCTTCCGGTCGTCGTCGCCGACCCGTACGGCTACGGCGAAGGCGATGTGCCGGGGCTGGTGCCGGCCCCGGGCGTGCCAGTCCCCCGCGAGCCGCAGCCCGCCGAGGTGGGCGCCACGGGCGACGGCCCAGATCCGCTCGCGGCCGCGGGTGGCCCACTCACCGGCGACGACGCGTCGCAGGGAACCGGTAGGGAGCTCCAGTGACGTCGTCAGAGACCGCCGAGGCCCCGCAACTCCACGTCGAGGACCCCGATCTGATCGGGCGCCGGTGGCGCACCGGCGTGCTGCTGCTGATCGTCGCCGACGCCGCATTCGTCGCCGCGCTGATGTTCAGCTACTTCTACCTGCGCGGTCTGAACACCCAGCACGCGTGGCTCGCCCCAGGCCAGGCCACGGCGTCGATCGCCGTGAGCTGGCTGCTGGCACTCGGGGTGGTGGTCAGTGCGGCGGTGTTCCGAGGCGCCGACCGGGCGATCCGAAGCGGCCACGAAGGTCGTTTCGTGTCGGCGACCGCCGTCGCCCTGCTGGTGCTGCTCGCCACCACGGTGGGGCAGTTCCTGCAGCTGTCCAACTTCCCGTTCGGCGTCGCCGACAGTGCCTACTCCTCGGCGCTCTACACGATGGCCGGAGCCAACTTCGTCCACCTGCTGATCACGGCCTTCCTCGCGGTGGCCATGTGGAACCGGGGACGGCAGCACATCTACACCGCCACGAGCAACTGGCAGGTCCAGCTGGTCGGGCTGTGGTGGACCTGGGTGGCCCTGGCCGCCGTCGTCGGCGCCTTCACCACGTCGTTCATCACCAGCCCGAACGTCGGCGGCTGACCGGGCCGGTCATGTCCGCGCCCGCCGCGTCCAACTCCCGCTTCCTGGCACTCGGGATCGCGACCGTCCTCTGTTACGCGATCGGCTATCCGCTCGCGCTCATCGCCCACTCCACGGTGGGCTGGGTCCTCGTGTTCCTCGGCGGTCCGCTGCTGCTCACCCTCGGCGTCCTGACCATCCGCCGGATCGCGGCCCGCACCGACGACTCGCACCGGTAGGCGCTCACAGCGACGGCAGAGAGCACGCACAGCCGCGCCCTGCCACCGTGACCGACGGTGGTTCCAGCGGCCCACCCGGGGACGCAGGAAGTGGGTCCACCATGAGTGCAGCAGACGACCGCGAGCAGGGCCGCCGACGGGCGACGACCCTCCGGCTGGGGCTCGCGGGCGCCGGCCTGGCCGTCGCGGCAACGGTGACCGGCGTGGCCGCGATCAGTCACGGCACGACCACGCTCGCCTCCGGCAGCACCTCCAGCAGCGTCTCCTCGACGGGCACCACGAGCTCGGCCGGCACCGCGACGACGGGAACCGTCACGTCCGGCAGCGGTCCCGCGCACGCCGTCTCGAACGGGTCCTGACTCCGCCGCGCCACGACGCGGCGTGCTGAGCATGCCGGTTCCGGACGCCCCGGGCGAACCAGCTCCGTCGGTCATCGCGCTGCCGGTGCCGGCTCCTGATCGGCGTCGTTCTGCACCGGCCCGCGGAACTGGGTGTTGTAGAGCCGGTAGTAGGCGCCCCGGGCGTCGAGGAGCTCGTCGTGCGTGCCCGACTCGACGATCCGGCCGGCCTCCATGACCAGGATGAGGTCGGCGTCGCGGATGGTGGACAGCCGGTGGGCGATCACGAAGCTGGTGCGGTCGGCCCGCAGGGCCGACATCGCACGTTGCACGAGCAGCTCCGTGCGGGTGTCCACCGAGCTGGTGGCCTCGTCGAGGATCAGCAGCGACGGCTCGGACAGGAAGGCCCGGGCGATCGTGATCAGCTGCTTCTCCCCCACGCTGACGTTGCTGGCCTCCTCGTTGATGAGGGTGTCGTAGCCGTCGGGGAGGCTGCGCACGAACCGGTCGACGAAGGTGGCCTCCGCGGCAGCGTGGATCTGTTCCTCGGTCGCGTCGGGTGAGCCGTAGGCGATGTTGTCGCGGATCGTGCCGCCGAACAGCCAAGTGTCCTGCAGCACCATGCCGATCTGGGACCGCAGGTCCTCGCGGCGCATCGCGGTGATGTCGACGCCGTCCAGGGTGATCCGGCCGCCGTCCAGCTCGTAGAAGCGCATGACCAGGTTGACCAGTGTCGTCTTGCCCGCGCCCGTCGGCCCGACGATCGCGACCGTCTGGCCGGGCTCGGCGACCAGCGACAGGTCGTCGATGAGCGGCTGGTCCGGCTCGTAGCGGAAGGACACGTGCTCGAACTCCACCCGCCCGTGGCGGTCGGTGGGGAACTCCGGCTCCGCCGGGTCGGGCTCCTGCTCCTCGGCGTCGAGCAGCTGGAAGACCCGCTCGGCCGAGGCCACGCCGGACTGCAGCAGGTTGGCCATCGAGGCGACCTGGGTGAGCGGCTGGGTGAACTGGCGCGAGTACTGGATGAAGGCCTGCACGTCACCGAGGCTCAGCGAGCCGGTGGCGACCCGGAGCCCGCCCACGACGGCGATCAGCACGTAGTTCAGGTTCCCGATGAACATCATCGACGGCATGATCAGGCCGGAGACGAACTGCGCACCGAAGCTGGCCTTGTACAGGGCCTCGTTCCTGGCCTCGAACTGCTGCTGCACCTCGCGCTGTCGCCCGAAGACGGTCACCAGCTCGTGCCCGGTGAACGCCTCCTCGATGTGCGCGTTCAGCTTGCCGGTGTTCGCCCACTGCGCCACGAACAGCTTCTGCGACCGCTTCGCGATCTGCGTGGTCACGAACACCGAGAGCGGGATGCTGACCAGGGCGACGACGGCGAGCAGCGGCGAGATCACGACCATCATGACCAGGACGCCGACCACCGTGAGCAGCGAGGTGAGCAGCTGGCTCATCGTCTGCTGCAGCGTCTGCGAGACGTTGTCGATGTCGTTGGTGACCCGGCTCAGCAGCTCACCGCGGGGCTGCCGGTCGAAGTAGCGCAACGGCAGCCGGTGCAGCTTGTCCTCGACGTCGGAGCGCAGCCGCAGGACGGTGTGCTGGACGACGTCGTTGAGCAGGTAGCCCTGCAGCCAGCTGAACACCGACGCCGCCAGGTAGAGCGCGACCGCCCACAGCAGCACGGTGGACAGCGCGCCGAAGTCGATCCCCTTCCCGGGCACGACGCCGGAGCCGAGCAGCAGGTCGGCGATGTTGCCGTGCCCGGCCGCACGCGCGGCGTCGGCAGCCTGCTGGGTCGTGATCCCGGCCGGCAACCGCCGGCCCAGCACCCCGGCGAAGATGATGTCGGTCGCCCGGCCCAGCAGCTTCGGCCCGGCGACCGCGAAGCTCACGGACAGGACGGCGAGCACCAGGACGGCGGCCACCCTCCCCCGCTCGGGCGACAGCCGGCGCAGCAGCCGCTTCGCCGAGGGCTTGAAGGTCATCGCCTTCTCGGCGGGCATGCCCATCCCGCCCATCGGCCCGCGGCCGAAGGGACCACCGCCGGCCGGACGCGGCGGCGGGGCGTGCACCGGGCGCGCGGGCGCGGCCGTCACCGGGGTGCTCACGCCGCCTCCTGCAGGGAGAGCTGGGACTCGACGATCTCCTGGTAGGTGGGGCACGTGGCCAGCAACTCGTCGTGGGTGCCCTTGCCGGCGACCAGGCCGTCCTCGAGCACGATGATCTGGTCGGCGTCGGCGATGGTCGACACCCGCTGGGCCACGATCACGACGGTCGCCTCGCGGGTGCGCGGCGCGAGGGCCGCCCGCAGCCGCGCGTCGGTGGCCAGGTCGAGGGCGGAGAACGAGTCGTCGAACAGGTAGATCTGCGGACGGCGGACCAGCGCCCGGGCGATGGCCAGACGCTGGCGCTGGCCCCCGGAGAGGTTGCTGCCGCCCTGCGTGATCGGCGCCTCCAGGCCGCCGGGCATCGCCTCGACGAAGTCGCGGGCCTGGGCGACGTCCAAGGCCTCCCACAGCGCGTCGTCGTCGGCGTCCGGATCGCCGTAGCGCAGGTTGCTCGCCACCGTGCCGGTGAACAGGAAGGCCTTCTGCGGCACGAGGCCGATCCGCCGCCACAGCGCCTCGGGCTCCATGTCGCGCACGTCGACGCCGTCGACCAGGACCGCCCCGCCGGTGGCGTCGAACAGCCGCGGCACCAGCGACACCAGCGTCGTCTTGCCGGCGCCCGTGCTGCCGATGACCGCGGTGGTCTGCCCGGGCAGGGCCCGGAACGACACCTCGCGGAGCACCGGCGTCGCGGCCCCCGGGTAGCGCATCTCGACGTCGGTGAACTCGATCTCGCCGACCGCCGGCACGTCGGCGGCGGCCGCGATCGGCGGCAGGACCGAGGACCTGGTGTCGAGGACGTCGCGGATCCGCTCGGCGCAGACGGCGGCACGCGGGATCATGATCGCCATGAAGGTCGCCATCATGACCGACATGAGGATCTGCATGAGGTACATGAGGAATGCGGTGAGCGAGCCGATCTGCATCTGACCGGTGTCGACGCGCCCGGCGCCGAACCACAGCACGGCCAGGCTCGACGCGTTCAGGATCAGCATCACCGTGGGGAAGATGAGCACCATCAGCCGGCCGGCCCGCAACGCGGTCGCCGTCAGGTCGGCGTTGGCGACGCCGAACCGGCGCGTCTCCTCCCGCTCGGAGACGAACGCCCGCATGACCCGGATGCCCATGAGCTGCTCGCGGAGCACCCGGTTCACCCCGTCGAGGCGGGTCTGCATCGCCCGGAACTGCGGCACCATCCGGCGGACGATGGATCCGACCGAGATCACCAGAGCCGGGACGCTGACGACCACCAGCCAGGAGAGCCCGAGGTCCTGGCGCAGCGCCATGATGATGCCGCCGACGCACATGATCGGCGCCGACACCATCATCGTGCAGGTCATCATCACCAGCATCTGCACCTGCTGGACGTCGTTGGTGTTGCGGGTGATGAGCGACGGCGCCCCGAAGTGCGCCATCTCCCGGGCCGAGAACTCTCCGACCCGGGAGAACAGCCCGGCCCGCACGTCCCGCCCGAACGCCATGGCCGTGCGGGCCCCGAAGTACACGGCGCTCGCGGAGCAGCCGATCTGCACGAGGGTGACCAGCAGCATCCAGGCCCCGGTGGTGAGGATGTAACCGGTGTCGCCGGTGATCACGCCGTTGTCGATGATGTGCGCGTTGAGGCTCGGCAGGTACAGCGACGCCATCGTGGCCACCAGTTGCAGGGCCACCACCGCCAGGAGCGGCTGCTTGTAGGGCCGCAGATAGGTGCGCAACAGTCCGATCAGCACGACCGGTCTCCTCTCGGCGCGCCGGCGGCGGCCACAGCGGGGGCGGGGAGATCCGCGGGTGCGCGGAGCCCGTCGAGGAGCAGGGACACGATCTCCCGGGCGGTCAGCGGCTGCCCGTGGGTGATCATCGGATGGCTGCCGGCGAACGTCACCATGTGCAGCCGGCGCGCCGCCTCGCTCGGCTCGCAGCGCAACTGGGCGCCGTCGGGCGCGATGAGCGCGGCGAGCGCCTGGAGCAGCGGCTCCCCGTCCTCGGGGCGATGCCGGTCGCGTGCGCCGGGAGGCAGCCCGCCCTCCCGGCTGGCGCGCAGCGCGTACAGCACCCGGATCACCCGCCGCACGTGCGCCTGGAGCGCCTCGACGGCGGCCACCAGCCGCTCCTCCAGCGGCGCCGCGCGGTCGACCTGTTCGAGCTCGGCGATCAGCGGCGCGGGATCGAAGACGCTGGCCCACGCGGCCCGCAGCAGCTCTTCCTTGGTGTCGAAGACGCGGAAGATGGTGCCCTCGGCGACACCGGCGGCCTGGGCGATCTGCCGGGTGCTCACATCGGCGCCCCGCTCCGTCACCAGCTGCAGGGTCGTCGCGACCAGCATGGCGCGGCGATCGTCGGGCGACAGCGCCGCGGCGCGCCCGGATCCAGTGGTCACGCGGGCAGACTACGCGCTGAGTGAGCACTCACTCAGCCGTTTTCTCCCGGCGCGTCAGCCGCCGTCGCCGACGAGCGCGTAGGCGTGTCCCGGCACCCGGATCCGCGTGCCGGCGGCCTCCGGCCATGCGTCGGCGTCCCCCGCCAGCACGCTCCCGCCCGCCAGCGGGAGGCTCACCTCACCCGGGTGCTCCCCCACGTTCAGGACGACGGCCAGCGCGTGCCCCTCCGCGGTGAGCCGGACGGCCAGCAGCTCGTTGCCGAGCACGTCCGGCGCCTCGACCGTGGCATCCACCAGCCACGGATGGCGGCGCCGCACGCCGATCAGCAGCCGGTGGAGGTCGGCGACCTCGGCCGCCCCGCCGTCACGCGGGTCCTGCGTCGCGGGCAGGGCCGGGCGCACGGCGTCGTCCCCACCGGCGCGGTCCTCCTTCATGCCCCGCAGGCCGAACTCGTCGCCGTAGTAGACGGTCGGCACACCCGGCAGGACGCACAGCAGCGCCAGGGCGAGCGGCAGGTGGCGCGGATCGTCGAGGCGGCTGGCGATCCGGGTGACGTCGTGGTTGCCGATGAACGTCTGCGGCAGGAACCGGCGCACCATCTCACCGTGCCGGCCGAGCGCATGGGCGAGCTCGAACAGGTTGCGATCGTTGAGCGAGCTCCAGACGGCCTTCCACAGCTCGTACTGCGTGACCGAGTCGATGCCGGAGTCCGCGACGTAGCCGGCGTAGTCGCCGTGCAGCACCTCGCCGACGATCCACACGTCCGGCCGGGCTGCCCGCACGCGCGGCAGCACCTCGCGCCAGAACGGCGGGGGGACCGCGTAGGCCGCGTCCAGCCGCCAGGCGTCGACGCCACGATCGCACCAGTACGTCATCACGCGGGCGACGTGGTCGGCGACCTCGGGGTTGCCGTGGTCGAGGGCGACCAGGGCCGAGTGTCCCTCGAAGTCGCGGTAGGCGAACCCGTCGGGCCCGTGGCCGGCGGGATCGATGTGGAACCAGGCCGCGGCCGGCGCGGTGGGACCCTGCTCGAGCACCTCGCGGAACGCCGGGAAGCCGCGCCCCACGTGGTTGAAGACGCCGTCGAGGAGCACCCGCACGCCGAGCGCGTGGCAGGCGTCGATCAGGTCGACCAGGTCCTGCTCGGTGCCCAGCCGTCGGTCGACGGCGAGGTGGTCGACGGTGTCGTACCCGTGGGTGCCGGACTCGAAGACCGGACAGAGGGCCAGCCCGTTGCAGCCCAGCCCCACCAGGTGCGGCAGCCAGGCATGCAGTTCCTTCAGTCGCGGGAGTGGCCCGGCGTCCGGCGGCAACGCCTCCAACTCGGCCCCGGTGGCCCCGAGGGGGTACACCTGCCACCAGACTGCGTGCCGGATCCAGTTCCCCATGCGCGGTCCCTGCCCGCGCAGGTGCCTTCCGACACGGAGCGTTGAATCACCCCGACGAACTCGATCGCGACGAGGCGCGGGGCCTTGTCGCGATCGGAGCTCGGGGCAGGGTCAGCGCATGATCGGCCGCCCCAGCGGGAACGCCCGGCCGCCGGTCGCGGTGCTCATGCTCGACAGGTAGAGATAGGCACCCACCGCGACGAAGGCGAAGACCAGGTAGCCGCTGGTCTTGGTCAGCGCCGTGCTGCGGTAGATGATGCCCAGCAGCGAGAACACGAACGCGGCCTCCACCAGGGCGAACAGCGCCGTGTAGGCCATCGGCAGGCGCACCGAGCCGAGGGTCAGCAGGCCGACGACGACCACCCACGCGATCAGGAAGATCTCCAGGGTCCGGGCGATGCCGGTGAGCCCGATCCCGAACCAGTTGTGGGACAGCCCGATCACCAGGACGGCGTAGCTCAACCAGAAGCTGCCGAAGATCGCGTACACGCCCGCGACGGCGCTCTGCCCGAGCCGCGCGGCCCAGGTGCAGGCGATGAACGCGCCGATCGAGGACGCGGTCAGGATCAGCGGGATCGCGGCGCCGGCCGCCGTGATGGGGGCGAAGCCGATGTCGACCAGGGCGAGCGCGATCGAGCCGACCATGAACGTCGGCAACCCGACCAGGGACGGGTCACCGGGAGGCGCCGCGGCGGCGGCGGCGACAGCGGGGCCGGCGGCCGCTTCGGCCCCGGTCTCGGCGGATACACGCGGACCCGGCACCTGACCGGTCGTGGTCTGCGCCTGACGGCCGATGCTCTGGGTCATCGGAGGGCTCCTTCCACACGGGAGAGGCCCAGTGTGTGGCGCTGCACGGGCGGCGCTCCGGAGACCAAGGGAGGGAGGTCTGCGCCCTCCGCCTCTGCCCGGCAGGGTCCAAAGGAACCCGGCCCCGGCCGGTTCCGGGCAAGCGCACAGCTGGTCCTCATCCTCCTCGCCGGTCCCCCGCGCACGGTGGGCACGTGGACGACGAACTGCGCCGGGCACTCTTCGACCCGGCGACCGCGCACCGGCTGGTCCTCGCCCACCGTCCGCCGGTGCGATCGGCCGTGGACTGCGTGGTCTCCGACCTCGTCTGGGGCGACGTCGTGCGGCTGCTGCGGTGGGCGACGGCGTGGACGGGAGGGACGGCCGCCCTGGACAGCGGCCGGTGGTGGCGGCTGGCCGCGTCGTGCGCCGACCTGCTGCGTCGGCTCCCGCTGCTCAGCGACGAGCTCGACGAGCCGTGGGACGGCGCCGTGCCCGACGTCCGCCCGGGTGAGGACTCCGCGATCGCGCGGATCTCCGCCGCCACCGACCGGCTGGCGCGGTTGCTGCGCACGAGCGAACCGGTGACGCTGCACCGGCTCGCGGCGCACGTCGACGCGCTGGGCGCCGCGGCGATCGGCGCCCTGGCCGAGCAGTCGTCGTGGGCGCTCCCCGCGGCCTCCTGATCGAGGCCGGCGCGGCTATTCGCCGACGGGAGCCGGGGCGACCTCGGCGACGCCGGCCGCGTGGCGGCGGGCCAGTTCCTGGTAGATCGCGGGGTTGCCGTCGACCCACCCGGCCGCGCCCGCGGTGAGGGGGCCACGCACCCGCGCCGGCGCCCCGAGGGCCAGCACCTCGTCGGGGATCTCGGCGTTGGGAGGGACGACGCTGCCGGCCCCGATCAGCGCCCGGCGGCCGATCCGCGCGCCGTCCTGCACGGTGGCGCCGTTGCCGATCAGGGCCTCGGCGCCGACGACGGCACCGTGGACGACGCACATGTGCCCCACCGTGGCACCGGGCCCGATCTCGGTCGCGGGGTCGTTCCCGCCGTGCAGCACCGAGTTGTCCTGCACGTTCGCGCCCGCCCGGACGACGATGCGCCCGAAATCGGCACGCAGCACCACCCCGTACCAGACCGAGGCGCCGGCCTCGACCACGACGTCTCCCACCAGCGTCGCCGTGGGCGCGATCCATGCATCGGGGTGCACCTGGGGCGAACGGCCTTCGAACGAGAACAGCGGCATGCCCGGCAGCTTCGCACGCCGGCCGCCGGACGCCAGCGTGCCGCCCGGGAGGTCGCATGGACGCGGACGTGCTCGTCGTGGGGGCCGGACCGGCCGGCCTGGCGGTCGCCGCCGGCCTGCGCCGCCGGGGGGTCGACGTGCTCGTGGTCGACCGGTGGCCAAGGACGACGTCGCCGAGTACCTGCGGCGCTACGCCGACCACCACGGGATCCGGCCGCGGTTCGGGGTCTCCGTGGGCGGCTGGACCGCGACGGCGCCGGCTGGCGGGCGGCGACCGGCGGCGCCCCGCTGCGGGCGCGGCCGGTGGTGCTCGCCTCCGGGTACAACAACGAGCCGGTCCGCCCGGCCTTCCCCGGCCGACAGCGGGGCCGCGTCGGTGCGGCTGGCCGTCCGCGATCCGCTGAACCGGCTGCTCCAGCGGCGGTTCGTCGGCGACCTCACCCGCTACGGCCTCCCCGCCGCGCACCAGGGGGTCGTCGCCCAGATGCGGCGACCGGGGTGACGCCGACGATCGACGTCGGCCTGGTCCGCGAGCTGAAGGCCGGCCGGATCACCCCGGTCGCGGCGCTGGAGCGCTTCGAGGACGACGCCGCGGTGCTGGCCGACGGCACCCGGCTACGGCCCGACGCGGTGATCGCGGCGACCGGCTCCTCCCCCGCGCTCGCGCCGATGGTCGGCCATCTCGGCGTGCTCGACCCGCGGGGCCCCCCGCTGCAGCACGGCCGGCACGCCGTCCCGTCGGCCCCGGGCCTGCGCTTCGTCGGGTTGTCCGACCCGCTGAAGGGCCTGCTGGTGCAGATCAACCTCGACGCGCGCGCGGCGGCCGCCGCGATCGCCCGCGAGCTGGCGGCCGGACGTCAGTAGCTGAACGTGGTGGCTCCGTCGTCGCCGATCCACTCCCACATCGGCACGACGCCCTCCACCGCGGCGTTGGGCAGGATGTCGCCCTTGTCGAGCTGCTTGGCGTTGAAGCACAGCGGGCAGACGAAGTAGCGACCGCCGGCTGCGTCGTATCGGCGGAGCAGGTCCGGCAGCGGAGGGCAGTCGGGGCACGCGACGCCGACGGCCACGCCGTCGACGGCCAGCCGCACCGCCTCCTTCGTGAGGAACATGCGGGTCGGGCGGCCCGACTCGGCGGCGGCGCACGCGACCAGGAAGGCGACCGTCACCTTCTCCGGGTCCTCGAGGCCGGTGGCGAGGCTGATGACGCACTTGGTAGTCATGCCGTCGACCATGGCCCCGGCGCCCGCTCCGGTCATGGGGTGAACACCCCCTCTTCGCCGGTCGCCATCAGCCCGTGCCGGACGGCGAACAGGCTGGCCCGGGCCCGGTTGGAGACGCCGATCTTGGCGTAGATGTGCTCGATGTGGTTGCCCGCCGTCTTGCGCGAGATCACCAGCCGGTCGGCGATCTCCCGGTTGGGCGCCCCGCGGGCGAGCAGCCGCAGCACCTCCACCTCCCGGGTGGTCAGCCCGGCCGGCCAGTCCCTGCGCCGGCGCACGGCGTGACCGGCCGCCGCCAGCACGGCGTCCACCGCCGAGGCGTCCAGCCGGCCCGCACGGACCTCGGCGCGGGCCCAGGCCGCGCCGTCGTCCGCGGACAGCGCCGGCCGGTGCGGCCGCGGTTCGAGCTTGGCGTGATACGCGTCGGCGGCCGCCAGGATGCGGCCCGGCACGGTCAGCGCGTTCCCGTGCACGCCCCGCGGGTAGCCCGAGCCGTCGATCCGCTCGTGGTGCTGGGTGGCGGTCTGCCCGAAGGCCCGCAGGGCCGACGAGGACGCCAGCATCCGCTCGGTGAGGTAGGGGTGCAACCGGACCCGCTCCTGCTCCGCCGCGGTCAGCCCACCCGGCTTGTCCCAGACCGTGTTCGGCACCCCGAGTCGGCCGAGATCGTGCACCAGCGCGGCCCGGCGCACGTGCGCGACCGCCGCCGGCGGCAGCCCGAGCAGCCCGGCGGCGCCGGCGGACAGCGCGGCCACCCCGCGCGAGTGCCCGAGCGTGTACGGCGACTTCGTGTCGGCGAAGTCGGCGAGCGCCTCGAACGCCTCGTCGAGGGCCGGCCCGTGCACCGTGCGGCCGAGGACGGGCTCCGCGGCGATCACCGCGTCCCAGGTGGTCGCCGCGTCCAGACCCTCGAACAGCGCCGTGCCCGCGTCGCAGGCCAGGTCGACGAGCGCGGGATCGAACTGCGTCCCCCGGCGCTCCCGCGCGACGCGCAGTGCGGCGGCCGCCCCGTCGGCCCGCTGGTAGACCTCCAGCACGTCGGCGAGGTTGACGATCCGTGCGGCGAGGAGGTTGTCGGCGCCCCTGGTGCCGGTCGGCAGACCCCTGCCGTCCCAGCGCTCGAAGGTCTGGAACAGCGGCCGGCGCACCTCCGCCGACAGGCCCAGACGGGTGGCGAGGTCGTTCGCCGCATACCAGTGGTTGGCGATCATCACGTCGGCATCCCGCCGGCCACCGGTCGCGAACGCCAGCGCCACCCGGGCGCGGTCCAGCCCGCTGCGCTCGGCGCCGACGTGCGTGGCCATGAACCGCAGCACCTGCACACCGCCGAAATCCGTGTGCCGGACGTCGTTCTTCATCCTGAGGTCGTCGCCGAACCACTTGGCCTGCTCGTACGCGTCGATGTGGCAGCCGACCCAGGCCAGCAGGCTCACGTAGTAGAGGGTGCCCCGCTGCTCCCCGTCCAGCCGGAGCAGATCGGCCATCCGGAGCGCGATCAGGCACTGCCGGAGGGCGTGCTCCATCGGCTGACCCAGCCCGAGGTCCGCGCCCAGTGACATCAGCGCGACCAGTTCGGAGAGCCGGACCGGCGCATCCTCCGACGACGCCGTCGTCATGGCCGGAGTGTAGGGAGCCCCGCACGCCGGTGAACCCGATATAGCGTCGTCCGGTGACGACCGGGCGGAAGCAGCAGTCGACGATCGACGAGCCGGCCGTCCCGGCAGGTGCGCGCCGGCGGCACCTCCCCCGGGCCGCGATCGTGGTCGCGGTGCTGGCGCTCGGCATGCTGCTGGTCGGCGGCTTCGGCGGGTCGTACCAGGGCCGCCTCGGCGAGGTGCAGAAGAACGACAACGCCGCGTACCTGCCGGCCACGGCCGAGTCGACCCGGGTCTCGGACGAGCAGCAGCTGTTCTCGACGGTGCAGACCGTGCCGGGCTTCCTGGTCTACCAGCGCGCCGGCGGCCTGACCCCGGCCGATCGGCAGAAGATCGCCGCGGACCTCGCGACCGTCCGGGGGCTCGACGGCGTGGCCGCCGACCAGGTGCCCGGCGCAGCCCAGTTCTCCACCGACGGGACGACGGCGAGCTTCGCCGTCCCGTTGATCGGGCGCAACGGGGCCGTGGCGGTCAACGGCGACCAGCTCGTGAAGGTGGAGAACGCCGTCCTGGCCGCCGCCCGGAAGGGCGCGCCGCAGGGCCTGCAGGTGCACAGCGCCGGGCCGGGCGGTCTGCTGGTCGCCTTCATCGACTCCTTCAGCGGCATCGACGGCACGCTGCTGGTCGTCGCAGGCGTCGTCGTGATCGTGATCCTGCTGGTGGTCTACCGCAGCCCGGTCCTCTGGTTCTTCCCGCTGTTCAGCGCCGTCCTCGCGCTGGGGGCGGCCGCGCTCGTCGTATACCAGCTGGCCAGGCACGGCGTCCTGACCCTGACCGGCCAGAGCCAGGGCATCCTGTCGGTGCTCGTCCTCGGCGCCGGCACCGACTACGCACTGCTGCTGATCAGCCGGTACCGCGAGGAGCTGCACAACTACGACAGCCGCGTGGACGCGATGATGCGGGCGTGGCGCGGGGCCGCGCCGGCCATCGGTGCGTCGGCAGCCACCGTCGTGGCAGGCCTGCTCTGCCTGACCCTCGGCGAGCTCAACTCCGACCGGAGCCTCGGCCCGGTGTGCGCGATCGGCATCGTGTGCACGCTGCTGGTGATGCTCACCTTCCTGCCGGTGTTCCTCGTCCTGTTCGGCCGGTGGGTGTTCTGGCCGCGCGTGCCGCACGTCGACCGGGCCTCGGGCCTCGCGACCCACGGCGTGTGGGGCACCTTCGCCACCTGGCTGGGACGCCGCGCGCGGGTCGCCTGGATCGCTGCCACCGTCGTCCTGCTGGCCTGCGCGGCGGCGCTCCCCACGCTCCGCATCGACGGCCTGTCCATCTCCGATTCCTTCACCAACTCCCCCGACGCCGTGCAGGGCCAGCGGATCTTCGACGCGAAGTTCCCCCAGGGCACCGGCGCGCCGGCGGTGATCGCGACGAACGCGTCCGCCGTGCCCCAGGTGATCGCCGCGGCCGCCGCCGTGCCGGGGGTCGCGGCCGGGCGGGGTTCGGTGTGCGTGGCGCCCGACTACGCCGTGCTGGCGAAGGCCGCGGCGTCCGGTCAGCTCCGGGGCGGCGGACCTGGCGCGGCGGGCGGCTGTCTCCCCCCGCAGTTGCAGGTGCAGCCACGCAACGGCCGGGTGCTGGTGGACGTCACCCTCGCCGACCGGTTCGACACGCCCGGGGCGCAGGCGACGGTGCAGCGGCTCCGGGCGGCGGTGCACGCGGTGCCCGGCGCCGGTGCCCTCGTCGGTGGCCAGACCGCGGTGAACGCCGACACCCAGGCCGCCTCGCGGCACGACCGGAACCTGATCATCCCGATCGTGCTCGCGGTGATCCTGGTGGTCCTGGCCCTGCTGCTGCGGGCCCTCCTGGCGCCGCTGCTGCTGATCCTCACCGTCGTGCTGTCCTTCGCCGCGACGCTCGGGGTCAGCGCGCTGGCGTTCAACCACGTCTTCGGCTTCGCCGGCGGCGATCCGGGGTTCCCGCTGTTCGCCTTCGTGTTCCTGGTCGCGCTCGGGATCGACTACAACATCTTCCTGATGACCCGGGTCCGGGAGGAGACGCTCACCCACGGCACCCGGGAGGGCATCCGGCGCGGGCTGGCCGTCACCGGCGGCGTGATCACGTCCGCCGGGATCGTGCTGGCCGCCACCTTCGCCGTGCTGGGCGTGCTGCCCCTGGTCTTCCTGGCCGAGATCGGCTTCACGGTGGCCTTCGGCGTGCTGCTGGACACGTTCCTGGTGCGGTCGGTGCTCGTACCGGCGCTGTCCACCGACATCGGCGCCCGCATCTGGTGGCCCTCCCGCCTGGCCCGCGCCGCGGACTGAGCCGGGACACGCACCGGGGGCGCCGCGCGAACGCGACGCCCCCGGCTGGGTGGGGAACTCAGTGCAGGACGACCACCTTGTGCATGCCCATCACGGCGTGCGGCATACCGGTGACGTCATCGGCGACGAAGCAGAGCAGCACGTAGGTGCCCGGCGGCAGGTGGTAGGTCACCTGCAGCGAACGCCCGGGCGTCACGACGTCGTTACCTCCTCCTGGGCCGTTCACGAAGAACGACGGCGGACCGGTCTGCGGTCCGGAGAAGAACGTCGAGATCTGCTTGTCGGTGGTGCCGCGCTTGACCGGCTGGATCGCCATGAAGTGCAGCGTGTCCGACACGTTGGTGAACGTGTACGTGCCCTGGTGCGGCCAGTCGCGCGGCGCGATGAAACGGTCGCTCGACGTCGCCCGCACCGACACCTGGCTGTCCAGGTCACTGTCCTGCTCGATGTTCTTGCCGGCCGGGCGGACGGTCAGCGCGGTGAGCGCCGGCGGACCGCTCTTCGGCGGGTTCGACAGGTCCATCAGGAAGTAGGTGCCGGGCGCCACGAACTCGGTGACGACCTCGGGGTACCCCTTCACGACGTCGGCGAGGCCCAGGATCACCGCGTCATGGGTGAGTTCACGGGTGCCCTTGGCCGCGACCGACGGCGTCTGGCTGAACTCGTCCTGCAGGTCCCGCAGGACATCCCTGACCGAGGCACCGTGCCGCGGCTTCCACAGCGAGATCTGGCTGCCGCCACTGCCGTCGGGAGCGGTGGGATTGGTCGTCCGGACGGCGAAGTGGATCGAGCCGGACTGGATCGTGTGCCGGTCGATCTGCACAGAGCTACCGGTGCCCACCACCCGCACCGTCTGCTCGATCTCGTGATGGTGCCGGTCGCTGTGCGACTCGTCGGCGAGGGCGGGCGACATGCCCACGGTCACGAGTCCACCGACCGTGAGCAGCACCAGCGTTGCCTTGCGTAAAGGGCCTCGCATGGCCGTCTCCTCAGGCTGTGATCGTCCTGTGATTGGGGATTTGCCGCGGGCACGCTAGCGCCTTTCGAACGCGCGATGACAGGGCTTTCGACGCGCGCAATGCCTTCTTCGACGGGTGGGATCTCACGATCACAAAGACGCCGCCAAGGAGCAGGGGGACGGCGTCAAGAACCCGTCAAGGACGGCGCCGCAGCGCTGCCCCACGCCGCAGCCTGGGGTTCCCACCTCAGGAGCCACACCCGTGCTGGACACCCCGAAACGACTCGTGGTCGGCCGCCCGCTGCGCAGCGACCGGCTCGACGACACCCTGCTGCCGAAGCGGCTCGCCCTGCCGATCTTCTGCTCCGACCCGCTGAGCTCGGTGGCCTACGCGACCGAGCAGATCATCCTGGTCCTCGGCCTGGGCGGGCTGGCCCTGCTGCACCTCACCTCGTGGGTCGCGGTGGGCGTCGTCGTGCTGCTGGTCGTGGTGGTCGCCTCCTACCGGCAGACCTGCCACGCCTATCCCAACGGCGGCGGCGCATACGCCGTCAGCCGGGCGAACCTCGGGGTCCGGGCGGGGCTGGTCGCGGCGAGCGCCCTGCTGGTCGACTACGTGCTCACCGTCGCGGTCTCCGTGGTGGCCGGCGTCGCGGCGATCACCTCGGCCTTCCCGGCCCTGGTGCCGCACGCCGTCGTGCTCTCCCTGGGGTGCGTCCTGCTGCTGACGGTGGTGAACCTGCGCGGGGTGCGGGAATCGGGCCGCGCGTTCGCCCTGCCCACGTACGGGTTCGTGGCGCTGGTCCTCCTCCTGCTGGCCTGGGGCGGCATCCAGCTCGCGATGGGCCGGCAGCTGACGGCGCCGAGCGCGAGCTACGTCGTCCTCGCCGACCATCGCACCGGCAGCCTGCTCACCGTCTTCCTCGTGCTCCGGGCCTTCGCGAGCGGTTGCACCGCGCTGACCGGGGTGGAGGCGGTCAGCAACGGCGTGCCCAGCTTCCGGCCGCCGAAGGCACGCAACGCCGCGGCCACGCTGGCGATCATGGGTGGCCTGGCCGTCACCATGTTCGCCGGCATCACCGCGCTCGCCCTCGTCACCCACGTGCACATGGCCGAGAACCCGGCCAACCTCGTCGGGCTGCCCGCCGGCCAGGCGCAGAAGACCGCGCTGAGCCAGATCGGCCTCGCCGTCTTCGGCACCGGCCCGGCGTTCTACCTCCTGCAGGGCTTCACCGCGGCGATCCTGATCCTCGCCGCCAACACCGCCTACAACGGCTTTCCGGTCCTGAGCTCCCTGCTCGCCCGCGACGGCTTCCTGCCCCGCCAGCTCGCGCGCCGCGGCGACCGGCTGGTGTTCAGCAACGGGGTGGTGCTGCTCGCCGCCCTCGCGGGGGTGCTGATCGTGGCGTTCGACGCGAACGTCACGCGGCTGATCCAGCTGTACATCATCGGCGTCTTCGTGTCGTTCACCCTGAGCCAGGCGGGCATGGTCCGGCACTGGAGCACCGAGCTGCGGTCGGTGCCGGCCGGCCCCGCGCGGCGGAGCATGCGCAGGTCGCAGGCGATCAACTTCGCCGGCACCGTGGCCACCTCGATCGTGCTGGTGCTCGTCGTCGTGACGAAGTTCGTGCACGGGGCCTTCCTCGTGGTCATCGCGATGCCCCTGCTGTACCTGCTGATGCAGCGGGTCCGCGGGCACTACGACGCGGTGGACGCCGAACTGGCCACGCGTCCCGGCGGCGTCGTGCTGCCCAGCCGCATCCACGGCGTGGTACCGGTGAGCCGGATCCACGAGGCGACGCTGCGGGCGCTGGCGTTCGCGCGGGCGACCCGCCTCGACGACCTGACCGCGGTGACCGTCCGCGTCGATCCGGAGGAGACCCGCCGGCTGATGCAGGACTGGGACAGCCGCGACATCCCGGTGCCGCTGGTCGTGCTCGACAGCCCCTACCGCGACATCACGCAGCCGCTGCTGGACTACGTGCGGCACATCCGGCGCGCGTCGCCCCGCGACATCGTGTGCGTGTTCGTGCCCGAGTACGTCGTCGGCCGGTGGTGGGAGCAGGTGCTGCACAACCAGAGCGCCCTGCGGCTGAAGACCCGGCTGCGGTTCCAGCCCGGGGTCATGGTCACCAGCGTGCCCTGGCAGCTGCACTCCAGTGACGCGGTGATGTCGGCGGAGGAGCAGGCCGTGCTCACCAGCTGGGAGGCGTGAGCGCAGGTCACGGCCCCCGTCCTGGTGGAACCCTGGGGCCGATGGCACTCCACGGCACGACGGCGCAGCCGGGCGCGACGACCTCCGCGCCGCGTCCCGGCGCAGCGCTGCCCCCGGGTTTCGCCGGGCTCTCCCGGCGCCGGCAGCTGGCCGGCGCCGCCCTCCTCGTCGTCGGGCTGCCGGCTCTCGTCGCGGCGATGGTCCCCGGCCGGAGCTCGCTGTCCCTGGCCATCCCGGTGCTGCTCGTGCTCCTGCTGGTCACCGTCGGGGCGGTCATCGGAGGCCGCTGGGTCGCCCTCCCCGGCGCGCTCGCCGGGGCCCTGCTGCTCAACTGGTTCTTCATCCGCCCGTTCGGCACGCTGCAGGTCGAGTCGCCCGCGGGGCTGGTCGTGCTCGCCGTCTACCTCGCGGTGGCCGTCGTGGTCAGCGCGACGGTCGACGTCGCGGCACGCCGGACCGCGGAGGCTGCGCGTGCGCGGGCGGAGGCAGAGGCGCTCTCGGCGCTGGCCGGCAGCGCGCTCGCCGAGGACCGCACGCTCCCCGACGTCCTGCTCCAGGTGCGCACCGTCTTCGGGATGCGGGAGGCCGCCCTGCGCGAGCGGGCGGGCACCGGCTGGCTCGACGTCGAGGTCAGCAGCGCGGACCCGTTCCCCGCGCCCGGGGAGGTCGAGCGGGTCGTGCCGGCGGGCCCCGACCTCGCCCTCGTCGTCCGCGGGCCCGAGCTGTTCGCCGCGGACCTCCGGGTGCTGCACAGCTTCGCCGAGGCTGCGGCGACGGCTCTGCAGGGCAGGCGGCTGGCCCAGCGGGCGGCCGAGGCGGCGCAGCTGGAGGCGGCCGACCGGGCCCGGACCGCGCTGCTCGCGGGGGTGGGGCACGACCTGCGCACACCGCTGGCCGCGGTCAAGGCCGCGGTGAGCAGCCTGCGCCAGCACGACATCCCCTGGACACCGGAGGAACGCGAGGAGCTCCTCGCCACCGTCGAGGACGGCGCCGACCGGCTGCACCGGCTCGTGTCGGACCTCCTCGACGCCTCCCGGCTGCAGGCGGGGGCCGTGCCGACCGTCCCCGAGACCGTCAGCCTCGACGAGCTCGTCGGCCGGGCGCTGCTGAGCCTGCCCGCGACCGACCGGGTGCGGCTCGACCTGCCCCCCGCGCTCCCCCACCTCCACGTCGATGTCGCCCTCGCCGAGCGGGTGCTGGCCAATCTCCTGGAGAACGCCCTGCGCTACAGCCCGGGCACGACTCCGGTCACGGTGCGCGGCTCGGTCCACCGGGACCGGGTCCGCTGCGAGGTCATCGACCACGGCCCCGGCATCCCTGCCGAGCGGTGGGAGGACGCCTTCGCCAGCTTCCGCCGGCTCGGCTCCCCGGACCGGGGGCAGCTGGGCGACCGCGGCCCCGGCGGTCTGGGGCTCGGCCTGGCCGTCGCGCGCGGCTTCACCGAGGCCATGGGCGGCGAGCTGACTCCCGGGACGACCCCGGGCGGTGGCCTCACCATGACCCTCACGCTGCCCCGCGCCGGTGACGACGGTGACGGGGAGAGTGGGGTTCGATGAGCGACGTCCTCGTGATCGACGACGACCCGCCGCTGGTGCGTGCGCTGGTCATCAACCTCAAGGCACACGGCTACACGGTGCGCGCCGCGGGAACGGGCGCCGGTGGCCTGCGGCTGGCCGCGGAACGGCCACCGGACGTCGTCGTCCTGGACCTCGGCCTGCCCGACCTCGACGGCACGGAGGTCATCGCGGGCCTGCGCGGATGGACCGACGTGCCGATCCTCGTCCTGTCCGCCCGCGAGCACTCCCGGGAGAAGGTCGCCGCGCTGGACGCGGGAGCCGACGACTACGTCGTGAAGCCCTTCGGCATGGACGAGTTGCTGGCCCGGCTGCGGGCCGCGCTCCGGCGAGGCAGCGCGCAGCCGGACGAGCCGACGGTCGTGACCGACGACTTCACCGTCGACCTCGCCGCCGGCCGGGTCAGCGCAGGCGGCACGGACGTCCGGCTCACGCCCACCGAGTGGCGCCTGCTCGAGGTGCTGGCGCGCAACCACGGCCGCGTGGTCGACCACCGGCGGCTGCTGCTCGACGTCTGGGGCCCGGCCTACCAGGACCAGACGAACTACCTGCGCGTGTTCATGGCGACGCTGCGCCGCAAGCTCGAGCCCGACCCGGCGCATCCGCGCCACCTGCTCACCGAGCCGGGCCGCGGCTACCGCTTCGAGATCTGACTGCCTCGGGCCTGCTCGCCGTGCAGCACCGGCCGGCCGAGGCCCTCGTCCTTCGACCGGTACATGGCCCGGTCGGCGCGCTTGATCAGGGCGGTCGCGTCGTCGCCTGGCTGGGCGCAGGCGACGCCGATGCTCGCGCCGAGGTCGACCGGACCGACGCCGAGCAGCGCGGGCTCGGCCAGCGCCGCCCTGACCCGGTGCCCCATGGCCATCGCCGAGGCGGGACCGTCGAGCCCGCGGCTGACGATGAGGAACTCGTCACCGCCGATCCGGCCGACGACGTCGTCGCGGCGCAGGACCCCGCCCAGCCGCTGCGCGGTCAGGGCCAGCAGCTCGTCGCCGGCGTCATGACCCAGCGTGTCGTTGACGGGCTTGAACTTGTCCAGGTCGACGAAGAGGACGGCGGTGTTCGCGGCCTCGCCGCCGCGCAGGGCCTGGTCCAGGATGGCCATCACCGACGCCCGGTTGTAGCACCCGGTGAGCACGTCGAAGGTCGCCTTGGCGGTCAGCTCCTCGCGCATCCGGGCGCTGTCGGTGACGTCGGTGACCGTGAGCAGGGCACCCGGGGCGCCCTCCCGGTCGCTGAGCGAGACCAGGCTGATCGCGCACACCCGGGCCTCCCCCGAGCCGCCGTGCCGCAGCCCGACCTCGAGGTCGCTGTCGGTGCCGCTGCCCATCGTCTCGGCGAGCGCGGCGGCCAGCGCCGGCCGATCGGCCGGGTCGACGACCCGGTCGAGGTCGGCGGGCCCCGCGATCGCCGGAATGCCGAGGATCACCGCGAGCCGCTCGTTGGCGAACACCAGCGAGCCGTCGGTCGCGAGCTGCATGATGCCGACGGGCAGCGATTCCGCGACGCGGCGGAGCAGCCGCTCGCGCTGCTGGAGCGCCTCGTGCGCCGCCATCTCGTCGGACACGTCGCTCATCTGGGTCACCACGACGGCGTCGGCGGGGTCGTCGGCGGGGAGGTAGGTGTTCTCCAGGTCCAGCCAGATCCACTGCCCGTCGGCGCAGCGGTGCCGCAGCCGCACCCGCTGGGCGTCCTGGTGCGAGAGCAGCTCCATCCAGTTGGCGATGGCGCGCTGCTCGTCGTCGGGGTGGATGAACTCCGACGAGCGCTTGCCGACCATCTGCTCGCGCGTCCAGCCGAGCATCCGGGTCGCCCGCTCGTCGACCTCGGTGATCACGGCCAGGCTGGTCTTGTGCACCGTCGCCGTCCGGGGGCGCCGGGTGAGGGACACGTGGTGGAGGGTCTCGGTGCCGAAGCCCGGCCCCTCACCGTCGGAGACGACCGCCTCGAGCGCGCCGAGGAACACGCCGTGCTGCGCGCGGGCGTCGAGGAACGTGAGGGTCATGGCGCGGTCGGGGTCGGTGCGCAGGTGCACGGTGCCGAGCGCGACGCCCTGGTCGCGCACCCGCTCCCACGTCGCGACGAGCGTGAGGGCATCGGCCGGCACGACGATCTCCGCCACCGTCGCCCGGTCGGCCGTCGCGGCGACGACACGCGCCTCGGGCACTCCCACCGATGCCGGCATCGGCACGGTCACCCCGTCGGAGGCGATGGCGACCAGGATCGTGTCCGGCTTCTCCAGGAGCGCCGCCAGCATCTGCTCAGGGGGGCCGCTCACCGCCGCATCTGTGCTCACAGATGCGGACATCGGCCGATCACCACCATTCCTTGAGAGGGAGATCCGTAACAATTCCGCCCCTCACCTGCACGGATGCCCGTCCCCGGCCTGCCGGCGCTCCCGCTGTCGCGCGTGGCAGGCCGAGGTGGATCGTGCACGGCGGGCACTGTGCCAGGTGCGCCTCGACGCGCCGACCGGCGCCCCGCACGGCACACTGACGGCGCCCGCCGACCCGGGCACCCCGCGACGCGGGTCCCGTGTGACGCTGACCCCCGTGACCGCAGCAGCAGAGGAAGGCTCCCCGTGACCGGACCCTCGACGGCCCCGGGCGCAGGCGCCGACTCCCCGACCGCGCCGGCGAACGGCACGACCGCGACCGCCGCCGAGGCACCGGCACCGGGCACGGCGGGGACGTCCGGGACCACCACCCACGGAGGCGCCCAGGGGGCCGGCCAGGGTGCCCTCGTGCTGGCGGCGCTCGGCATCGTCTTCGGTGACATCGGCACCAGCCCGCTGTACGCCCTGCAGACCGTCTTCTCCATCGACCACGGCGCGGTGCGGCCCACCGAGAGCGACGTCTACGGCGTCATCTCCATGATGTTCTGGTCGGTCACGCTGATCGTCTCGATCAAGTACATCAGCGTGCTCATGCGGGCCGACAACGACGGCGAGGGCGGCGTCATGGCCCTCACCGCCCTCGCCCGGCGGCTCTACGCCGCCCGTGGCAGCCGCTCGGCCACGCTGGTCGTGCTCGGTGTCCTCGGCGTCTCGCTCTTCTACGGCGACTCCCTGATCACGCCGGCCATCAGCGTGCTGTCCGCGGTCGAGGGCGTGCGCGTGGCCGCGCCGAGCCTGGGCCATGTCGTGGTCCCCATCGCGGCGGTGATCCTCACCGGGCTCTTCGCCGTCCAGCGGTTCGGCACCGGCAAGGTGGGCGCGCTCTTCGGCCCCGTCACGCTGCTGTGGTTCCTCGCCCTGGCGGTCGCCGGCCTCGGCGGCCTCGTCCAGCACCCCGGCGTCCTGAAGGGGCTCTCCCCCACCTACGCCGTCTTCTTCGTCGTCGACCATCCGTTCATCGCGTTCGTGGCCATGGGCGCAATCGTGCTGGTGATCACCGGCGCGGAGGCGCTGTACGCCGACATGGGTCACTTCGGGCGGCCGCCGATCCGCCGGGCCTGGTTCTTCGTCGTCTTCCCGGCGCTCACTCTGAACTACCTCGGCCAGGCGTCGCTGATCGTGCGCGACCCGGGCGCGGTCAAGAACCCCTTCTTCCTGCTGCTGCCGAGCTGGGCGCAGCTGCCGATGGTCGTGCTGGCCACCGCGGCCACGGTCATCGCCAGCCAGGCGGTGATCTCCGGCGCCTACTCGCTGTCGCGGCAGGCCGTGCAGCTGGGCCTGCTCCCCCCGGTCACCGTTCGGCAGACCTCCGAGCACGAGGGCGGCCAGATCTACCTGCCCGGCGTCAACACCCTGCTGTTGGTCGGCGTGCTCACCGTCATGCTCTCGTTCCGGTCCGCCGAGCGGCTGGCCACCGCCTACGGGGTGTCCGTCACCGGCGCGCTGGTCATCGACACCGTGCTGATGCTCGTCGTCGCGCGGGTGCTGTGGCAATGGGCGCCGTGGAAGCTGGCGCTGGCCGCGGTCGCCTTCGGCGGCGTGGAGCTGACGTTCCTGTCGGCGAACCTGTCGAAGGTCCTGCACGGCGGGTGGCTGCCGCTGCTCATCGCGATCGCCGTCTTCACGGTGATGACCACCTGGCGGCGAGGGCGGGAGATCGTGTCCGCCAACCGCCGCCGGCAGGAGGGGTCACTGAGCGAGTTCGTCGACGAGCTCTACGACCGCGGGCTGCCGCGTGTGCCCGGCACCGCCGTCTTCCCGCACCCGGGCAAGGAGTCGACGCCGCTGGCGCTGCGGGCCAACGTCGAGCACAACCAGATCCTCCACCACAGCGTGCTCATCGTGTCGGCGACGTCGGAGAACGTGCCGCACATCCCGGTCGAGGAGCGGTTCACCGTCGACCACCTCGGCCACGAGGACGACAACATCCAGCACCTGGCCGTGCGGTTCGGCTTCTCCGACGCCCCCGACCTGCCCGAGGCGCTGCGCCAGGCCTGCGCCGCGGGGGTGCTCGACGCGACGGAGATGGACGTGCCGAACGCCTCGTTCTTCCTGTCCCGCGGCCCCATCCGGCGCACCCGGGCGAAGGGCATGGCCGCCTGGCGCAAGGTCCTGTTCCTGACGCTGGCGCGCAACGCGGCCGACCCCGCCGCCTACTTCGGCCTGCCGGTCGACCGCACGGTCACCATGGGCAGCCCCGTCGACGTGTGACGGCACCGCCCCGCCCCGCGCACCCCCTCCCCCGCACGGTCAGGAATCGTTCGTGAACACCGGTGATACCGCCTGGGTCCTGGCCAGTGCCGCCCTCGTGCTGCTCATGACGCCGGGGCTCGCGCTCTTCTACGGCGGCATGGTCCGCGCGAAGAGCGTGCTGAACATGATGATGATGAGCTTCGGCGCGCTCGCGCTGGTCGCCGTCCTCTGGGTGCTGGTCGGCTACTCCCTGGCCTTCGGCGACGACGTCGGCGGCGGCCTGCTGGGCAACCCCGGCCAGTTCTTCGGCCTGACCGCACTGCTCGGCACCACCGGCGGGGGCCACGGCTTCGCGGCCACCCACCTGGTGGGCACGGTGCCGGCGCTCGCGTTCGTCGCCTTCCAGGGCACCTTCGCGGTGCTCACGGTGGCGCTGGTGTCCGGGGCGATCGCCGACCGCGCCCGCTTCGGGCCGTGGCTGCTGTTCGCCGGCGTCTGGGCGACGCTGGTCTACGCACCGGTCGCGCACTGGGTGTTCGCCGTCGACGGGCTGCAGGCGAAGGTGGGCGGCTGGCTGGTCAACCGGCTGCACGTCATCGACTTCGCCGGCGGCACGGTCGTGGAGATCAACGCGGGGGCGGCCGGGCTCGCCCTGGCGCTGATCCTCGGCCGCCGGCACGGGTTCGGTCGCGACCCGATGCGGCCGCACAACCTCACCCTGGTCATGGCCGGCGCCGGGCTGCTGTGGTTCGGCTGGTTCGGCTTCAACGCCGGTTCCGCCCTGGGCGCCAACGGCCAGGCCGCCGAGGTGTGGGTGACGACGCTGGTCGCCACCGCGGCCGGCGGGCTCGGCTGGCTGGTCGTCGAGCGGATCCGCGACGACCACGCGACCAGCCTCGGTGCGGCGTCCGGAGTGGTGGCGGGGGGCGTGGCGATCACGCCCTCGTGCTCGGCGGTGACGCCGCTGGGCGCCGTCGTCGTGGGGCTCGTCGCGGGTGCGGTCTGCGCCCTGGCGGTCGGGCTCAAGTACCGCTGGGGCTACGACGACTCGCTGGACGTCGTCGGTGTCCACCTGGTCGGCGGCCTGTGGGGCGCCCTCGCCATCGGGCTGCTCGCGTCGGCCTCGGCGTCGGCGGGCGTGAACGGCCTGTTCTACGGCGGTGGCCTCGGCCAGCTCGGGCGCCAGGCGGTCGGGGCGCTCGTGGTGCTGACGTTCTCGTTCCTGCTGAGCGCGGGCATCGGCTGGCTGATCGAGCGGTTCCTGGGCTTCCGGGTGCCGGTCGAGCACGAGGTGTCGGGCATCGACTCCGTCGTCCACGCCGAGACCGCCTACGACTTCGACGCCCTCGGCGGCAGCCACCTGCCCGCCCGCGGGCAGGCGCACGCCGAGGTCCGGCTGCCCGACCCCCGGTAGGTCTGCGGAAGCCACGCTGTGGTCGTCGGGGCCGCGCTGCAGCGCGTGTCTCGTCACCACAGGGTGGCTCCGGGGCTCGCTCAGTCGCCCGTGAACCGCGGAGGCCGCTTCTCGAGGAACGCCGTGGTGCCCTCCTGCTTGTCGGCGGTCGAGTAGAGCAGCGCCTGCGCCAGGCGCTCGACCACGAGCCCGGTGCGCTGATCGGCGTCCATGCCCGCGCGGACGACGAGCGTGGCCAGCCGCACCGCCAGCGGCCCCTTGGCGAGGATCTGGTCGGCCACCCGCCGCGCCTCGGCGAGCAGGTCGTCCGGGGGGACGACGGAGGTGACGAGCCCGATCGCCCGGGCCTCGGCCGCGTCGGCCATCCGGCCGGTGAGGATCAGCTCGACCGCCCGGCCGACGCCGACCAGGCGGGCCAGCCGCTGCGTGCCACCGGCACCGGGCAGCACCGCCAGGTTCGTCTCCGGAAGCCCGAACCGGGCGGTGTCGGCCGCGATGCGGATGTCGCAGGCCATCGCCAGCTCGCACCCGCCGCCCAGGGCGTAGCCGTTGACGGCCGCGATCGTCGGCTTCTCGAAGGCCTCGACCTCGTCGAAGGCCCGCTGGATGTGCCCGTCGAGCCCGGTGGCCGCCGTGTAGTGCGCCACCTCGGCGATGTCGGCGCCGGCGACGAACGCCGTCGTCCCCGCGCCGGTGAACACCACGACCCCGACGTCGGCGTCGTCCCGGAGCTCGCCGAGCGCCGCGTGCAGGTCGGCGAGCACCTGCCGGTTCAGGGCGTTGCGGACCTCGGGGCGGCTGATCGTGACGGTCGCCACGCGGTCGGCGACCTCCACCGTCAGCGTCTCGTAGGCCGTCATGCCCTCCCCGCCAGCCGGTCGCGGAGCTGGAACTTCTGGATCTTGCCGCTGGCCGTGCGCGGCAGCTCCGGCACCACCTCGAGCCGCTCGGGCCAGTACTGCTTGGCCACGCCCTTCTCCGCGAGGAAGGCCTGCATCTCCTCCAGGGTGACGCCGGGCGCGCCCGGTTCCAGGGTGACGACGGCGCAGGCGCGTTCCTGCAGCCGCGGATCGGGGATGCCGACCACGGCGACGGCGGCCAGCCCGGGGTGCTCGTAGAGGACGTTCTCGACGTACGCGACCGGGATGTTCTCGCCGCCGCGGATGATCACGTCCTTGGTCCGGCCGGTGATGTTGAGGTACCCGTCCTCGTCGATCAGCGCCAGGTCGCCGGTGTCGAACCAGTCGCCGTCGAAGCTCGCCCTGGTCATCTCCGGCCGCTCGGCGTAGCCGACGAACAGGAACGGCCCGCGCACCTGCAACCGGCCCTCGGCGCCGGCCGGCAGTAGCGCGCCGTCGAAGTCCACGGTCCTGATCTCCATGCCGGGCCAGGGATAGCCGTCGCGCTCGACGATCTTCTCCTCCGGGTCACCCGGGATGCCCAGCGTCACCAGGGCGTTCTCGCTCTGGCCCCAGCCGCCCAGGACGGTCAGGCCCGGCAGCTTGACCCGCGCCTCGCGCACGATGGCCCGCGGGATCGGCGCGCCCATGCAGCAGAACAGCGTCAGCGACGACAGGTCCCGGTCGGCCAGGTTCGGCGCGTTCAGGGTGTCGTGCAGGAACGGCGTGGCGGCCGAGGTGTAGCTGATGCCGTACTGCTCGACGAGGTCGGCGAACCGCGCCGGATCCCAGACGTCCTGGTAGACGGCGGTCGCCCCGCCGACCTGGGTGGGCAGCCGGACGCCGTACAGGAAGCCGGTGAGGTGGGCGAACGTCGAGGCCATGTGGATGACGCTGTCGCGGCCCACCCCGAGCCGGCCCGGCAGCGGCGCGTTCGCCGCGACCAGCGTGTTGTGGGTGTGCATCACGCCCTTGGGCTCCCCCGTCGTCCCGGAGGTGAAGATCAGCAGCGTCACGTCGTTCGGATCGGGCCGCAGGGCCGGGAGCTCGGCGGGGTCGCGGCGCTCCTCCCAGGGCGTCTCGATGAAGTCCTGCCACGACGTCTGGGCGTGCGTCGTCGGCCCGTCGACCACGAGCACGTGCTCCAGCGCCGGCCAGTCGACGGACAGCCGCTGGATCATCGCGGGGTAGTCGTAGCCGCGGAACTCCTGGGCGACGACGACGACCTTCGACTTCGCCAGGCCGACCATGAAGCCGACCTCGCGGTCGCGGTAGATCGGGATCAGCGGGTTGTTGACCGCCCCGATCCGGGTGACGGCGAAGTGGAGGACGAGGAACTCGATCCAGTTGGGCAACTGGAAGCTGACCACGTCACCGGGCCCGACCCCCAGCTGCAGCAGGCCCAGGGCGGCCCGGTCGGAGAGCCGCTTCAGCTCCCCGTAGGTCACCTGACCCCGTGCGTCGATCGCGGCGACCTTGTCCGGGGTGGCCGCGGCCACCTCGTCGAGGAAGTCGGTGATGACGCGGCCGGCCCAGCGGCCCTCGCGGGTGAACTGCTCGATCCGCTCCGCGGTCAGCGTCGTCTCGAATGCCATGGCGGGTCCTCGTCAGCTCATCGTGAGGCCGCCGCTGACGCTGACGGTCTGTCCGGTGATGTAGTTGGCCTCGTCGGAGGCGAAGAATGCCACCGCGTTGGCGATGTCGGAGGGCTGCGCGAGCCGCCGGAAGGGGACGGCCTTCGTCAGCGCCTCGCGGAGCTTCGGGTTGTCGCCGCCCACCGAGGCGAACAGCGCCGTGTCGGTGGGGCCGGGGCAGACGCAGTTCGCGTTGACCTGGTGGCGGGCCATCTCGCGGGCGGTCGCCTTGGTGAACGCGATGACCCCGCCCTTGGCCGCGGAGTACACCGCCTCGCCCGATGAGCCGACCCGGCCGGCGTCCGACGCCAGGTTCACGACCGCGCCGGCTCCCTGCTCGGCCATGACCGGCAGCACCGCCTTCGTCGTGTTGAGCACCCCGTAGAGGTTGATCTGCACCACGCGGTCCCAGTCGGCGGGATCGGTGTCGACGAACGGGCCGGCCTTGTCCCAGCCGGCGTTGTTGACCAGCACGTCGATCCGGCCGAACTGCCCGCGCACCTGCTCGACCATCGCGTCCACCGACTCGCGGGACGTGACGTCGGCCCGGATCCCGAGGGCACCGCCACCGATGGCGGCGGCGGTCTCCTTCGCCGTCGTCTCGTTCAGGTCCGAGGCGACGACGGTGGCGCCCTCCGCCGCGAACTTCTCGGCGATGGCCCGGCCGATGCCCTGCCCGGCCCCGGTGACGATCGCGATCTTGCCGTCCAGCTTTCCCATGGGAGTTCCCTTCGACGATGAGCGGTTCACGGCGCGTACGCGCGGCCGAGCAGGCTGCGGGCGATGACGAGCTTGGACACCTGGGCGGTGCCGTCGCCGATCTCGAGACCGATGACGTCACGGAGCCGCTGGCCCAGCGGGCTCTCGGCGGAGTAGCCCATGTGCCCGAAGGTGAGCAGGCACTGGTGGATGACCTCGGTCGAGAGCTTCGGCGCCCAGAACTTGGCCATGGCCGCCTCGGCGCTGTGCTCGAGGTCGTTGTCCTTCTTCCACAGCGCCTCGTAGCAGACGTGCCGGGCGCCGCGGACGTACGTGGCGAACTCGGCCAGCGGGAACGCGACGCCCTGGAACCTGCCGATCGGCTGCCCGAACGCCTCCCGGTCGCGCACCCACTGGACGGTCTCGTCCAGCGAGGCCTGGGCGGCGCCGAGGCAGGCCAGACCGATGATCGCCCGGGAGTAGTCGAAGCCCTGCATGACCGAGACGAACCCGTCGCCGAGGTTCCCGATCAGGTCGGCCGGCCCGACGGGCGCGCCGTCGAAGTGCAGGGACGCCCGCCCGATGGCGCGGGCCCCCAGGTCGTCGAAGCCGCTGCGGGTGACGTGCCCGGTGTTCAGGTCCACCCAGAACGCGCTCACTCCCCGCGCTCCGGGACCGCCGGTGCGGGCGAGCACGACCGCACGGTCGGCCGCCATACCGAGGGTGATCGACGTCTTCTCGCCGTGCAGTCGCCACCCGTCGCCGTCCGGCACGGCCTTGAGCTCGAGGTTCGCCGCGTCGGTGCCGTGCCCGGGCTCGGTGATGCAGATGCACGGCACCACCTCGCCCGAGGCGATGCCCGGCAGCCAGGCACGCTGCTGCTCCGCCGACGCGTTGCGCACGAGGACGTCGCTGATCAGCGCGGTGTTGATGATGACGTAGGAGGCGTTGAAGTCGGCCCGGCCGACCTCCTCGGCGGCGATGCCGGCGACGACAGCGCTCGCCTCCTGACCCCCGTACTCCTCCGGGATGCGGAGCCCGGTCAGCCCCAGCCCGGCCATGTCGCGCGCGAGCTCGCGGCGGAACACGGCCGCCTTGTCGTCCGACCGGTAGTGCGGCGCGAGCGTCCTGGTGGCGAAGCGCCGGAGTTCCTGCCGGAAGGCCTCTTCGTCCTCGTCGAGCCGGAAGTCCACGGTGGGCCCTCGTCCCGGTCGCTCAGTGCCAGTTGACGTGCTGGGAGAAGTCGGGCTTCCGCTTCTCGGCGAAGGCGGCAGCACCCTCGAGGCCCTCGGGCGAGGCGGTGAACAGGTCGAGCGCCGACATCGCGAGATTGCTCAGGCCGGCCTGGTGGTCGGTGTCGGCGTTGAACGACTGCTTGAGGAAGCGGATCGCGGTGGGGCTCTTCTCCGCGATCTCGAGCGCCCAGGCCTTCGCCTCGTCGAGCAGCTTCTCCGGCGGGACGACGGCGTTGACCAGGCCCATGCGCTCGGCCTGCTCGGCGGTGTACTGCCGGCAGAGGTACCAGATCTCCCGGGCCTTCTTCTCCCCCACGACGCGGGCGAGGTAGGCCGTGCCGAACCCGGCGTCGAACGAGCCGACCCGCGGGCCGGCCTGGCCGAAGCGCGCGGTCTCGCTGGCGATCGACAGGTCGCACAGCACGTGCAGCACGTGGCCGCCGCCGACCGCGACGCCGTTGACGGCCGCGATCACCGGCTTGGGGATGTCGCGGATGAGCTTGTGCAGGTTGCCGATCTCGAACATCCCGCTCTCGGTCGGCCCGTAGTCGCCGGTCTCGGCGCGCTGCTTGACGTCACCGCCGGTGCAGAAGGCCTTCTCCCCCGCGCCGGTGAGGATCACCGCCTGGATCGCCCGGTCGGCCCACGCCGTGCGGAAGGCGGCGATGAGTTCCTCGACCGTGCGCCCGCGGAAGGCGTTGTAGCGCTCCGGACGGTTGATCGTGAGCACCGCGATCGGGCCGTCGGTCTCGTAGCGGATGTCCTCGTAGTCGCGTGCCATGACTCGCGCTCCTTCGTCGTCGACTCCCCCACGGGGTGGGGCGGCTTCCGTGCTGGCGCACACCGTGCCAAACTTTGACCCTTGGGTCAATACCTGAATACGGGTTCGAACAAGTACTGTTCGGTAGACGTCGCGGGGGGACGAGAACGGCGGGAGCGGCATGAGTGCGGATCAGGCAGTGGTGGACGGCGCGACGCCCGGCCGGGTGGAGCGCAAACGAGGGCGGCGGATCCAGGAGATCCTCACCGCGGCGGCGGAGCTCTTCGGCGCCCGCGGGTACGACGCCGTGAGCCTCGAGGACGTCGCCGACCGGCTGGACGTCACCAAGGGGTCGCTCTACTACTACTTCGCCAGCAAGGACGAACTGGTGACGGCGGCGATCGAGACGCTGGGCAACGACTGGACCGCCCGGCTCGAGGCGCTGCCGGCCGGGGGCTCGGCGACGGATCGGCTGCGCGCGCTCGTCCGTGCCCACATCGACATCGCCGTGAAGGAGTACCCGGCGGCGCTGCGCCTCTTCCTCGCCCCGCAGGACTGGCCGTCGGCCCAGCAGGCGCGGATCAAGCAACTGCGCCGCGGCCACGACCGGCTCTTCCGCGCACTCGTCGAGGAGGGGCTGGCCTCGGGCGAGTTCGCAGTGACGGCGCTCGACCCGACCCTGCAGTGCATGCACGCCGCCATGTCGCAGACGCCGGCCTGGTGCGCCCATCTGGCCGGCCGCGCCCGCGAGCGCGCCATCGACTCCTACACCGCCACCGTCCTCATGCTCGTGGGCGTACACCCCACCCCCGCAAGCTGACGCTCCGGCCCGGCCGAAGGACAGAGGAAGACAGGGCCAACGCCTCTCCGGGCCGCGTCGGTCCGGTCGACAGGCTCTGGACCGAGGAACCCATCCCCGGAGGAGCTCCCATGAGGCTGACCCGCACGTCCGTGATCGTGGCCGTCATCGGGGTGGTGCTGCTCGTCGCGGCCGCCGTCGTGCGCTTCGTGGTGCTGCCCTCGGTGAACAAGCTCGGCTCGGACTTCTCCACCAGCCAGAGCTACCAGGGCACCTACTCCGGCCTGAACCCGGCCGTTCTCGCCGGCAACCCCTCGGGCGGCGTGCTGGTGCGCAACATCCCGGCCGCGGCCACCCGGAAGTACGCGGTGACCTCGACCGACGGCGACACCGCCGTCGTCGCCCAGACCGTCACGAGGGCGATCGGCGGGCAGGACCAGCCGACACCGACGGCGCACTACGCCATCGACCGGGTGGACTTCGGGTCGGTCCCGGCGCCGTCGGGCGCGACCGACGTCGTGCCGAGCAAGGGCCTGATCTTCACGCTGCCGCAGCACCCGTCGACGTCGACCACGTACCAGCTGTGGGACCCGACCACCGCCGCCGCCTACCCGCTGAAGTATGTGAGCACCTCCACGGTCGCCGGGCGCACCACCTACGACTACCGGACGACGGCGTCGGGCAAGATCGCCGACCCGGCGTCGCTGGGGCTGCCCGTGTCGCTGCCGAAGGCGCAACTGACCGCGCTGGCCCCGTCGCTGGCCGGCCTGCTGCCGCCGGCCGTGCTGACCCAGCTCTCCTCGGTTCTGGCGAAGCTGCCCGCCAGCATCCCGCTGAGCTACACCTCCACGACGACGGCGACGATCTCCGCCGACGCCACGCTCGGCTCGCCACTGAAGACCGCGAGCACCCAGGAGGTCACCGCCCAGCTCGGCCCGATCGCCGCCCTGGCCGTGCCCTTCTCGACACTGAAGCTGACCACCACCGCCGCCTCGTCGAAGGCCACGGCGGACGACACGGCCGGCACGGTCTCCCAGCTGAACCTGGTGGGCACGGTCCTGCCGATCGCCCTCGCGGTGCTCGGCATCGTCCTCGTGGTCGTGGCCCTGCTGCTCGCCCGCCGTGCGGCCGCCCGGCAGCCCGGCGGCCCCTCCCCCGCCCCCCAGCAGGGCACGAGCACACCGACGCCGGTCTGACGGGGCAGTCGCCCCGCCCATACCCCCTGGGGTACCATCGGCAGAGTGCCGACCTCCCGGCACCCGATCCGAAGGAGAACCCTCCATGTGCCGTGCCGTTGCGTGCAAGACCTGTGGCAAGACGACCTGGACCGGCTGCGGTCAGCACGTGGACCAGGTGATGCGGGGCGTGCCGAGCGCGCAGCGCTGCCCCGGCCACGCGGCCGAGACGTCGGCGAAGAGCGGCGGCTTCTTCTCCCGCATCTTCGGGCAGTGACGGGACCGCTCCCCTCCTGAGCGACGATGTCGGCGTGCTCCCCGTCGGCCTCGAGACCGTCCGCCTGTTCCTCCACGTGCTGGCCGCCACCGTCTGGGTGGGCGGCCAGCTCGTGCTCGCGGCCCTGGTGCCGGCACTGCGCCGGGCCGCGCCGGAGGTCCCGCGCATCGCCGCGCGCGCCTTCAACCAGGTGGCATGGCCCGCGTTCGGCGTCCTGATCGCCACCGGGATCTGGAACATCGCCGCGCTCGGCGACCGGGGCGGCGCGTACCGGACGACGCTGACCGTGAAGCTCGTCGTCGTCGCCGCGTCGGGCGTCACCGCCTTGCTGCACGCGCGTGCCACGAGCCGCCGCGGCCTGGCCGTGTTCGGTGCCCTCACGGGGCTGACGGCGCTGGCCGCCCTGCTGCTGGGCGTGATCCTGGCCGGGTGACCCATGGGTCAGCTCCGGTGCCGTCGCACCTGCCAGAGGACGAGCCCGAGCACGACCGCACCGGCGACGAGCAGCGCCGAGCCCTGGCCGAAGTACTTCTCGATGGTGCCGTAGGAGGCGCCGGCGGCATAGCCGGCCGCCACCACGACGACGCCCCAGGCGATTCCCCCGGCGGCGTTGAACACGAGGAACCGGCCGTACGGCATGCGCGCGGAGCCGGCCAGCGCCGGCATGACCGCGCGGAAGAACGCCACCCACCGGCCCAGGAACACCGCGGTACCGCCGCGCCGGGCCAGGAAGCTCTGCGCCGCGACGAGCCGCTCCCGCCGCTTGGACAGCAGGCGGTGCTCGACGACCCGCGGCCCGACGTGCTTGCCGACCTCGTAACCGACGGTGTCGCCGATGATCGCGGCCGCGACCACGACGACCGCCACCGCGCCCACGGAGACGTGCCCGAGCTTCGCCGCGACGCCACCGAGGATCGCAACGGTCTCACCGGGCAGCACGAACCCCACGAAGAGGGCGTCCTCCGCGAACACGACCAGCCCGACGACGAGGAGGACGGCCCAGCCGGGCGTGGCGAGCAGGCGGTCGACCAGTCCGGTCACGGCCGGGCGACGGTCATGGGTGAGGTCTCTCTGTCGGTCAGGTGCGGTTGCGGCTGCGACGCACTTCCAGCGCGACCGGGATCAGCGAGATGACGATGATGACCGCGATGATCGGCAGCAGGTACTTGTCGATGCTGGGGATGCGCGACCCGAGGGCGTAGCCGGCGAGGGTCACGCCGAGCGACCAGATCAGGCCGCCGATGACCTGCCAGAGGGTGAAGACCCGCAGCGGGACGCCGATCGTGCCGACCATCGGGTTGAGCACCGTGCGGACCAGCGGGATGAACCGCGCCAGCATGATCGCCTTGCCCGTGCCGTATCTCTCGAGCGACTCACGCGAGCGGGCGACGGCCGCCTGCATCCGTGGCCGGTCGGGCGTGTCCAGCAGCCGCGGGCCGGCCCCCCTGCCGATCAGGTAGCCGACGTGGGCCCCGAGCAGGGCGCCGGCGGCGGCAGCCACCAGCACGGTCGGCAACGAGAGGTGCAGTGTCGACGTCGCGCTCGTGGTGCACAGCAGCCCGGCCGTGAACAGCAGCGAGTCGCCCGGCAGGAAGAACCCGATGAGCAGCCCGGTCTCCGCGAAGAGCACCAGGAAGACGCCGAGCGCGCCGAGCGCCGAGAGCAGGCTGTGCGGGTCGAGCGGGTTGAGCGCCAGTGCGCTGGCGGCGAACTGCATCGTCGTCTCCGTCCTGACGGGTGGAACCATCGGAAATGCGACGCATGCGTCGATCATCAGGGGCGTCGTACTACGACCACTGTAGTAGGTTCCGAGGGCGGAAGGAGGTGGCCATGCCGACGCTCGGTCGCCGTAAAGGCGCGCTCGAGCAGGAAGTGCTGGCCGCCCTCGCCGCCGCCGGGCGCCCCCTCACCGCCGCCGAGGTGCTCGCCGACCTCGGTGACGGGCTGGCGTACACCACCGTGATGACGACACTGAGCCGGCTGCACGCCAAGGGTGCCCTCACCCGCCGGCACTCCGGACGCGCCTACGCCTACGCCCTGCACGGGGACGACGCCGCATCGGTGGGCGCCTCGGTCACCGCGCACCGCATGCACCAGCTGCTGGAGGCCGGCAGCGACCGGGCCGGGGTGCTGGCCCGCTTCGTCGCGGAGCTCCCGCCCGAGGACGAGCGGTTGCTCGCCGACCTGCTCGCCGCCGCCACGCGCACCGGCGAGCAGGCATGAACCTCGTCGGTGGCACGGGGATGGACACCGCGATGTGGCTCCCGCTCGCGGTGAGCGCGCTGTTCTGGCTGCTCGCCGCCCCCGTCGGCCGCCGGCTGCCACCGGCGACCGCCGTCCGGTCCCTCACGGCGGCCATGGTCGTCACCGCGCTGGCCACCGGCTTCGTGCTGGCCGCCGCCGCCCTGCTGGTGCTGGGCCAGGCGCCGCCCGTCGCGGCGCTGGGCGAGTGGTCGGCCACGGCGCTGGCCGGCGGCGACCCGGTCCCCCTCGCGCTCGGCGGTCTGGCCGCCGTCACCGTCGCGGGCCTCGGCGCCGCCGTCCTCCGCCGGGGAGCGCACACGGTGCGCGACCTGGTCCGCACCGCGCGCGCCTGCCGCGCGCTCGGCCCGGCGGTCTCCGGCCTCGTCGTCGTCGACGACGACGCACCCGAGGCCTTCGCGCTGCCGGGGCTCACCGGCCGGGTCGTGGTCTCCACCGCGATGCTCCGCGTGCTGCCGGCCGACGAGCGCCGGGTGCTGCTCGCCCACGAGGCCGCGCACCTGCGCCACCGCCACCACGTCTATGTGATCGTCGCCGAACTGGCGGCGGCGGCGAACCCGCTGCTGCGCCCCGCGGCCCGCGTGGTCGGGCGGAGTGTGGAGCGCTGGGCCGACGAGGTGGCCGCCCGGGAGGTCGGCGACCGGACCCTGGTCGCGCGGGCGCTGGCCCGCGCCGGGTTGGCCCGGGCCGCGGCGCAGCGGAGGGCGCCCGCGCTGGCGCTGGCCGGCGTCGACGATGACCTGGTCGACCGCACGCGGGCGCTGCTCACCGCACCCGCACCGCGGCGTCCGCTGCTGGCCGGCCTCGTCGCGGGGCTGGTCGTGGTCACGGGCGCCGCCGTGCTGGTCACCGCGCACGGCACCGAGGACCGGTTCGAGGCCGCCCAGACCGTGTACGCGGCGCACCCCTGACGGTTCGCCGATGACCGACGGCCCGCAGCGCGGGTACGCCCGCCCGCTCGCCCTGCTCACCGTGCGTCTCCGGGAGTCGCGAGCGCTCCCCGTGGCCCTGGCGGTGTACCTGGGCGTCCTCGCCCTCCTGCTGGCCACGTTCAGCGTGGTCACCGAGGACGTGCTCGACGGCGGGGAACTCGTGCGGGTGGACGACCCGGTGTCCCGGTTCCTGATCGCGCACCGGACGCCGTGGCTGACACCGGTCATGCGGATCGTCACCGATCTCGGCAGCGCGCTGGTGGTCGTGCCCCTGGTCCTCCTCGTCGGCGTCGTCGCCCGCCGTGCCCGCGGGTCGTGGCGCCCGCTGGCCTTCGTCTCCCTGGTCGTCATCGGCGCGACGCTGACCAGCACCGTCATCAAGGTGCTGGTGGCCCGGCCGCGCCCGGCCACCGGTGCGCTGGTGCACGCGCTCGGGTACGCGTTCCCCTCCGGGCACAGCACGACGTCCGCGGCAGCGTGGCTCTCCGCCGCCGTCGTCGTGGGCTCGCTGCTCCGCAGCACGCTCGCGCGCATCCTCGTGGGCGTGGTCGCGGTGCTCGTGGTCGGGCTGGTCGGGCTGTCACGGATCTACCTGGGCGTGCACGCCCCGACCGACGTGCTGGGCGGGTGGGCGCTGGGCACCGCGTGGCTGATCGGCACACTGGCCGTCGGTCGCCTCGTCCGGCGCCGCGCCGTAGGACCCGCCCGACCTTCGTCCGAACCGAGGCAGCTCCCGTGACCCAGTCCCCGCCCGTCGCCCGGCCGACCTGGTCGCCGTGGCGCGCCGTCGTGGGCTTCGGCGTCATCAGCCTGGCCGCCGACATGGTCTACGAGGGCGCCCGCTCGGTGTACGGCCCGCTGCTGGCCTCGCTCGGCGCCTCCGCGCTGGTGGTCGGCGCCGTCACGGGGGCGGGCGAGGCCGCCGCCCTCGTCTTCCGCATCGTGTCCGGGCCCCTCGCCGACCGGACCCACCGCTACTGGGCGCTCACCATCACCGGCTACGCGCTGACCGCCGTGTGCGTGCCTCTTCTCGCGGTCACGCCCTGGCTGGGCAGCGCCGGCCTCACCGTGGCGGCGGTGCTGATCCTCGCCGAGCGGGTCGGCAAGGCCGTCCGGTCGCCCGCGAAGTCGGCCCTGCTCGCCGACGCCGCGGCGCACGTCGGCATGGGCCGCGGGCTCGGTGTGCACAAGGCGCTCGACCAGATCGGGGCGTTCGCCGGCCCCCTGCTGGTCGCCGGGCTGATCGCGCTGAGCGGGGCGATCTGGCCGGGGATGCTCGCCCTCGCCGTCCCCGGGGTGGTCGCGATGGTCCTGCTGGGGGTGACCCGGCGGCGGCTGCCGGAGCCGGACGCCGTCCCGGCGCCGGCGGCGGTCCCGGGGGCGGGACGGCAACCGCTGCCCCCGTCGTTCCTCCGCTTCGCCGTCGGGACGACGCTCTGCACCGCCGGCCTGGTCACCTTCGGCCTGATCAGCTTCCATCTGGTCGACCGCCACCTGGTGCCCACCGCAGGCGCGCCCCTGCTCTACGCAGCGGCGATGGCGTCCGGCGCCCTCGCCGCGCTGGCGACCGGCGAGATCTACGACCGGCTCGGGCCGCGCGTTCTGCTCGGGCTGCCGCTGCTCGTCGCGGGCGTGCCGGCGCTGGCGTTCGGCACGTCGCTGACGGCGGCCGTGCTCGGGGTGCTCCTGTGGGGCGTGGCGGTGGGGGTGCAGGACTCGACGGTCAAGGCACTGGTCGCCGATCTCGTGCCGCGTGAGCGCCGGGCCACCGCCTACGGGGTGTTCGCGGCGCTGCAGGGCGGCGGCGCGCTCGTCGGGGGCATCGCCGCCGGGGCCATCTACCAGCACTCGGTGCCGGCGCTGGTGGCCGCGATCGGCGCGGTCCAGGTGGTCGCGCTCCTGGTGCTGCTGCCGGTGGTCGGGCGGCGGGCGGCCACCGCCTGAGCGGCGGCCGCCCGCTGCTCAGAACCCGACGACTGCGTGCGGCGTGTAGGGCGCCTCGAGCCGCGCGATCTCCTCGTCGGTGAGCTGCAGGTCGACCGCGGCGACGGCGTCGTCGAGGTGGGCGTCCTTGGTGACGCCGACGATCGGGGCGCTGACCACCGGCTTGCTCAGCACCCAGGCGAGCGCGACCTGTGCCCGCGAGACCCCCCGCGCCGCGGCCACCTCGGCCACCGCGGCGACGACGCCACGGTCGCTGGTCTCGTCGTAGAGGCGCTTGCCGAACTCGTCGGTGCCGGAGCGGGAGGTCGCCTCGTCCCAGTCGCGCGTCAGCCGGCCCCGGGCCAGCGGGCTCCACGGGATGACGCCGATGCCCTGGTCGGCGCAGAGCGGGTGCATCTCCCGCTCCTCCTCGCGGTTGAGCAGGTTGTAGTGGTCCTGCATCGAGACGAAGCGGTGCCAGCCGTGCTCGCCGGCGAGGTACAGCGCCTTGCTGAACTGCCACGCCCACATCGACGACGCGCCCAGGTAGCGCACCTTGCCCGAGCGCACGGCGGAGTCCAGCGCCTCGAGGGTCTCCTCGATCGGGGTCCTGGGGTCCCAGCGGTGGATCTGGTAGAGGTCGACGTAGTCGGTACCCAGCCGGTGCAGGCTCGCGTCGAGCTCGGCGAGGATCGCCTTGCGGGAGAGCCCGGCGCCGTTCGGTCCGGGGCGCATGCGGTTGAAGACCTTGGTGGCCAGGACGACGTCGTCCCGGTCGGTGAAGTCGCGGATCGCTCGGCCGGTGATCTCCTCGCTGGAGCCGGCCGAGTAGACGTTCGCGGTGTCGAAGAAGTTGATGCCGGCGGCCAGCGCCTTCTCGATGATCCGGCGGCTGTCCTCTTCCGGGAGGCTCCACGGATGGGTGCCGCGATCGGGCTCGCCGAAGCTCATCATTCCCAGGCAGATCCGCGAGACCTGCATGCCGGTGGTTCCCAGGCGCGTGTACTCCATGCGCCCAGCTTGCCGCGCCGGTTCGGGCCGCGCGCGACCAGGACCGGCCCCGCATCGCCGAATGCGACGAACTCGGGGTGATCGGGGCGTGATGGCCACGAGTTCGTCGCATTCGGCGGTACGGGAAGGGGTTCCGGGCGCGCGGCGTTGGCGATCGGCGTAACCGACTTCGGAAGGCACCCCTTGATGCGTATCCCCTTGTCCGTCCTCGACCTGGCACCGATCGCCCGTGGTGAGACCGCGAGCACCAGCATCGCCGCCAGCGTCGCCCTGGCGCAGCGCGCGGAGGAGCACGGCTACGGCCGGGTCTGGTACGCCGAGCACCACAACATGCCGAGCATCGCCTCATCGGCGACCAGCGTGCTCATCGCCCACGTCGGCGCACAGACCAGCACGATCCGGCTCGGCGCCGGCGGCATCATGCTGCCCAACCACGCCCCGCTGCTGATCGCCGAGCAGTTCGGCACCCTCGACGCGATGTACCCCGGCCGCATCGACCTGGGGCTGGGCCGCGCGCCGGGTTCGGACCAGAACACGATGTACGCGCTGCGCCGCGACAACCAGTCGGCCGACCGCTTCCCGCAGGACGTGCTGGAGCTGCAGGCCTACCTCGCCGGCGAGAGCCGCGTGCCCGGGGTCACCGCGGTGCCGGGCCACGGATCGCGCGTGCCCCTCTACATCCTCGGGTCCTCGCTGTTCGGCGCCACCCTCGCCGCCGCCCTGGGGCTCCCGTACGCCTTCGCGTCGCACTTCGCCCCGCAGGCGCTGCAGCAGGCCGTGGCCACCTACCGCCGGGAGTTCAAGCCCTCGGAGCAGCTCGACCGGCCCTACGTGATTGCCGGCGTGAACGTCGTCGCCGCGGAGAGCACCGCGGTCGCGCAGGCCGAGCTCGAGGTCATGCGCCGCATCCGCGCGGTCGGGCTGTTCGGCCGCGGCCGCACCTTCACCGACGAGGAGGCCGACCAGCTGCTGGCCCAGGGAGCCGCGGTGCACGTGGACTCGATGCTCACCTACACCGCGCTCGGCACGCCGGCCGAGGTCGGCGCGTACCTGACCGACTTCCAGCAGCTGGCCGACGCCGACGAGCTGATCGTCGCCCACCAGTCGCCCACCGTGGAGGGCCGGCTGCGCTCGGTCGAACTGCTCGCCGAGGCCGTCGAGCCGGGCGAAGCGGTCGCCGTCTGACGTGGTGCGCGGGGGTGGACGGCGCACGTCGGCGAGACTGAGCCGGTGACCGCGCAGACGTTGGTGCTGCTCGTGCTGGCCGCGGTCGCCGTGATCGTGGCGGTGCGTGCGATCGCCGAGCGGACCGGGCTGCCCGCCGCTGCGCTGCTCACGCTCGTCGGCATCGGCTACGCGTTCCTGCCCGGACCCAACGTGCCGCTGGATCCCGACCTGGTGCTGACCCTGGTGATCCCGCCGCTGCTCTACAGCGCGGCACTGGACTCCTCGCTGCTGGCGATCCGGCGCAACCTGCGCAGCGTGGTCAGCCTGTCGGTGCTGCTGGTACTGGCCACGGCGCTGCTCATCGGCGTGGGTCTGCACCTGTTCGTCGCCGGCGCGACGCTGGCCGCGGGGATCGCGCTCGGGGCGGCCGTGGCCCCGCCCGACCCGGTGGCCGCCCTCTCGGTGGGCCGCAAGGTCGGCCTGCCACCCCGGCTGATCACCCTCATCCAGGGTGAGGGGCTGCTCAACGACGCGACCGCCCTGACCATCCTGTCGGTCGCGGTGGGGGCCGCCCACGGCGGCGCCTTCTCCTTCGCCGGCGCCCTGGGGCAGTTCCTGCTCGCCTCGGTCGGCGGGGTCGCGGCCGGGGCCGTGGTCGCGTACGGGGTCCGGCCGCTGCGCCGGCTCCGCCGCGACCCCCTGTCGTCGAACGCGATCTCGCTGGCCACCCCGTTCGTGGCCTACCTGCTCGGCGAGGAACTGCACGTGTCCGGCGTGCTCGCGGTCGTCGTCGCCGGGCTGATCATCGGGCACAACAGCCCGTACTGGGCCTCGGGCGCCAGCCGGCTGCAGACCGACGCCGTCTGGCGGCTGGTCGACTTCCTGCTCGAGGGCTTCGTCTTCCTCCTCATCGGCCAGCAGCTGCCCACCGTGATCCGCGGCCTGAGCACCTACGGCCTGCCGACCGTGGCCGCGGCGTCGGCCGTCACCGTCGGCGTCGTGGTGCTGCTCCGCCCGCTGTGGCTCTGGCTGACCGAGCACCTCCCGCAGGCACTGCACACCCGGCTCGGCGCCCAGGGCGACACCGAGGGGAACCTGGAGGCCCGGGCGGTCGCCAACCGGCTCAGCGGGCGCGAGATCGTCGTCCTCAGCTGGGCCGGCACGCGCGGGGTGATCAGCCTCGCCGCGATCTTCACCCTGCCGCTGGTCACGTCCGACGGTGCGCCGTTCCCGCTGCGCAACCTGCTGCTGTCCTGCACGTTCCTCGCGGTGCTGGTCACGCTGGTCGGCCAGGGGCTCACCTTCGCCCCGCTGGTGCGGGCGCTGAAGCTGCGCGCGGACAAGGCAGACGAGGCGCGCCTGCGCAACGAGGCCCGGGTGGCCGCTGTCGAGGCCGCCGTCGTCCGGCTCGACGAGCTCCAGGCGGAGGAGCACGACGCCCTCGACGACCACGCGATCGACACGATCCGGGGCCAGCTACGCACCCGGCGGACCCGCTACCAGCGCCGGATCGACCTGCTGGAGACCGCCGAGGCCGGGGAGATCCCGATGTCACCGCAGTACGAGGCGGCGCTCGGGGTGCGCCGCGCGGTGATCGATGCCCAGCGCGACGAGCTGCTGCGCTGGCGGGACGCCGGCCGCCTGCCCGACGAGAGCCTGCGGATCCTGGAGCGCGAGCTCGACCACGAGGAGGGCCTGCTCCCCTCCCGCGGCCCCGGCTGACCCGCTCGGGCCGCGGTCCCCCTACGGTCGGACGGGACCCCTTCCCCGCCCGCCCGGAGGCACCCATGGACCACGACCTGCCCGCTCCGTCGGCCCGCGCGCGGGACCTGCACGACCGGATGCTGGCGTTCATGCGGGACCACGTGCTGCCGGCCGAACCCGAGTACCTGGCGCACCGGCGCGCGGCCGGCCCCGACGGTCACGAGCCGCCGCCGGTCCTGGAGACCCTCAAGGACCGGGCGCGGGCCGAGGGCCTGTGGAACCTGTTCCTCCCCGCGGAGTCCGGGCTGACCCAGCTGGAGTACGCGCCCATCGCGGAGCTCTCCGGCTGGAGCCTGGAGCTCGCCCCCGAGGCGATCAACTGCGCGGCGCCCGACACCGGGAACATGGAACTGCTGCACCTGCTCGGCACCGACCAGCAGAAGCGAGACTGGCTCGACCCGCTCCTCGCCGGTGAGATCCGGTCGGCGTTCGCGATGACCGAGCCCGACGTCGCCAGCAGCGACGCGACCAACATCGCCACCCGGATCGAGCGGGACCGCGACGAGTACGTGATCAACGGCCGCAAGTGGTGGACCAGCGGCACGATGGACCCCCGCTGCGCCTTCTTCGTGCTCATGGGCAAGAGCGACCCGTCGGCGCCCGCCCACCGGCAGCAGACGATGGTGCTCGTGCCGCGTGACACCCCGGGCATCACCGTGGTGCGGGACTACCCGGTGATGGGCCACCACGACCAGCACGGTCATGCCGAGGTGCTGTTCTCGCAGGTACGGGTGCCGGTGACCAACGTGATCGGCGAGGAGGGCGGCGGCTTCGCGGCCGCGCAGGCCCGGCTGGGACCCGGCCGGATCCACCACTGCATGCGGGCACTCGGCGCGGCCGAGCGGGCGCTGGCCCTGATGGTCAGCCGGGTCAAGGAGCGGGTGGCCTTCGGCGGCCCGCTCGCCGACCAGGGCGTCGTGCAGCAGCAGATCGCCGAGTCGCGGATGGAGATCGAGCAGGCCCGGCTGATCTGCTACCGCGCCTGCCACGTGATCGACACCGAGGGCAACAAGGCGGCGCGGAACCTCGTGGCCATGGCGAAGGTCGCCGTCCCCCGCGCCGCGACGCACGTGATCGACCGGGCCATCCAGGTGCACGGGGGCGCCGGCATCACCGACGTGACCCCGCTGGCGGCCATGTACGCGTGGCACCGCGCGATGCGCCTGTTCGACGGACCGGACGAGGTGCACCTGCGCTCGATCGCCCGGGCCGAGCTCGGCAGCACGCCGGTGCTGTCCCCGCACATCGCGCCGGCACGGAGGTAGGGGCCGCTCCCGGAGGGGTGTGCGCGCTCCGGGGGTCCTGCAGGACCCCCGGAGCACGCACACCACCCCTAGAGCGCCGGAGACACGGGGATCAGAGCAGTTCGAGGATGGTGGCGTTGGCCTGGCCGCCGCCCTCGCACATCGTCTGCAGCCCGTAGCGGATGCCGTTGTCGCGCATGTGGTGGACCAGCGTCGTCATCAGCCGCGCCCCGGACCCGCCGAGCGGGTGACCGAGCGCGATGGCGCCGCCGTTCGGGTTGAGCGCCTTCGAGTCGGCGCCGAACTCCGCCAGCCACGCCAGCGGCACCGGCGCGAAGGCCTCGTTGACCTCGAACGCGCCGATCTCGTCGATCCGCAGCCCCGACTTCTTCAGCGCCTTCGCGGTGGCCGGGAGCGGCGCGGTCAGCATGATCACCGGGTCGTCGCCGGCGAGCACCGCGGTGTGCACCCGCGCGATCGGGGTCAGGCCCAGCTCGGCCGCCTTCTCACCGGTCATCATCAGCAGCGCGGCCGAGCCGTCGGAGATCTGCGAGGAGTTGCCGGCCGTGATGACGCCGCCCTCGGGCTTGAACACGGTCTTGAGCGTGCCGAGCTTCTCCACGGTGCTTTCGCGGATGCCCTCGTCCTGGCTGATCACGGTGCCGTCGGGCAGCGACACGGGCGCGATCTGGCCCTCGAAGCGGCCCTCGTCGCGGGCGGCGGCGGCCTTCTCGTGCGAGCCGACCGAGAACTCGTCGACCTGCCGGCGGGACAGCCCCCAGCGCTCGGCGATCATCTCCGCGCCGATGCCCTGGTTCGGGAACACGCCGTCGTAACGGTCGAGGTAGGTCTGCGAGTACGGCCGGCCGCCGTCCTTGCTGATCGTCGAGCCCATGGGCACGCGGCTCATCGACTCCACGCCACCGGCGACGACGACGTCGTACTGCCCGGCCACCAGCCCGGCGGCGGCGAAGTGCACCGACTGCTGGGAGGAGCCGCACTGCCGGTCGACGGTCACGCCGGTGACCGACTCGGGCCAGCCGGCGGTGAGGACCGCCGTGCGGGCGATGTCGAACGTCTGCTCGGCCACCTGGCTGACGCAGCCCCAGATCACGTCGTCGACCAGCGCCGGATCGATGCCGGCCCGCTGCACGAGGCTGTTGAGCACGTGCGCCGACAGGTCGGCCGGGTGCACCCCGGAGAGTCCGCCGTTCCGCTTGCCGACCGGTGTCCGGACGGCCTCCACGATCACTGCGTCGCGCATGTCAGCCCCTTCGTTCGTCTGTGACGGCGCCCACGATACGGCGGGTGCCCGGAAGTCTCAGCGGCCCTTCCAGACCGGTGCGCGCTTCTCGGCGAAGGCCGTGGAGCCCTCGCGCGCGTCCTCGCTCGCGAACACCGGCGCGATCAGCTCGGCCTGGCGGCGCCAGCCATCGTCGAGCGTCCAGTCGGCGCTGTTCCGCGCGATGGTCTTCGTGGCCGCCACGGCCAGCGGGCCGTTCTCGGCGATCCGCGCGGCGAACTCCAGGGCGCCGTCGAGCGCGCCGCCCTCCGGGGTGAGCCGGTTGACCAGGCCGACCTCGGCCGCCCGGGGCGCGGTCAGCGGGTCGCCGGTGAGCAGCAGCTCCAGGGCGATGGCGAACGGCACCCGTCGGGGCAGCTGGAGCGCCGCGCCACCGGCGGCGACCAGGGAGCGCTTGACCTCGGGGACGCCGAACCGCGCCGTCTCGGCCGCGACGACGAGGTCGCAGGCGAGCAGCAGCTCGAACCCGCCGGCCAGCGCCCAGCCCTCGACGGCACCGATCAGCGGCTTGCGCGGCGGCGTCTGGGTGATCCCGCACAGCCCCCTTCCCTCGATCGACGGGCTCTCCCCACGCAGGAACGCCTTCAGGTCCATGCCCGCCGAGAACGTGCCGCCGGCGCCGGTGAGCACGCCGACCCGCAACTCGTCGGAGGCGTCGAGCTCGTCGACGGCCGCGGCGATCGCCTCGGCCACCGCCTTGTTGAGGGCGTTCTTCGCCTGGGGCCGGTTGATCGTGATGAGCTGGACGCCGCCGCGCCGCTCGACCAGGACCTCGTCGTCGGCCGTACTGGTCCCCTGGTCCGCCTGGGTCACCGGGTCTCCTCCCGTCGTCCTGCCTGGCTGATCGCGCCGCTCCCGGCCAGCCGGCCGAGCTCGTCGGTCGAGAAGCCCCAGGCGCCGAGCGCCTCGAGGGTGTCCTCCCCCGCCGTCCGCGGCGCGCTGCGCACCGCTCCGGGGGTGCGGGAGAACCGCGGGGCCGGGGCGGGCGTGGGCCGCCCACCGGCGTCGAGGAAGGTGCCGCGGGCCGCGAGGTGCGGATGGCGGGGCGCCTCGTCGAGCCCGAGCACGGGGGTGAGGCAGGCGTCGGTGCCCTCGAAGGCGGCGGCCCACTCGTCGCGCGTGCGGGTGAGCAGGACCTCGCCGATCAGCCGGCGGTGCTCGGGCCACTGCGCGACGTCGTGCTGGTGGCGAGGCAGCTTGCCGGTGAGGCCGAGCCCGTCGAGCAGCTGCGCGTAGAACTGCGGCTCGAGCGCGCCGATCGCCACGTGCCGGCCGTCGGCGCAGGGATAGGTGTCGTAGAAGGGCGCCCCGCCGTCGAGCAGGTTCGCCGCCCGCCGGTCCTGCCACACGCCCGCGCCGAGGAAGCCGTAGATCATCGTGATCAGCGAGCTGGCGCCGTCGACCATCGCGGCGTCGACGACCTGGCCCTTCCCGCTGCCGGCGCGCTCGAGCAGTGCCGCGAGGATGCCGACGATCAGGAACATCGACCCGCCGCCGAAGTCGGCACCGACGTTCAGCGGGGCCACCGGCTTGTCGGCCGTGCCGATGGCGTGCAGCGCCCCGGTGAGGCTGAGGTAGTTGATGTCGTGGCCGGCCCGCGCGGCCAGCGGGCCCTGCTGCCCCCAGCCGGTCATCCGGGCGTAGACCAGCCGCGGGTTCCGGGCGAGGCACTCGTCGGGGCCGACACCGAGCCGCTCGGTGACGCCCGGGCGCAGGCCCTCGATCAGCACGTCGGCGCCCTCGACCAGGCGCAGCAGCACGTCGCGGCCCTCGGGCGACTTCAGGTCGACGGCGGCGCACGGCCGGCTCCGGTTCAGGACGTCGTCCTCCGGCCGGATCGCCAGCGAGCCGCCGCCCGGGCGGTCCACCCGCAGCACGTCGGCGCCCAGCTCGGCGAGCAGCATGCTCGCGTACGGGGCAGGCCCGAGGCCGCTGAGCTCGACAACGCGGATGCCGGTCAGGGGACCTGCGGGCGGCTGCACGGGCGCACCCTAGCAACGGGCGGGGACGACGAAGATCGCCGACGGGCGACCGCCGCGTGACCGGCCGTACCGGGCTGTCGGACCAGCGCCGTAGCTTTACCGGCATGAGTCACGCGCACCCTGAACTCCGGACCCCACCGGCACTGCCCGCCGGTGGCCTCCGCGTGACCGCGCTCGGCGGCCTCGGCGAGATCGGCCGGAACATGACCGTGTTCGAGCACGCCGGCAAACTGCTGATCGTCGACTGCGGCGTGCTGTTCCCCGAGGAACACCAGCCCGGCGTCGACGTCATCCTCCCCGACTTCACCTCGATCCGCGACCGGCTCGACGACGTCGTGGCGATCGTCCTGACCCACGGCCACGAGGACCACATCGGCGGCGTGCCCTACCTGCTGCGCGAGCGGCGCGACATCCCGCTCGTCGGCTCGAAGCTGACGCTGGCGTTCATCGACGCCAAGCTCAAGGAGCACCGGATCAAGCCGGTCACCCGCGAGGTGGCCGAGGGCGACGAGCTGCGGTTCGGCCCGTTCGACTGCGAGTTCCTGGCGGTCAACCACTCGATCCCCGACGCCCTGGCCGTCGCCATCCGCACCGCCGCCGGGCTGGTGCTGCACACCGGCGACTTCAAGATGGACCAGTTCCCGCTCGACCGGCGGATCACCGACCTCCGCGGCTTCGCCCGGCTCGGCGAGGAGGGGGTCGACCTCTTCCTCACCGACTCCACCAACGCCGAGGTGCCCGGGTTCACGATGTCGGAGGGCGACCTCGTCCCCGCGATCGAGACGGTGTTCCGCACCGCGCCGGGCCGGGTCGTCGTCTCCAGCTTCGCCAGCCACGTGCACCGCATCCAGCAGGTACTGGACCAGGCCCACGCGCACGGCCGCAAGGTCGCGTTCGTCGGCCGCTCGATGGTCCGCAACATGGGCATCGCCCGCGACCTGGGCTACCTCAACGTGCCCAAGGGCCTGATCGTCGACATGAAGGTGCTCGAGAAGCTGCCCGCCAAACAGGTGTGCCTGGTGTGCACCGGCTCCCAGGGCGAGCCGATGGCGGCGCTGTCGCGGATGGCCAACCGCGACCACGTCATCCGCATCACCGAGGGCGACACGGTGCTGCTGGCCAGCTCGCTCATCCCCGGCAACGAGAACGCGATCTACCGGGTG
>DASYGS010000074.1:0-21235 GCA_035999465.1 Blastococcus sp. | reverse complement strand
AGAAGAACACCAGATCGCCCGGCTTCAGGTCGGCGCGGTTCACCGGCTGCCCCATCGTCGACTGGTTCCGCGACGAGTGCGGCAGCTCGACGCCCGCGGCGTGCCACGCGAACTGGGTCAGCCCCGAGCAGTCGAAGGAGTTCGGGCCCGCCGCGCCGTACTCGTAGGGCTTGCCCCGCTGGTCCATCGCCGTGTCGACGGCCTTCTGCGCCGCCTGCGTCGGCGCGGCCGGATACGCCGAGGACGACGTCGCCGCCAGCGCCGGCGTCGACATCACCGCGGGCAGGGGAGTGAGCACCAGGCCCGCCCCGGCGGCGACGGCGACCGCCACGCGGCGGCCGGGGTGGATCAGGCGGTGGGACAGCGTGTGGGTGAGCGTCATGAAGAACGAGCTCTCCTGTTCTCTCGCAGACCGCCGGGCGCGCGCGACCACCAGCACGGTGATCGGGGGAGCGCCTCGGCCCCGGCCCGCTCGACGGGCCCGGCCCGGGCCTGGAACGGCCCGGTGCGGCGGCGTCCGGCGGGTGCCACCAGGAACGGCGGCGGTGCGACCTCGTCCGGACCGCGACCACGCTAGGGCGGCCCCCGATCACGATCAACTCAGCCGGTTCCCCGGCCTGCCGGGGGTGGCCGGGATCGCCGAGTCGCGCAGAAAAGCGCCCTTGAACTGCACGAACGCCGCGACGGGGGCTTCTGGAAAGAGCGGAACGCGGGCGGCCGGAAACTCGCTGACACACCGTGCGAGCGAACAGACGGTGATCGGCCGCCGTCGTCAGTCGCCCTTGACGTTGACCACCTGGTGCAGCGTGTGCCGCACCTCGACGAGGTCGGCCGAGTCGGCCATCACCTGGTCGATCGGCTTGTACGCGTCGGGGTGCTCGTCGAGGAACGCGTCGGAGTGCCCCCACGCGATCCCGGCCATCCGGCGGTCGAGGTCGGCCCGGGCGAACAGCTTCCGCGCCGCCGACCGCGAGTGGTTCCGGCCGGCGCCGTGCGGCGAGGACATCAGCGACGGCACGTTCCCGCGGCCGACCACCACGTAGGACGCCGTGCCCATCGAGCCCGGGATCAGCCCCTGCTCGCCCTCGCGCGCGGAGATCGCCCCCTTGCGCGACAGCCACACCTCACGGCCGAAATGGGTCTCCCGCTCGGTGTAGTTGTGGTGGCAGTTCACGACCGCGGCCCGCTCGACCGGCGATCCCAGGAACCGCGACACCTGGTCGACGACGCGGTCCATCATCTCCTCGCGGTTGAGGTAGGCGAACCGCTGCGCCCACCCCAGCGCCTCGATGTAGGCGTCGAACTCCGGCTCGCCCTCCACGAGGTAGGCGAGGTCGCGGTCGGGCAGCTGGATGTGCCGGCGCGCGCACTGCTCCTGGGCCACCCGGATGTGCCGGGCGGCGAGCTTGTTGCCCACCCCGCGCGAGCCCGAGTGCAGGAACAGCCACACCCGGTCGGCCTCGTCGAGCGACACCTCGATGAAGTGGTTGCCCGAGCCGAGCGAGCCCAGCTGCAGCGGCCAGTGCCGCGCGACGGCGTCGGCCTGGTCGGCCCCGGGCAGGCCGCGCAGCTCCTCGACCCGCGGCGCCGCGGTGTCCCGCACCCTCGGGTTGTCGTGGCCGGCCGACAGCGGCACCGCGCGCGAGATGTGGTGGTGCAGCACGTCGAGGTCGCGGCCGGCCAGGTGGTAGTGCGTGAACCGGGTGCGCACGGCCATCATCCCGCAGCCGATGTCCACCCCGACCGCCGCCGGGATGATCGCGCCGTCGGTCGGGATCACCGAGCCGACCGTCGCGCCCTTGCCCAGGTGCGCGTCGGGCATCAGCGCCACGTGCGGGTAGACGAACGGCATCGCCGCGGTGCGCAGGGCCTGCTCGCGGGTGTTGTCCTCCAGGATCGACGCCCAGTTGAGCAGGCGCGCGTTGATCTTCTCCATGGTCCGCATCGATTCTCGCCGGGAAGGGAGCCGCCGCAGCGGCCGCAGCAGTCAACCGGCGCGGCCCGGGAATCGCACCTGCATTACCGCGGCGCCGTCCCCTAGATTCGTCGGCCATGACCGAGGCCCCGCCGCTGGACACGACGCTCCGCTGGTGGGCCGACGGAGAGCGGACCGTGGCCGGCCTCCTCGACGGGCTGACCGACGACGACCTGGCCGCGCCCTCGGCGCTGCCCGGCTGGTCGCGGGCCACGGTGGTCGCGCACCTGGCGCGCAACGCCGACGCGCTGCACAACCTCGCGACCTGGGCGCGCACCGGCGTCGAGACCCCGATGTACGCCTCCCCGGAGGCGCGGGACGCCGACATCGCGACGACGGCGTCCCTGCCCCCCGCGCAGCTCCGGGCCGACGCCGCGGCCGCGGCCGCGCGCCTCGCCGAGGCGCTCGACTCGATGCCCGACCAGGCATGGCAGGCGATCGTGCGCACGCGCATGAACCGTCCGATCCCGGCCACCGAACTGCCGTGGATGCGGGCCAAGGAGGTCTGGGTGCACGCCGTCGATCTGCGCGCCGGGCTGACCTTCGCCGAGCTGGCCCCCGACTTCTGCATCGTGCTCGTCGACGAGGTCGCGGGCACGTTCGCCGGCAGGGGCGAGGCGCCGGACGCGACGGTGCACGCGACCGACGTCGACCGCACCTGGGGGTCGGGCGCCGCACCGGTCCGGGGACCGGTGACCGCGATCGCGGCGTGGTGGACCCGGGGCGATGCGTCGGGGCTCACCGGCGACGTGCCGGAGCTGCCTGCCTGGCTCTGACGCGAGCCGCCCGGATCAGGTGGGCAGCAGGCGCAGCCGCGGGGAGGTGACCAGTTCCTTCTCGAGCACGACCCGGTGGCGGCCGTTCTCATCCTGCACGAACGCCAGTCGGTCGACCAGCGCGCGCATCAGCACGAGCCCGCGACCGTGCTCGAGCGGGGAGGCGGGGGCGCGCCGGGCCGCCTCGTCGACGTCGAAGCCGTCGCCGTGGTCGAGCACGCTGATCCGGCACACCCGGTCGTCGATGGAGACCTCGACCTGGTACTCCTCGTGCTCGGCGGCGTGCTGCACCACGTTCGCGCACGCCTCGGTCAGAGCCAGCACGATCTCCTCGATCCGGTCGGGCACGACGCCGAGGTACTGCAGCGCCTGCCGGAGCAGCCCGCGGACCAGCGGCACGCTCTGGGCGTCGGTCGGTAACCGGACGCTGAAGTCGACATTCACCGTGGCTCACCCCCTCCCGAACCGGGTGCCATACCCTCATTACCGCCGGAGCTACATGACGAGGGAGCCGATTCGTGCTGTTCGACGTGGAACGGACGACGGTTGCCGGGCGTCCGGCCCTCACCGTACGGGGTGAACTGGATCTCGCGACGGCCCCGCAGCTGGCGGCCGCGGTCGACGCGATGATCGCGTCGGCTCCGGCCACCTTCGTCGTCGACCTCACGCCGACCGCGTTCCTCGACTCCTCGGGTGCGCGGGAGCTCGTCCGGCTCGCGCGGCGGGCCGCCGCCGAAGGCATCGCCCTGCACGTGGTGGCACCACGGTCCAACGGCCCCGTGCGGCTGACGATCGACCTGCTCGACCTCGGCGCGATCGTGCCCATCGTCGGGTCCGCCGCCGACATCCCGGCCCGCGTCGCCCGCCGGGACGCTGCGACGTAACGTCGCGCCGGTGAGCAACCGAGTCCTCGCCATGCTTCTTCGCACGCACGCATGACCGAGCCGGTGCTCGACCAGGCACTGCTCAACTGCGCCGACGAGCCGATCGCCATCCCCGGCGCCGTCCAGCCGCACGGCGCACTGCTCGCGCTCAGCGAACCCGACCTCGCCGTCGTCGTCGCCTCGGCCAATGCCGACGACGTGTTCGGACGGCCGGTCGCGGGCGCCACCCTCGCCGATCTGCTGGACGCCGGCGACCTGGCCCGCCTCCGGGAGGGGCTGGCCGGCGACCTGGCCGAGGTGAACCCGCTCTCCGTGAGGACGGCCGGCGGCGACGTCGACCTGGTCCTGCACCGGGCCGACGGGTTGCTGCTCACCGAGTGGGAGCCGGTGTCGGGCGCCGAGCAGGCCGGGGCGGCGTGGCACAGCCGGCTGCCGGTGGTGCTGCAGCGGCTCTCGGCGGCGGCCACCCTCGACGAGCTGACCGCCGTGCTGGCGCGCGACGTCCGGGCGGTCACCGGCTTCGACCGCGTGATGGTCTACCGCTTCGACGCCGAGTGGAACGGGGAGGTCATCGCCGAGGACCGCCGTCCCGATCTGGAGCCCTTCCTCGGCCTGCGCTACCCGGCCAGCGACATCCCGGCCCAGGCGCGGGCGCTGTACACCACCAACTGGATGCGGATCCTCCCCGACGCGACCTACACGCCGGTGCCCCTCGGGTCGATCGACGGGAAGCCGCTGGACCTCTCCGGCGCGATGCTGCGCAGCGTCTCCCCGGTGCACCTGGAGTACCTGGCGAACATGGGGGTGCGCTCGTCGATGTCGATCTCGCTGATCGACCGCGGGCGGCTGTGGGGCCTCATCTCCTGCCACCACTACGCCGGCCCGCACCGCCCCTCCTACACCGACCGCACGGCCGCGGAGTTCCTCGGCCGGACGGCGTCCCTGCTGCTGCACACCACCGTGGCGGCCGGTGAGCAGAGCGGCGTCGTCGAGACCGCGCACCGGCAGGCCGAGCTCGCCGGCGCCGTCGGGCAGGCGCCGCGGGCGCTCGCGGAGGCACTGACCGGCGGCGACGTGACGGTGCTCGACCTGCTGCCCGCCGCCGGTGCCGCGGTCCGGATCAACGGCCAGCTGACGCTGCTCGGCACGACCCCGCCGGCCGACCGGGTCGTGCCCCTGGTCCGCGCGCTGCTGGCCGCCGGGATCCCGGTGACCGACGCGGCCTCCCGCGTGCTGCCCGAGGCCGCAGACCTGGCGGACACCGCCAGCGGCGTCCTCGCCGTCGACGTGGCCGGCGGCCGGGAGGACTTCCTCGCCTGGTTCCGCCCCGAGACGCTGCGGGAGGTCATCTGGGGTGGCAATCCCTACGCCTCCAAGATCGCACAGACCGACACCGGCCCCCGGCTGAGCCCTCGCCGGTCCTTCGCCAGCTGGAGCGAGACCGTGCGGCAGACCTCCCGGCCGTGGCGCGAGCACGAGGTCGCGGCGGCGCGGGCGCTGGCCGACAGCGTCACCCAGGCCGCGCTCGGCCGGGTCGCCGACGACAACCGGCTCGCGGTCACCCTGCAGCGCACCCTGCTGCTGGAGGAGCTGCCGAAGGTGCCGGGCGTCGCGCTGGCGGCCCGGTACCTGCCGAGTTCGGACGACGTCGTCGGCGGCGACTGGTACGACGTCGTGCCGCTGCCCGGGGGTCGGGTGTCGATCGTGCTGGGCGACGTCGCCGGGCACGGGCTGGCCGCCGCGGCGATCACCGCCCAGCTGCGCCACGCCCTGCGCGCCCACCTGCTGCGCGCCCTCGGGCCGGCCGCCGCGCTCGACGGGCTCAACGACCTGATCGGCGCGCTGCTGCCGGGCGAGCTCGCGACCGCGGTCGTGGTCGAGCTCGATCCGGCCGACGGGCAGGTCGTCGTCGCCAACGCCGGGCACCTGCCGGTCCTGCACGCCACGACCGCCGGCGCGGAGTACCTGATGCGGGGGCGCGGGCCGGCGCTGGGCATGCTCGACACCGCCGACTACACCGACACCCGCATCGAGCTGGCCGGCGACGACCGCCTGTTGCTGCTCAGCGACGGTCTGGTCGAGCGCGGCGCCGGCGGCCTCGCGGCGGGCCTCGACCACCTGCGCGAGGTGGTCGCCGGCGGGCCCGCCGACCCCGCCGCCCTGCTGGACGCGGTCGTCACCGCGCTGAACCCGCCGGGCACCGACGACGTCACCCTGCTCGGCATCGCCCGCACCTGATCGGCGATACCGCCGTCGACCCGCGTGAGAGAGAGTGTGGCCGTGCCCAGAACCAGCGCCGGGATCCTGCTGTACCGGCGCCGCCCCGGCGGGGTCTGCGAGGTGCTGGTCGGGCACATGGGCGGCCCCTTCTGGGCGAAGAAGGACGCCGGCGGGTGGTCGATCCCGAAGGGGGAGTACGGCCCCGGCGAGGTCCCGTTCGACGTGGCCCGGCGTGAGTTCGCCGAAGAGCTCGGCTCGCCCGTGCCCGCCACCGAGTTCGCGGCCCTCGGCGACCTGCGGGTGACCAGCGGCAAGATGCTCACCGTCTGGGCGGCCGAGGGCGATCTCGACGCCGCCGCCTCGGTCAGCAACACCTTCGAGCTCGAGTGGCCGCCGAGGTCGGGACGCATCCAGCAGTTCCCCGAGATCGACCGCTGCGCCTGGCTGCCGGTCTCCGACGCGCGCATCGCGCTCGTCGCCGGGCAGGTGCCCTTCCTCGACCGGCTCATGGCGCACCTCGCCGTTGCAGCTGCCGAGTCCGACACTCAGGTGTAGGGCAGGCCGCCGCGCTCGACCAGCTGCCGGGCGATGATCGACCGCTGGATCTCGTTGGTGCCCTCGCCGACCACCATGAGCGGCGCGTCGCGGTAGAAGCGCTCGACCGGGTACTCCCGCGAGTAGCCGTTGCTCGCGTGGATGCGCACCGCCGTCTGGCACAGCTCCAGGCAGACCTCCGACGCGTACAGCTTGGCCATGCCGGCCTCGAGGTCGCTGCGGCCCCCGCGGTCCAGCGTGTCCGCCGCGGCGAAGACGAGCATCCGCGCCGCCTCGAGCTTGACGGCCATGTCGGCCAGGTAGTTGCCGATCGACTGGTGCTTCCAGATCGGGACGCCGAACGCGACCCGATCCTGCGCGTATGCCAGCGAGGCGTCGAACGCGGCGCGGGCCACCCCGGTCGCCCGTGCGGCCACCTGGATCCGGCCCAGCTCCAGCCCGCGCATCATCTGCGCGAACCCGCTCCCCACGGCGCCGCCGAGCACCTGCGCGGCCGGCACCCGGCAGTCCTCGAACGCGATCTCGCAGGTCTCGACGCCCTTGTAGCCGAGCTTGGGCAGATCGCGGGAGACGCTGAGCCCCGGGCCCGGCTCGACCAGCAGGATGCTCATGCCGGTGTGCGCGGGGGAGGCGGTGGGGTCGGTCTTGCACAGCAGCGCGATCAGGCCCGCGCGCCGCGCGTTGGTGATCCACATCTTCGTGCCGTTGACGACGAAGGCGTCGCCGTCGGCGCGGGCCGTCGTCCGCATGTTCTGCAGGTCGGAGCCGCCGTCGGGCTCGGTCAGGGCCATCGTCGCCCGGATCTCGCCGGTCGCCAGCCGCGGCAGGTAGCGCGCGCGCTGCTCGTCGGTGCCGAACTGCGCCAGCAGTGCGACGACGACGCTGTGGCCGCCCATCGCCCCGGCCAGGCTCATCCACCCGCGCGCCAGCTCCTCGGTCACCGCCGCGAAGCACGCCGTCGAGACACCGAGCCCGTCGTGCTCCGGGGGCACCACCAGCCCGTAGACGCCGAGCGACTTCATCTGTTCGATGAGCGCCTCGGGATAGGTGTCGGCGTGCTCCAGCTCGCCGGCCACCGGGAGCACCTCGCGCTCGACGAACTGCCGCACGGTGGCGACGATCGCCTGCTCGTCCTCGGTCAGGGTGGGCATGCGGGCCTCCGGGGCGGGGGAGTGAGGGACGTCGCCAGTGAAGCAGTGGTTGGCGGGCCGTTCGCAGGGGCAGGTACCCGGGACGACAGAAGGAGGCGGACATGGGAATGATCAAGAAGCTCGTGGCGTCCGGCATCGCCGCCAAGGTGATCCAGGAGGCGCGCAAGCCGGAGAACCAGGCCAAGATCAAGCAGGCGATCGCCGACTTCCAGGCCAAGCGCAGCAGCGGCCAGGTGGCCCGCCGTCCCGGCGGTACCGGCCGGGTCTGAGCCCGGGAGAACGACCCGCGACCCCTGCCCGGCTCTTCCGGGCGGGGGTCGCGTTCGTTCAGGCGGTCAGGACGTCGACCGGGCAGCGGAGGACGGCGGCGCGCGCGAGCCGGGCGTCGGCGGTGACGAGTCTGGCGCCGAGCAACTCGGCCAGGGCCACGTAGGCGCCGGCGTAGGCGCTCGTGGGGGCACGCAGCTCGAGGATCCGGTCGAGCAGCAGGTCGTGCCCGTGCCTGGTGACGGCGAGATCGCGCAGGTCGGCGAGGGCGAGAGCCGCGAGCTGCGGCGTCAGCCGCTCGGCGAGCACCCACCGGCGGATCGCCGAGGCCACCTCGATGTCGAGCAGATGCGGGGCGTGCACGTCCGGGTCGGCCGTCAGCGCAGCCCGGGCGCTCTCCCCGGCGGCGCCGTTCGCGAGCAGTGCCGCGACGACCACCGGGGCGTCGACGACGATCACCGCTCGGGACGGTCCGCGTGGGTTGCCTCCACGACCTCGGCGAAGGACAGGTGCATCCGTCGCGACGCGGCGCGCGCGAACACCTCTGCCACAGGCGGGCGCGCCGCGACCCGCTCCAGCTCGCGCAGGACGTAGTCCGACAGGGACATGCCGGCGTCGGCGGCGCGTCTGCGGAGCTCGGCGTGGACGTCGTCAGGCACGTGTCGAACCTGAAGCATCTTGCTCACAGGGCGATGCTACATGCGAATTGCATGCACGCGCTCGACTTCCGACTTTGGTCACCCGGCGGTAGGTCCTCGTGCCGCGGCGGCCGGGAACGCCCGGTCCCTAGCGTCCGGCTCGTCAGCAGCCCGGCGACGGAGCGAGGCAGTCATGGCGCGTGCCCTGGTGGTCTACGAGTCCCTGTTCGGCGACGCCCGCGCGATCGCCCAGGCCGTTGCCGACGGCATCTCGGCACACTTCCCCGCCGACGTCGTCGGGGCGTCCGACGCGCCCCCCGTGCTCGATCCCGACGTCCTGTTGCTCGTCGTCGGGGGCCCCAACCACAGGACCCGCATGCCGACCCAGGCCACCCGCCAGGAGGCGATGGACTCCAGTGGCGCCGAGGTCGACGTCCCGACGCTCGGGCTGCACGAGTGGCTGGAGACGGTCCAACTGGCCGACGACGGCGTCGCGGCGGCGGCCTTCGACACCCGGCTGGAGCATCCCTGGATCCTCACCCATATGGACCACGCCGCCCGCGCGGAGGAGCGCCTGCTGCGCCGTGACGGTGCCATCCTGATCGCACCCGCGGAGCACTTCCACGTCACGACCGGCACCGGTCCGCTGGTCGAGGGCGAGGAGGACCGGGCGCGGCGGTGGGGCGCGAGCCTCGCGGTCAGGGCCGGCACCCGCGCCGTCGGCAGGTCGAACAGGTAGTCCGGGCGGCACATCGCGGGCCGTCGGGGGAACGGGGAGTGACCACGTGCGGAGTCTTCGTCGCCGGCTCGGCGTCGCGCTGATCGCCGTCGCGGTGCTGACCACCGCCGGCTGCAGCCACCACAAGAAGACGCCGGCGGCGGTCAGCAGCAGTACCCCGGCCCCGACGACGTCGGCGGCCCCGCCGCCGCCTCCGCCGCCCCGGTGGCCGCTCACCGGGGTGCTGATGAGCGCGCCCGTCGACCGGCCCGCGATCGCCGTCAAGATCGAGAACTCCGTCACCGCCCGGCCGCAGACCGGCCTGAACGCCGCCGACATGGTGTGGGAGCAGGTGGTCGAAGGCGGCATCACCCGCTACGTCGCCGTCTACCACTCGTCGCTGCCGCCGGAGATCGGGCCTGTCCGCTCGGTACGGCCGATGGACCCGTCGATCGCCGGCCCGCTGCACGGCCTCTTCGCCTTCTCCGGTGGCCAGCCGCCGTTCCCCGCCGCCGTCGCCGCGGCCGGGCTGCAGGTGCTCAGCATGGACGCCGGCTCCGCGGGCTTCTACCGGATCCGGGTGCGGCCGGCACCGCACAACGTGTACGCCAGCCTCGCGGTGTTCCTGAAGCAGGCCGACGCCAACCACAAGCACTCGCCGCCCGCGCAGTTCGCCTTCGCGGGCGCCGGCGAGCAGCCGACCACCGTGACCGCGGGGGGCCCGGCGGCCCGGCTGGACCTGACGCTGTCGGGCGTCAGCCACCCGGTGTGGACCTGGAGCCCGGCCGACCGCGCCTGGCTGCGTTCCGAGGGGACGACGCCGGCGGTCGAGGCGAACGGGCATCGGCTGCACGCCACCAACGTCGTCGTCCTGCGGGTCGACGTCGTCAACACCCGGTACATCGACCCGGCCGGCAACCCGGTGCCCGAGACCCGGCTGATCGGCACGGGGGCGGCGGTCGTCGCCAGCGCCGGGCACACGGTCGCGGCCACGTGGTCGAAGAGCGCCGTCACGTCGACCCTCGCGCTGACCGGCGCCGACCACCAGCCGATCACGCTCGCACCGGGCACCACCTGGATCGAACTCGTGCCCAACGGCACCGGCGCCGTCAGCGCCCACTGAGCAGATCCCCAGGGCGTTGAACCGGCGGGCCCACGATCGGGTGGCTTCCGGGCCCCGATGGTTCAGCGCTCGCGCGGGCCAGCGTCGATCGGCGCGGACCCGACGCAGGAGATCGCGGTCAGCAGTCGAACACCGACCAGCAGATGTCGTTGCGCAGTCGCTGGTCGTCGAGCACGAGCTCGCGGATCGCCTCCGGCAGCCGGTCGCGCTGCCACCGGCACTCGCGCCGTCCCGCGCTCTCGGCGTCGTCCGGGGCGGCGGCACGCGCGGCCTTGATCGCGTAGGCGGCGGCACCGAGCTCGTGGGCGGCGACGTGCGCGACGACCGCCGCCTGGCCGGCGGCATAGGCGGCATGCCGCGCGGCCCCGCGGAGGTCCCGAGCCGCCCCCATCGCGTGTCCGCCCGCGGTGCGACTCGTGCTCATCGTGATCTCGCCGCGTGTCCAGGCCCGGGCCTGCTCGATCGCCTGCCGCGGTCGCGGGTCGCCGGGCCGGGCCGCCTCGAACAGGTCGAGGACGTGCTCCGCGCACGATGCCGCCCACAGGGCCAGGAGCCGGTGATCGGCGTCGTTGAGGGTTCCCCCGCGGCGGATCGTCACGAAGCGGGGATCGCGGACCTTCGGGAGGATCACCGCCGCCGTCCCTTCTGCCGGCCTTCGGGGGCGCTCAGACGGGTCGCACCGCCAGCGCCCGCTCGACCGCCCGGGTGGACGCGTTCGACAGGGGCATCCGGACGTCGGGCGTGGGGATGCGGCCGTCGGCGTGCAGCAGTGCCTTGATCACCGCCGGGCTCGGCTCGGCGAACAGCGCCCGGACCAGCGGCAGCAGCGCCTCGGCGTGGGCGCGCCCGGCGGCGACCTCGCCGGCGAGGCCGTGCTCGATCATGGTGACGAAGCTCCGGGTGTGCAGGTTGGCCGACGCGGCGATGGCACCCGGGGCGCCCATGAGGGTCAGCGGGAACAGGTAGGGGTCGTCGCCGCCGAGCACGGCGAAGCCCTCCGGCGCCCCGGCCAGGACGGTGAGGGTGTCGGCGTCGATGCTGCCGACCGCCTGCTTGAGCCCGGCGACGTTGTCGGTGGCGGCCAGCTCCAGGAGCGGCCCGGCGGTCAGCCCCTGGCCGGTGCGGTACGGGACGTTGTAGGTCACCAGCGGCACCGGCGACCGCTGCGCGACGAGCTGGAAGTGCGCCACGACCGCCGCCTCGGTGGGGCGGACGTAGTAGGGGACGACGGCGAGCGACGCGACCACGCCCGGCACGTCGGCCAGGGCGGCGTGCCGGGCCAGGGTGGTGCGGGTGTCGTTGGTGCCCGCGCCGACGACGAGGCCGGCCCCGCGGTCGGCGCAGACGCGGCTGCACGCGGCGACGACGGCGTCGCGCTCGGCGTCGTCGAGCGAGGTGGGCTCGCCGGTGGTCGCGAGGGCGACCACCCCGGCCGCGCCGGCCGACAGCACCTCGTCGGTGAGCCGCTCCAGAGCGTCGAGCGCTACGTCGCCGCGCTCGTCGAACGGCGTCACCAGCGGGACGTACACACCACGGAGCTGCACATCGGCGACCACTCGTCCGACCCTAGCCGGGGCGACCGCCTGTCGGCCGACGAAACCCGACGCGGCACGTCCCGGCCGCACGACAGCGAAACGGCCCGGTCCCGACCGCAGCGAGGCCACCGGCCCGGGCTGCCCAGTCGTTCGGCACTCACGCGGCAGGCGGCCGCCGCAGCCGACGGTGAACCGCTGGACGAACATCGTGCTGGGCGGGGTCTATGCGGTGACCATCCTGGCCGCGGCCATCGGCGAAGGGTGGGGCTACTACATCTTCCTGAGCACTCTGGAGACCGCCCTTGCCGCGCTGATCGTCCGGTACGCCTGGACCTGGCCGCGGCACGCAGCCCCCACCGGCTAGACGACCGATCCGAGGGATGGGCACTGCTGTCTGCGTTCCCGAGGGAGCGTCGTCAAGTTGACATCCTTGACCGCGTTCCCGCGGGAACGTCGCAGGAATCGGTTCATCGTCCCGTGATCGGCTGATGGGCGAGGATGCCGGGGCTCGGCGCTGACCATCGGGCAGACGGTGATCGCCGGCCGGCACGACCACGGCCGGCAGTTCGAGACCACCCTCACCAGGAGTGCGCATGTTCACGCCGCTGCAGACCCGACGGCACCCGGGCGGGGTGAGGGGATCCGCCGTCGCTGCACGCGAGGTGCCCCGCACCGGCGGGGCACCTCGCGTGCGCCGTCAGGCGAGCCGGCGGGCGCCGGAGTACAGGCCCATGTAGTTGATGTCGGAGACCTTCACGACGTCGCCGGTGGTCGGGGCGTGGACGATCTGCCCGTGCCCGATGTAGATGCCGACGTGGCTCACCGGGCTGTAGAAGAACACCAGGTCACCGGGCTGCAGGTTCGCTCGGGAGACGGGCGTGCCCATGCGCGACTGCATCGCAGCCGAGTGCGGCAGGCTGATCCCGGCGGCCTTGAAGGCATACATCGCCAGGCCGGAGCAGTCGAAGGCGCCGGGGCCCGAGGCTGCCCACACGTAGGGCTTGCCGCGCTGGGCCATGGCCGTGTTGACGACGACCTGAGCGGTGTGGTCGGGCGCGAGGATCGGCCCGGTCGACGCCAGTGAGGCGGTCGGCGCCGTCGCGCTGGCGAGGGCGGGCAGGGGAGTGAGCATCACCCCGAGGCCGGCGAGGATGCCGACCAGCGAGCGGCGGCCGAGACGGAACGAGCGACGAGCGGGGGACGTGCGGGCAGTCGTCATCGACGACGGATCTCCTGTTCTCCGTGACCGCCTACCGGGTTAGCTGACGGGTTCGGGCGGGGAACTCGCCCGGCGCGCACGCGCGCTTCACCCCAGTGCTGCGGTGGGTCCTCGGCCCGGGCGGCCGGCTCTTCGGCCGGTGCCCGGTTCGGCGGCGTCCGTCGGGTGCCACGTGGGTTCAGTGACGAAAGACCCTGGCGGACGAGAATCGACGGTAGGTGCGATTTTTAGGGCCTTCAACGCGAGCGCACGTCGCCCGGGCGCGCGCGCGTCGGCCCCGGCACGCGTCAGTTCCTGTCGCGACCACCGATAACGTCGCCGGCGCCGGCCGGCCAGCCCGGGGCTTCGTAACTGAAAGTAAGAATGAAGCTCCCGTCCGGATTCGGCGTGCCCACACCGACGGTGAGGACCACACCCGGTTGCGTCACCGCTCGTGTCACCCCCACGCGACGATCCGGATGCTTCGCCAGACTGCGGGGGTGACCTCACCGACGACGTTCGAGGACCTGCTCGCCGAGGGCCGAGCGGTGCCGGTCGAGGGCTGGGACTTCTCCTGGTTCGAGGGGCGGGCCACCGAGCAGCGGCCGAGCTGGGGCTACTCGGCCCGGTTGTCCGACCGGATGGCCCGCACCTCGTCGTCCCTCGACGTCCAGACCGGCGGCGGCGAGGTCTACGCGGGGGCCCTGTCGCGAGCGGAGCGACAGCCCGGGACGGTGGCGGCGACCGAGTCCTGGCGGCCGAACGTGGGCGTGGCCCAGGGCAACCTGGCGCCGTTCGGCGGGCTCGTGGTCGAGACGGCCGAGGACGGCGACCTGCCGTTCGCCGACGGCTCCTTCGACCTGATCGCCCAGCGACACCCCACCCGCCAGCCGTGGGACGAGCTGGTGCGCGTACTGCGCCCGGGCGGCACCTACCTGTCGCAGGACGTGGACTCCGGGTCGAACCGCGAGCTGTACGAGGCGCTCATGGGCCCGCAGCCGGACGACGCGCAGCCGGCGCATGATCGGGCGGCCGCCCGGGCCCGGGCAGCGGGACTGGACGTCGTCGACCTGCGCCACGAGGCCACCCGGGTCGAGTTCTTCGACATCGCCGCCGTCGTCCACTTCCTCCGCAAGGTGGTCTGGACGGTGCCGGACTTCACCGTCGACCGCTACCGCCGGGAGCTGGCCGACGTACACGAGCGGATCCGCCGGCACGGCGCCTTCGTGGCGCACTCGCAGCGCTATCTGATCGAGGCCCGGAAGCCCGGTTGAGCGCCCGTCAGACGGTCAGCAGGCCCGAGGGCTGCTCGGTGAGCCGGCCGTGCTCCAGCGCCCAGGCGACGCCCGCCTCGAGGAGCGGCGTCACCGTCGGCGTCCGCCGCTTGTAGCCGAACACGGCCGCGGTCTGGGTGAGCAGCTCGTCGCGCCGCATGCCGGCCCCGGCCCGGCAGAGCGCCGCCATCGCGTTGGCCAGCTCCTGCGCCGCAACGTGCTCCAGCGCCCGGTCGGTGCTCGACATCTGCCGGCGGAACCCCGCCCACGACGCGGGGTCGACGCCGTCGGGCCACAGGTACCCGTCGACCACGGCCGACGGCGGCAGCAGCGACAGCAGCGCCTCCTTGCGCGACTCGGCCACCCGGTTCAGCCCGAACGCGCCGACGGTGAGCCGCGCCAGCCGGTCGACGTGGATCGGCCCCTCGGCCTTGATGCCCGCCGTCAGCACGCGACGCACCACCCGCGCGGCCTTCGACGCCGGCAGCTCGTCGAGCACCGACTTCTCGCCGGCCACCTTCGGGATCCACGGCACGAACTGCGTCTCCCCGTCGAGCACCACCGGGCCGGCCGGCTTGCGCGGCGCCGGCTTCGCGGCCGGCCGGGCGGGGGCCGCGGTGGCCGGCACCGCCACGGCCGACGTCACCGACGCCCGCAGCGCCGCGACACCCTTGAACGACTCGATCGCCGCCGTCGGGAAGACCAGCGGCTCGGCGACCGGCGCCACCGCGGTCACCGGCACCGTGTCGACCGACGCGACCAGGTGGTCGAGCACGGCCGCGGAGTCGGCCAGCCACGACGGCAGCCACACCCGCTCGACCGCGGGCCAGCGCAGCATCTCGCCGAGCACCTCGACCGGCAGCCCGTCGCGGTCGCCGACCGTGCGGCGCTTCGCCCACGCCGGCCCGTCGAGCAGCACGGCCATCACCGGCGAGTCGGGGTCGACAGGTCGAGAGATCGACAGGTCGACTCGGAACTCCGACAGCCCGACATCTGTCCGCACGAGCAGCCCGCGCGCCCGCAGCGCCGCCGCGATCGACTCCCGGTGCCGGTCGACGACCGACGACGACCGTGCGTCGCGCGGCAGCACGTCGGTGCCGAGTGCGGCGAGGTCGAGGTAGGCGCGCAGGTGCTTGATGCCGACCGACGACGTCTCCTCGGCCCGCAACTGCTCGGGGTCGAACGACGAGAAGACGACGACCTGGCGCCGGGCCCGGGTGATCGCGACGTTGAGCCGCCGCTCGCCGCCGGTGCGGTTGAGCGGGCCGAAGTTCAGCGGCAGCGACCCGTCGGCCCGGGGGGAGAAGCCGGTCGAGAAGAACACGACGTCGCGCTCGTCGCCCTGCACGTTCTCCAGGTTCTTGACGAACAACCCCTCGCCGTCCGTGCGGTCCAGGGCCTGGGTCAGCCGGTCGTCGTCGGCGTCGCGCAGCAGCGCCTCGATGTAGGCCCGCTGCTGCGCGTTGAAGGTGACGACACCGATCGACGGGACGACGTCGGAACCGTCGCCGTACTTGGGCACCGCGTCGAACCGGCGGCGGATCTCCGCCACGATGGCCTTCGCCTCGATCGGGTTGGTCCGCAGCAGCCGGCCCGCGCCCGACCGGTGGAACGTGCCCGGCACGCGCACCAGCGCGACACCGCGGCCGTCGGGCTCCGACGAGGCCCGGTCGTGGGTCGGCGCGGGGAACGACGACAGCCGGTTCTCGTAGTACTGCGCGTTGCTGAACGCGATCAGCGACTCGTCCTGGCTGCGGTAGTGCCACGACAACCACTGCCGCGGCACCCGCGCCTGCACGCACTCGCTGAGGATCGACTCCTCGTCCTCCACGGTCGTCTCGGGGAAGTCGGAGCTCTCGTCGCCCCCCGATGACGGCTCGGCGAACGACGTCGGCGGCATCTGCTTGGAGTCGCCCACGACGACGGCGGCCCGGGCGCGGCCCAGCGCGCCGACGGCGTCGGCCACCCGGATCTGCGACGCCTCGTCGAACACCACCAGGTCGAACAGCCCCGCCGTCGCGGGGAAGAACCGGGCCACCGAGTCCGGCGACACCAGCACGCACGGCATCACCTGCGTGATCAGCTCGCCGTACGTCGCCAGCAGCGACCGCACGCCGAGCCCGCGGCGCTGCTTGGCCAGCTCCCGCTGCAGCGCGCCGATCTGCCCCGCGCCCGACGCCGCGTCGAACGGGCGCGCACCCAGCACGGCCGCCGGCAGCGCCGACGTCAGGTGCTCGCGGACCACCCGGGAGGCGGAGGTGAACCGGCGGATCGCCTTCTCGTGCGCCTGGGCGTCGAACATGTCCAGCCCGGTGGCGTCCAGCCGCTCGGCCACCGAGGCGGCGGCGAGCCCGCGGTCGAACGACCGGACGGCGTCGTCGGCGGCCACCGCGCCGGTCACCAGCCGGGTGCGCGCGTCGAACAGGCCCGCGTACCGCAGCGGCTCGAGGGTGTCGAGGAACGAGACCCACCGGCGCAGCGACATCAGCACCGAGCCGTCCACCCCGCGCTCGGGCCGCGTCATCGACCAGCGCAGCACGACGCCGTCGTCCCCGGCCCAGGCGGAGAGCTGGTCGGGGCTGCTCCGGCACACCGCGAGCAGCTCGGTCAGCGAGTCGCGCAGCCGGGTGACCGCGCCCAGCGCGGCCGGGCCGGACGGCAGGCCCGCGACGATCAGCCGGCGCAGCGCGACGTGGAACGGTGAGGAGCCGTCGACGGCCGCCCCCGCGCGGCGCAGCCAGCGCACCTGGTTGTCGAGCAGCCCGGTGTCGGTGAACGGGTTCCAGCCCTCCGGCACCGACAGCCCCGGGATCGAGGCGGCGCGCAGGGCGATCTGCTGCACGGCGGTCTGCACCCGCCACAGCGCCTCGACGAGCGCAGGTAGGTCCTTCGGCTTCACCGTCGCACCGGGCCGCAGGTGCTCGGCCAGCCGGTCGCGCACCGCGATCAGCCGGCGGCGCCGGCCGAACCAGCCCGAGGCGGCGGCGGTCTGCGCGTGCACGTAGATCTCTGCCAGCGGCAGGGCCAGCACCGTCGGGGCGCAGACGTCGAGCCCCTGGTGGCGGAACGCGGTGAAGGCCGCGATCTCGCCGAGCACCGCCGACGTCGCCGCCGTCCAGAGGTCGGTGAACGTCTCGTCGATGACGTCGAGACCGATCGCCGGCCCGGACAGGATGTGCACCAGCGCGTCGAGCTCGTCGGTGGTGCGCGCCCGGCGCAGCACCCCCGACAGCTCGGGGACGGCGGAGGATTCCCGCACCGCGGCGTCGACCGCCGCCGCGGCCGTCTGCGTCGCCGGCAGGTCGATCGCGGGGGAGTCGACGAACGCCCACGGGTGGCGCAGCGACGGCCGGGTCAGGTCGGCGATGTCGGGCAGCAGGGCGAGCGCCCGCCGCACCGCCGTCAGCACCTCGGCGGGTGCGTTCGCGACGAACGGCTGGGGCACCGGCAGCGGCTCGACGTCCAGGCCGGCGGCCAGCTCCGACGTCCGCGCCGAGTACAGCGACAGCCCGGCCGCGTTGCCCTCGTGCAGCCGGTCGGCGTAGCGGGCCAGCATCCGGCGCGAGGAGCGGAGGTTCTCCTCCTCGGTGGCCAGGCCCTGCTCGTCGACGGCGACCGCGTGCTCCAGCGCCAGCCGGATCTGGGCCCGCACCATCGAGGCGCGCGAGCCCTTGTCGTGCAGGTCGAGGGCGAACATGCCCATGCCGACGGCGTCCAGCCGGCGTGCGACGACGTCGAGGGCCGCGCGCTTCTCGGCGACGAACAGCACCCGCTTGCCGTCGGCGACCGCCCGCGTGAGCAGGTTGGTGATCGTCTGCGACTTGCCGGTGCCGGGCGGCCCCTCGAGCACGAACGTCCGGCCGGCCATCGCCTCGGCGATCGCCCGCAGCTGCGAGGCGTCGGCCGGTGCGGGCAGCTTCGCGGCGAGGTCGTCGAGGTCGGTGAACCGTGCGGTGTCCCGCGCCGGGTCGGTGAACGCCTCGGTCGGCTCGTGCACCAGGTGCGCGACCAGCGGGTTCTCCGCGAAGTCCGCCCAGTGCTCGTCGAGGTCCTTCCACAGCCGGAACTTGGCGAACTGGAGGATCGCGAGGTCCGCCGTCGCCTCCACGCGGTAGGGCAGCCCGTGCCCGACCAGCGCGAGCCGCATCGCCTCGAGCGCGGTGTCCAGATCGAGCGCGACGCCGTCGGCGGGCTCGGTGAGGGTGGGCACGGCGAGGCCGTGCAGCTGGCGCAGCTTCTCCAGCAGGCAGTAGTTGGGCGTGCTCGACCCCGACTCGTCGAGGGTCAGCCGGTAGGAGCCGGTGCGGCCCATCGGCGCGAGCGTCACCGGGATCAGCACCAGCGGCGAGCGCAGCGGCCGCCCGTCCAGCTCCCACACCAGGCTGCCGAGCGCCAGGTACAGGTTGTTCGCGCCGGTCTCCTCCTGCACCGTCTTCGCCTTGTAGGCGAGGTTGCGCAGCCGGGGCAGGTAGCCGCCGGTGGTGACGTCGGCGTGCACCTCGCGGCGCTCGACCAGCAGTTCGGTCAGCTGCTCCTCGGGCAGCTCGCGGGCGGAGGTCAGCCCGCGCTCCTTCTGCACCGCGGCCAGCTGGTCGGCCGGCAGCAGGGTGATCGGCGTCCCGTCGTGGACGAAGTTCTCCAGGATGCCGAGCGACGCGTCCGGCACGGCCAGCGCCAGCCCCGACCGCTCGGTGTAGTTGATCAGCCGGTTGCGCAGGCTGAGGTCGAGGAGCGCGTTCTTCCACTGCTGCACCCGCGCGGGCGCCTCCGGCCGGCTCGACGCCGCCGGCGGTGCCGTCTCCGGCAGCACCGGCGCGCTGTGCACGGCCGGCCGGTACTCCACGACCTGCAGGACGCCGCTGGCGTCGCGCGCCCGCGCGGGCAGCGGCAGGATGCCGTCGCGCCGGGCGCGGTGGACGTCGGTGACACCGAGGATCCGGTCGAGCTCACCGGTCAGCCAGCCGGTGTAGGCGGGCCGGTGCAGGTCGGCGCCGGGCTCGCCCATGCTCGTGAGCAGCGTCGTCTCGACCAGCCCGATCAGCCCGAGATCGACCAGGTTCACCAGCGGGGTGGCGTCGGTGGTCGCGGCGCTCTCCGCGCTCCGCTCCTCCCGCCAGTACCCGAGGAACGCGTGTCCGTCCGCGAGCCACAGCAGCGGCCGCAGACCGGCCTGCTCGAGCGCGGCGGCCAGGACGACGACGGTGTCCAGCGGCGTGCCCACCCGCCAGGTGAGGACGTCGCCCGGTGTGCGCACCTGCTGGCCGAGGTCGGACCAGGAGAGCGGCGGCTCGCTGTAGCGGATGCCGTGCCGCGACATGGCCTCGGCGATCGCGGTGACGACCTCGTCGACCCGCTCCGGCGCCGCGGCGTACCCGACCAGGGCCCCGCTGCCGGTCTTCTCCTCGAGGAGGTCGGCCGCCTCGGCGACCAGCGCGGTGATCGCCGGATGGTTGGGCATCACGTGCGCGGCGAGCATCTCCAGCGCCAGCGGCAGGGGAGTGGCCAGCCACTGCTGGGCGGCGAGCACCTGCACCGGCCGCAGCGCGCTGCCGAGCAGTTCGCCGCCGCTCTCGACCTCGACCTCGATCACGCCCGGCCGCTGGCCCTCGACCTGCAGCATGGCGGCCGGGTCCATGACCAGGCCGAGGTCGGTGAGCACCGTCGTCCGGCCCGCGTCGAGGTCGACGAGCAGCTCGACGGTCTGGGCGATCGGGCCCTCGGCGTCGCGCACCGACAGGCGCACCGTGGCGCCGCGGACCGGCCCCTCGGTGCAGGTCAGCGCGAGCCGGGAGACGACCGGGATGCGGTTGTGGGCGAGTGCGTAGCTGAGCACCGGCGTGGACGTGATCTCGAGGGAGACGGCCGCCCGCGGCGCGACGACGTCGTCCACCTCGATGGGGGCAGCGCTCTCCATGTCACCTGTCTACCGGGTCGTCCGATCGGGCCCGCCCATGCTCCACGACGGGTGAGGCAGGTGTGACGGACGGGGTCGATCATTGCCGCGAATCACATCCGGGGCGTCGACGGAGTCGCCCGGTGACGGTTCCTGCACCCGAGCGACTCCATGAGCGGTACCCGATCGGGCGTAGGAAGCTGCCGCGCGCGCACGCAGCGGCGTTAGGGTGCGGCCCGCGTCGACGACGTCGAGGGAGCGCACCCATGAGCACTGCGGGCCTGCCCACGATCTGGGAGCTGGTCGCCGACGGCGCCGCTGCCCTTCCCGAGCCGTTCAGCCGCGCGGCGCTGATCAACTGGGTCAGCGCCCGGCGCCCCGACGTCGGGGTCGCGTCGATCGCCGCGCACATCCAGTTCGCGACCGACAACGCCGGGCACAGCGAGCACGATCCCTTCGCCGGCCGCGAGCCGCTGCTGCACCGTGTCGACCGGGGGCTCTACCGGCGCTTCCGTCCACCGGCACCGGAGTGGCAGATGCACGCCGGTGGTCGGGACGGCGCCCGGGTGCTGCTGCTCGCCTCGTCGGGCGCGACCGCCGAGGCCCCCGCCCCCGCCGCCGGCCTCTTCCGGAGCGCCGGGTTCGCCCGCGCCCGGAACCGGGCGGCCGGCTCCGGTGCGCCGTGGTTCGTGCTGAGCGCCAAGCACGGGCTGCTCGACCCCGACGACGTGGTCGGGCCGTTCGAGCTCCGGCTGGGCGACCGGTCACCGGGCTTCCGGACCGCCTGGGGGGAGTGGGTGGTGGCCCAGCTCGCCGAGCGGGTGCCGCTCGAGGGCGCCGTCGTCGAGGTGCACGGCGGTGTGGACTTCGCCCAGCCGCTGCGGCACCCGCTCGCGCGCCGCGGTGCCGCGCTGGAGATCCCGCTGCCGGGGTCCTGGGACGACGAGGACGGCGTCCGGCCAGGGAGCCGCCGTCCCTGGACGGCGCTGCGGCGGAGCGCCCGCTCCGGGTGAGGGCGGTGTGACGCC
>DASYGS010000058.1:0-32059 GCA_035999465.1 Blastococcus sp. | reverse complement strand
CGGAAGATGAAGTTGCCCGGCGTGATCTCGTTGCGGAACGACTTGCCGATCTGCCCGATGCCGAACGGCGGCTTCCTGCGGGCCGCACCCATCACGTTGGCGAAGTTCACGAAAATGCCCTGCGCGGTCTCCGGGCGCAGGTAGTGCAGGCCGGACTCGTCCTCGATCGGGCCGAGGTAGGTCTTCAGCATCATGTTGAAGTCGCGCGGCTCGGTCCACGCGCCCTTCGTGCCGCAGTTCGGGCAGGAGATGTCGGCCAGGCCGTTCTCCGGCGCCCGGCCCTTGCGCTCCTCGAACTCCTCCTCCAGGTGGTCGGCCCGGAAGCGCTTGTGGCAGCTCTGGCACTCGGTCAGCGGGTCGGTGAAGACGCCGACGTGGCCCGAGGCCACCCAGACCTGGCGCGGCAGGATCACCGAGGAGTCCAGGCCGACGATGTCGTCGCGGCCCTGGACGACGGTGCGCCACCACTGCTTCTTGATGTTCTCCTTCAGCTCCACGCCCAGCGGCCCGTAGTCCCAGGCCGAGCGGGTGCCGCCGTAGATCTCGCCGGACGGGAACACGAACCCCCGCCGCTTGCAGAGGTTGACGACCTTGTCGAGGCGGGCGGGGTCACGCTTCTCGGTCGGGGCGGGGCTGGCGGTCTGGTCCTGCGGGGCTGCCACTGAGGGGCTCCATCCGGCTGGCGGTCGGCGAGTTGACCTGCCCACGGTAGTGGCCGGGTCCGCCGGCGCCGCAGGGGTGGTCGCACAGTTGTGCTCTGCCCACGATGGTGGGCAGAGCACTCGCGTCTGTGCTCTGCCCCGCCGGGTGGGCAGAGCACAAGCATCGCCGGGGCAGGTCACCCGTCGAGCGGCTGGACCGGCTCCCGATCGGCGCCGAACTGCTCCGCGAGAGCCGCGCCGATCTCCACGTGCCGCACCAGGAAGGCCCGCTCGTCGAGCCGCTTGCGCCGCAGCCACCCGGTGACCTCGTCGTTGCATTTGCTGGCGTTGCAGGAGCCGCAGGCCGGCGCGATGTTGTCCAGGGTGTACCGGCCGCCCCGGGAGATCGGCAGCACGCAGTCCCGCTGCAGCGGCCGGCCGGTCGCCCCGCAGTAGGCACACCCACCCCAGGCCGCTTGCAGCGCGGCCCACTGCTCGGCGCTCAGGTCGTGCTCGACGAGGCTCATCCGGCGCGTGCGCTTCCGGGCGATCCTCGCCCTGCGGGTTCCGCTGACCACGCCCGGAGCGTAGGGCTGCGGGGGCGGGACCGGGCCAGGGCCACGCGGGTGGGATCACTCCGTGACGTAGACGCCGGGCTCGTCGAGGGCGAACACCCACACCGGCGCCCCGGCGATCTTCACCTCGGCCGCGGACAGCCCGCGGCGGTAGGCACCCACGCCGTCCCACCGGGTGACCAGCGCGTAGAGCGACGGGTCGTCGGCCGAGCGGCCGAACTCGCCGTCCCGGAACCCGGGCCGGCCCGCCAGTGCGGCGAGCAACGCCGGGACGGCGGCCTCCAGCGCCGCGCCGTCCTCACCGGTCGCCCGTAGGCGCGTCACCGCGAACACCGCCACCTCCTGCTGGTCCGACCTGGGCACGCAGACGTTGTCATGCCCGCCTGACACCATGACGGCATGGCCCGCACCACCCGTCAGCGCGCAGCGGTCCGCGACGTCTTCCAGGACCTCGAGGGCTTCCACAGCGCGCAGGAGGTGCACGCGCGACTGCGGGAGGCGGGCGACCCGGTGGGCCTGTCGACGGTCTACCGGGCCGTGCAGTCACTGGCCGACGACGGCGAGCTCGACTCGATCCGCACCGACACCGGCGAGGCGCTCTACCGCCGCTGCAGCCCGCAGCACCACCACCACCTGGTCTGCCGCGTGTGCGGGCTGACGGTCGAGGTCGCCGGGCCGGCGGTCGAGCGCTGGGCCGACCGGATCGCCGACGAGCACGGCTTCGCCGACGTCAGCCACACGCTGGAGATCTTCGGCACCTGCGCGGCCTGCCGCGACGCCGTCCCGCGCCCGGCCGGCGACGACGCGGCCGACGGCGTGCCGCTCAGCTGACCCCGACCGACGACTGGAGAGACGACGAGGCATGGAACTCATCGACAAGAGCGCCGTCGGCGTGGACGCCCGGCAGTACCACATCGGCGTCGCCCCCGGCGAGGTCGGCACGGTGGCCCTCCTGCCCGGCGACCCGTTCCGCGTCCCGCTGATCGCCGAGTTCCTCACCGACGCCCGCCTCGTCGCCCACCAGCGCGAGCACATGACGATGGTGGGCACCTACCGGGGCACGCTGATCACCGCGACGTCGACGGGCATGGGCTGCCCGTCGACCGCCATCGCCGTCGAGGAACTGGCGCGCTGCGGCGTCACGTCGTTCATCCGTGTCGCCAGCTCGGCCGGCCTGCAGCCCGGCGTCGAGCCCGGCGACCTGCTGGTCAGCCACGGCTCGCTGCGCAACGACGGCACCAGTGACGCGTACACCCCGCGCGGCTACCCGGCGGTGCCCGATCTCCCGCTCGCGGTGGAGCTCGAGAAGATCGCCCGGGAGCTCGCCCCCGGGCGCGGCTTCTCGGTGCACGGCGGCATCAATGCCACCGACGACGCCTTCTACGCCGAGACCCCCGAGTTCATCGCCGAGCTCTCCCGGCTCGGGCTGCTCAACGTCGAGATGGAGAGCTCGGCGATGTACGTCGTCGCCCGCCAGCGGGGGCTGCGCGCGGCCATGGTCTGCGCCTGCTCGAGCAACCTGGTCGCCGGCGCGAGCCTCTACGACAAGAAGAACGAGAAGCTGCGCGACGGCTGGCGACACAGCATCGAGGTGGCCCTGGAGGCCGCCGTCCGTCTCGACCTCTGATCGAGGTCGAGCCTCAGGCGCTGCCGAACCGTCGCTGCCGGGAGGCGTACTCCTCGCAGGCCGCCCAGAGATGCCGGCGGTCGAAGTCGGGCCAGAGCGTGTCGAGGAAGACGAACTCGGCATAGGCCGACTGCCACAGCAGGAAGTTGCTCGTGCGGTTCTCCCCCGAGCTGCGCACGAACAGGTCGACGTCGGGCATGTCGGGCTCGTCGAGGAACCGGGCCACGGTGCTCTCGTCCACCTTGTCCGGCCTCAGCCGGCCGGCGGCGACCTCACGGGCGATCGCGGCCGCGGCGTCGGCGATCTCGGCCCGGCCCCCGTAGTTCACGCACATCGTCAGGGTCAGGACGTCGTTGTCGCGGGTGAGCTCCTCGGCGATCTCGAGCTCCTTGATGACGCTGCGCCACAACCGCGGACGGCGGCCCGCCCAGCGCACCCGCACCCCGAGGTCGTGCATCTCGTCGCGCCGCCGGCGGATGACGTCGCGGTTGAAGCCCATCAGGAAGCGGACCTCGTCGGGGCTGCGCCGCCAGTTCTCCGTGGAGAACGCGTAGGCGCTGATCGCGCTGATGCCCAGCTCGATCGCGCCCTCGACGCAGTCGAACAGCGAGGCCTCCCCCGCCTCGTGCCCGGCGGTGCGCGGCAGCCCGCGCTGCTTGGCCCAGCGCCCGTTGCCGTCCATGACGATGGCGACGTGACCGGGCACCTTGTCGGCCGGGATCTGCGGAGGCCGGGCCCCGGAGGGGTGCGGGTTGGGGGCCTTCACGTCCCGCTTCACGAGCGCTCGACCAGCGCCAGCGACCGCAGCCCGCGCTCCAGGTGCCACTGCAGCAGCGCGGCCACCAGCCCGCTGCCCTCGCGGCGGTTGATGCCTTGGCTCGCCTCCGCCCGCTCCCAGTTGCCCGACAGCAGCGCCTCCAGGTGCTCGATGGTCACCGGGCTGGGCATCGCCGATCCGGTCGGGCGGCAGGCCGGGCAGACCGATCCGCCCGCGGGCACCGAGAAGTGCCGGTGCGGGCCGACCTCGCCGCACCGCGCGCAGTCCGACAGCGCCGGCTCCCAGCCCGCGACCGACATGGCGCGCAGCAGGAAGGCATCGAGCACCAGGCCGGCCGGGTGCGTCTGCTCGGCCAGCGACCGCAGCGCGCCGATGACCAGCAGGAACATCCGCAGCGACGGTTCCTTCTCCTCGGCGGTCAGCCGGTCGGCGGTCTCGAGCACCGCGGTGCCCGCCGTGTAGGCGGGATAGTCGGCCGCGACGGCCTGCCCGTAGGCCCGGATCGACTCCGCCTGGTTGACGATGTCGAGGTTGCGGCCGGTGTAGAACTGCAGGTCGACGTGGCTGAACGGCTCCAGCCGCGCACCGAACTTGCTCTTGGTGCGGCGCACGCCCTTCGCCACCGCCCGCACCTTGCCGTTCCGGCGGGTGAGCACCGTGATGATCCGGTCGGCCTCACCCAGCTTCTGGGTGCGCAGCACGACGCCCTCGTCGCGGTAGAGCGCCTTCGGTGTGCCGCTCACGTCAGTAGCCGAGCCGGTTGAGCTTCTTGGGGTCGTCCTGCCACTCCCCCAGCACCGTCACGTGCAGGTCGAGGTGCACCCGCGCGCCCAGCAGCGTCTCGATGCCGGCGCGGGCCTCGCTGCCGATGGCCTTGATGATCTGCCCACCGGAGCCGAGCAGCATCGGCTTCTGGCTGGCCCGCTCGACGTGCAGCAGCGCGTGCACCTCGACCAGCTCCCCGCCGGCCCGCTTCGGGTCGGGCCGGCGCACGATCTCCTCGATGCTGACCGCGAGCGAGTGCGGCACCTCCTGCCGCACCTTCTCCAGCGCCGCCTCGCGGATCAGCTCCGCGATCTGGCGCTCGGTGTCCTCGTCGTGGGTCTGCTCTTCCGGATAGAGCGGCGGCCCCTCGGGCAGCAGCCCGATCAGCAGGTCCTCCAGCAGCTCCACCTGGTCGCCGCTGACCGCGCTGACCGGCACGACCTCGGCGGGGTTCTCGATCAGCTGGCTGGCGGCCATCAGCTGCAGGGCGATCGCCTTCTTCGACGCGACGTCGGTCTTGGTCACGACGACGACCACCGGCGCCTTCACCTCGCGCAGCTGGCGGGCGATGAACCTGTCACCGGTACCGACGGGCTGATCGGCGGGAATGCAGAAGGCGATCACGTCGACGTCGGAGAGCGTGTCGCGGACGACGTCGTTGAGCCGCTGCCCGAGCAGGCTCTTGGGCTTGTGCAGCCCCGGCGTGTCGACGAGCACCAGCTGCCCGGCGGGACGGTGCACGACCCCGCGGATGGCGTGCCGGGTGGTCTGCGGGCGGTTGCTGACGATGCCGACCTTCTCGCCGACCAGCGCGTTGGTCAGCGTGGTCTTGCCGGCGTTGGGACGGCCCACCAGGGCGACGAAGCCGCTGCGGTGCGGCGACTGCTCGGGTGTGGTCACGATGCGAGTCTCCCACCGCGGTCCGACGTCCCGATGCGCCGTCCCGACGGGGTGGGTGTCAGACGGTGCTGCGCACCGTTCCGTCGGGGCCGGCCAGGTGCACCGGTGCGGACGGCGTGAGGTCGCGGACGGCGGCCAGGCCCTCCTGCTCGACCGCCTCGGACGCCGAGACGATCGCGGCGGCCTCCAGCCCCTCGACCCCGCTGGAGACGGCGGCGGCCACGGCGGCCTGCAGCGCGGAGAGCTTCAGCGACGGCAGCGCGACCGTGGCCGCGAGATAGGTCCGGCCGTCGGTGTCGCGGACCGCCGCCCCCTCCGGCGCGCCGGTGCGACCCCGGGCGGAACGGGCGAGCGTGACGAGCTTGGCGTCCTCGGGCTGCAGTTCAGGCACGGCTGGTCAGCCTTCCACGGAGGCGTGCTCCTCCGTGCGGGCGCCCCCCGAGGCCCCCGGCGCGGCCGGTCCCGGCTCGCCCTCCTCCTGCTCGGGCACCCGGGAGACGAGCAGCGTGTCGATGCGGTTGCGGCGCCCCCCGGTGCTCTCGGCGACCAGCTGGAGCCCCCCGACCACCGCCGTGGCCCCCTCGATCGGCACCCGTCCCAGCGCGCGGGCGAGCAGGCCGCCCACGGTCTCGACGTCGTCGTCCTCGGGCAGTTCGACGCCGAACAGTTCGGCGAGGTCCTCGACCGGCAGCCGGGCGGTGACCCGCATCGCGCCGTCGGGCAGCTCCTCGACCGCTGGCCGCTGCACGGTGTCGTGCTCGTCGGCGATCTCGCCGACGATCTCCTCGAGGATGTCCTCGATGGTCACCAGCCCGGCGAAGCCGCCGTACTCGTCGACCACGATCGCGATGTGGATGCGCTGGGCCTGCATGTCGCGCAGCAGCTCGTCGACCGGCTTGGACTCGGGCACGAACGTCGGCGGCCGCATGAGCTCCTCGACGCGCGGCCCGTTGCGGGCCTCGGAGGCGTTCTGCGACCGGCGGACGAGGTCCTTGAGGTAGACGACACCCACGACGTCGTCGACGTTGTCGCCGATGACCGGCAGCCGGCTGAACCCGCTGCGCAGGGCGAGTGCGAGCGCCTGCCGGACCGTCTTGGTGCGCTCGATCCAGACGACGTCGGTGCGCGGCACCATGACCTCGCGGGCGATCGTGTCGCCGAGCTCGAACACCGAATGGATCATGTTCCGCTCGCCGGACTCCACGACGCCGCGCTCCTCGGCCATGTCCACGAGCTCGCGCAGCTCGACCTCGGAGGAGAACGGCCCGTCGCGGAAGCCGCGACCGGGGGTGATGGCGTTGCCGACCAGGATCAGCAGGGTCGCCACCGGGCCGAGGACGCGGCCGAGCAGCCGCACGACGCCCGCGGTGGCCAGCGCGGTGCCGTAGGCGTGCTGGCGGCCGAGCGTGCGCGGGCCGACGCCGACGAGCACGTAGCTGACCACGATCATCACGCCCGCCGCGGTGACCACGGTCTGCCAGCTGCTGCCCCACACGCCGTAGAGGACGACGGTGATCAGCACGGTCGCCAGGCTCTCGCAGACGATGCGCAGCAGGAGCAGCAGCGCCACGTGGCGTGCCCGGTCGGCGACGACGATCTCGAGCCCGGCCGCGTGCTTGACGCCCTCGCGGCGCATCTCCTCCACGCGGGCCTTCGACACCCGCTGCAGGGCGGCGTCCATGGCACCGAACAGCCCGGCGAGCGGGATCAGGCAGATGGCGATGACCAGGGCGGTGATCGCCGCGGGGCTCATCGGAGGCCGTTCATCGGGGTACGGCCATCAGGTGCGGGGCTCCCGGACGGCCGGCTCGCCGGTGACCGGTTCGCGGGGTGCGGAGCGCCAGCCCTCGATCAGCTTCTGCTGGAGACCGAACATCTCCTTCTCCTCGTCGGGCTCCATGTGGTCGTAGCCGAGCAGGTGCAGCACCCCGTGGGTGGCCAGCAGGACCAGCTCGTCGTCCATGGAGTGGCCGGCGGCCCGGGCCTGCCGGACCGCCACGGCCGGGCAGAGGACGACGTCGCCGAGCAGCGCGGGGCCGGGCTCGGGGTCGTCGGGGCGGGCGGTGTCGAGCTCGTCCATCGGGAACGCCAGGACGTCGGTCGGGCCCTTCTCGCCCATCCACCGCTCGTGCAGGCTGCTCATGTACTCGACGTCGACGCAGAGCACCGACAGCTCCGCCATCGGGCTGACCTTCATCTCACCGAGCACGAACCGGCAGACACCGGCCAGCTCGGCTTCGTCGACCGCGATCTCGGACTCGTTGGCCACCTCGACGGGCACGCCGCGTCAGCTCCCCTGCCGGCGCGGCCGGGACGCCCGGACCGGCGCGCCGGCACCGGGTCGGGAATGTTGCTGGGAGGCGTCCCAGCGCTCGTAGGCGTCGACGATGTCGCCGACCAGGCGGTGCCGGACGACGTCGGCGCTGGTCAGATTCGCGAAGTGCACGTCGTCGATCCCGTCGAGGATGTCTCGCACGATCCGCAGCCCGCTCTGGGCGCCGCCGGGCAGGTCGACCTGGGTGATGTCACCCGTCACGACGATCTTGGAGCCGAACCCGAGCCGCGTGAGGAACATCTTCATCTGTTCCGCGGTGGTGTTCTGCGCCTCGTCGAGGATCACGAAGGCATCGTTCAGGGTGTTGTGCGTGACCAGGAAGTCGTCTGTGACGTAGAGCGAGTCTTGGGCCGCCACCTGGATGCACATCGTCTCCATCTCGCCCACCGGCTCGATGCTGTGGATGAAGCGCATCGGCCGCCCGCCCCCCGTGGCGTCATATGCCTTTCGCTTGCGCTCGAGCCGGAACGGCTGGAGACCAGCGGGAAGGCGAATGTCGAGGATGTGGGCGGCGTGCCGGTGGTGGACGGGCCGTCCCAAGGCCAGACCGGGACGGCGTCCGGTCGCCAACCGGGTGCGCGACGTGACCACGCCCCCCAGCGACCGAACCAGGAACATGACGTCGTCCCGCAGTCGCTCCGACGTCGTCGTGTACTGGATCCGGCACGTGCGGCCGGACTGCGTGACCGGTCCCCCGTCCGAGTCCAGGAGCCCCTGGAGCAGCGCCGTCCGGACCTCCGCGGAGTTGTGCGAGTACACCCAGGGCACGAACTTGGTCTCCGACCGCGTGCCCGCGAGATTGAGCTCGCGAATCGCCTCGGTCACCGGGTTCGCGATCCGCAGGCCGCCCCGCCCACCGTTCACGTGGTGCAGGACGTAGTCGGGTCCGGCCTTGTGCCGTACGACGATCCCCTCGAGCGCCGATTCGAGTGCGACGACCGACTCTGCGTCCATCGTGGAGAAGGACGGCGTGGTCGACATGGTCAGGCAGCCGTCGCCGAGCAGCAGGCCGAGGGCATAGGGATCGAGCGGAACTTCCTGAGGCTCGAACTCGACCGCGTCAACCAGCGGCAACTCGTACCGGTGCGCATGCGACCAGCGCAGATTGCCGATCATGTCCTGCGTCTCGAGCGTGCGCGTCGTGCCGCGGCGCCGATCATCCGGAGTCGTCACGGTCCACAGATGTTCGCCGCACGCCAGCGTCGAGGCGCCGTCCTGCGTGGTGACGCGGTAGACGAGTTTCTTGCCCTGCGGGTAGACGCCGAGCACAGGCGTCGGCGTGCCGCCGGAGCCGATGACCAGGTCACCGACCTGCAACGTGCCGATCGGCATGAAGCCGTTCGGCGTGAGCACCGCCGCGTCGTACGGCTGCGCTCTACCCCGCATGTAGGCCAGGGGCGCGACCTCGATGGTGCCGGCCGCCATCAGCCGCGGGATGGACTCCGGGTCGACCATGTCGTGCAGCGCGTCGTAGAGCGGCCGCAGGTACGGGTCGATCTTCTCGCTCAGCGTTCCCGGCAGGTAGCCCAGGCGCTCGCCGGCCTCGACCGCGGGACGGGTCAGGATGATCCGGTTGACCTGCTTGGTCTGCAGCGCCTGCACGGCCTTCGCCATGGCCAGGTAGGTCTTGCCGGTGCCGGCGGGCCCGATGCCGAAGACGATCGTGTTCGTGTCGATCGCGTCGACGTAGCGCTTCTGGTTCAGCGTCTTCGGCCGGATCGTGCGCCCGCGGCGGCTGAGGATGTCGAGGCTCAGGACGTCGGCCGGGCGCTCGGCGTCGCCGTTGCGCAGCATGCCGATCACCCGGCGCACCGAGTCGGGCCGCAACGACTGGCCGGTGCCCAGCAGCGCGATGAGCTCGTCGAAGACCCGCACGGCGAACGCGTTGTCGGCGGGCCGGCCGGTCACCGTGATCTCGTTGCCGCGCACGTGCACGTCGGCGGCGACCTCGCCCTCGACCAGGCGCAGCAGCTCGTCGCCGGAGCCGAGCAGGCCGACCATCGAGACCGACTCGGGAACGGTGATGGTGGCCCGGACGGTGGCGGGGCCGCCGTCGGCGGAGGGAGCAGACGTGGATGCGGAGGCAGCGTCCTGGGCCGCGGCGCGCGCCGAGGCCTCTCGGGACGCGCTGCCATCAGGCGCGGGAGCGCCTGGGGAGGTGTCGGGCAAGAACCCTCGACCCTGCCTTCCTAGGACGGAACATGAGGACGGGTCGACTCTACCCGCGACCGGAGCACCGAATCGCGCGTCGACCCGATGGGGTCACCGTCCGGCGTAGGTCGCCTTCCCGGGCCCGTCGGTGAGGAAGGACGCCACCGCGCCCCGCAGGTCCTCGGTGGCGAACAGCGCGCCCGAGACCTCGGGCACGAGCGCGTCGGCCGCGCGGGCCCCCTGCCGGACGGCGGCCGCGACCAGCTGCTTGGTGGCCGCGTGCGCCACGGTCGGGCCGGCGGCGACCCGGTGTGCGTACGCGCGGGCGGCCTCGGCGAAGCCCTCGTCGGGCAGCACTCGGTTGACCACGTTCCAGCGCTCCAGGACGGCGGCCGGGTAGCGCTCGCCGGTGAAGACCAGCTCCCGCGCCCGCGCCGGCCCGGCCCGCTCGGCCAGCCGCTGCGGGCCGCCCATCGACGGGGTGAGACCGACGACGATCTCGACCAGCCCGAAGGTGGCCTGCTCGGCGGCCAGCAGGATGTCGCAGGCCAGCGAGAGCTCGAAGGCGGCGGTCAGCGTGAGGCCGTGGGCGGCGAACACCGTGGGCACCGGGAGATCCTCGAAGGTCTGCGCCACGCGGAGCAGCCGGGTCCAGAGGTCGGCCCCGCGCCGGATCGGCTCGGGCCCCTCGGCGATGTCGCGGAAGAACGCGACGTCGACCCCGCCGGAGACCACCTTGCCGCGCGCCTCGACCAGCACCGCCCGCGCACGGTTCGGCTGCGCCGGGTCGGTGAGGGCGACCAGTTCGGCGGCGACGTTCTCGAGCGCGTTGAACATCGCCGGGTCGAACAGGTTCAGGGGCGGGCTGTCCAGCACGACGACGGCGACGTCCCCGTCGCGCTCGATCCGGACGGGCTGCGAGGTCTCGGTCACCCCTGCATCCTGCGGGACGGCCCGCGCGGGGGTTCAGCCGGGCGGCCACTCCATGCGCCGTCCGCCGAGGACGTGCAGGTGGACGTGGTCGACGCTCTGGCCCGCCTGCGGGCCCGTGTTGGTCACCACGCGGTAGCCCGGCTCGGCGGTGTCGCCGTCGACCAGGCCCTCCTGCCCCGCCACCCGATGCGCGGCGGACACGACCTCGCCGAGCAGGCCCGGGTCGGCGGCGGCCAGGGCGGCGACGTTGCGGTGGTGGTCCTTCGGGATCACCAGCACGTGCGTCGGGGCCTGCGGGTTGATGTCGCGGAAGGCGAACACGCGGTCGGTCTGGTGGACGACGGTGGCCGGGACGTCCCCCGCCACCATGCGGCAGAACAGGCAGTCACTCACGACCCGACCCTAGAGCCCTGGCATGCATGCGGTCCGCGGAGCGGGGCCCGCAGGGTCCCCGACGCGGAGCCGCGGACGCACTCGTCGCCATAGGGGACGCCTCCTGGCCGTGGTGCGGTCCGCGGAGCGGGGCCCGCAGGGTCCCCGACGCGGAGCCGCGGACGCACTCGTCGCCATAGGGGACGCCTCCTGGCCGTGGTGCGGTCCGGAGGACCGCAGTGTCATTGCCAGCGGGTGCGGAGGGACAGGGCGGCGAGCGCGGCCGCCCCCGCCGTGGAGGTGCGCAGCACCTCCGGGCCCAGGCGCACCGCCTCCGCGCCGGCGGCCCGGAACGCCACGACCTCCCCGTCGGTGAGACCGCCCTCGGGCCCGACGACGACGGCGACGGTGCCGGCCGTCGGGATCTGCAGGGCGGCGAGGGGACGGCGGGCCTGCTCGTGCAGCACCACGGCGAGATCGACCTCGGCCAGCAGGCCGCACACCTCGCGGGTGGTCATCGGCCCGGTCACCTCGGGCACGCGCGGCCGCCGCGACTGCTTGCTCGCGGCCCGGGCGGCGGCCCGCCACTTCGCCACGCCCTTGTCGACGCGGTCCTCCCGCCAGCGGGTCACGCAGCGCGACGCCGTCCACGGCACGATCCGGTCGACCCCCAGCTCGGTGGCGAGGTCGACCGCGAGCGGGCCGCGGTCGCCCTTGGGCAGCGCCTGGACCAGGACGAACTCCGGCTCCGGCGCGGGCACCTCGACGCGGGTACGCACGGCGACCCTCAGCCCCTGCGGCCCGGCGTGCACGACGTCTCCGTCGGCCAGGACGCCCTGCCCGTCGCTGATCCGGACCTGCTCCCCCGGCGTCAGCCGCAGCACATCGACCGCGTGCCGCCCCTCCGCGCCGTCGACCAGCAGCTCATCCGCCTCGGGGACGACGTCCAGGAGGAACAACGGCGCGCCGTCGAGCTCGGGCAGGTCGGGGTGGTCGCCGGCGTTCATCGGTCAGCGCCCGTTGAACGCGTCGCGGACCCGGGAGAACAGCCCGCCCTGCGCCTCGCGGTGCGACTCCGGCTGGTCCTCCCCGCGGAGCGCGGCCAGCTCGCGCAGAAGCTTCTCCTGCTCGGGGTCGAGCCGGGTCGGCGTCGTCACCTCGACGTGCACGATCAGGTTGCCGCGGCCGGTGGCCCGCAGCCGCGGCGCGCCGTGGGCGCGCAGGGTGAGGACGCTGCCCGACTGCGTGCCGGGTCGGACGACGATGTCCTCCTCACCGTCGAGCGTCTTCAGGCTCAGCGTCGTGCCGAGCGCCGCCGCGGTCATCGGCAGGGTGACGCGGCAGTGCAGGTCCTCGCCGTCACGGGTGAACACCGCGTGCGGCCGCTCGTGGATCTCGACGTAGAGGTCGCCGGCCGGGCCACCACCGGGGCCCACCTCGCCGTGCCCGGTGAGGCGGATCCGCATGCCGTCCTCGACCCCGGCAGGCACCTTCACCTGGATGGTGCGGCGCGAGCGCACCCGCCCGTCGCCGGCGCACTCGCGGCACGGGTCGGGGATGACCTGGCCGGTGCCGGCGCAGGTCGGGCAGACCCGGCTGGCGACGACCTGGCCGAGGAAGCCGCGCTGCACGCTCTGCACCTCGCCACGCCCCGCGCAGGTGCTGCAGGTCGCCGGGTGCGTGCCGGGCGCGGTGCCGGCGCCGGCGCAGGCGGTGCAGAGGACGGCGGTGTCGACCGTGATGTCCTTGGTGACGCCGAAGACCGTCTCGTCGAGCTCGAGCTCGATCGGGATCAGCGCGTCCCGGCCGGCGCGGGTGCGGCTGCGCGGGCCGCGGGTGGCGGCGCCGCCGAAGAAGGCGTCCATGATGTCGCCCAGACCGCCGAACCCGGCGGTGCTGAACCCGCCCCCGGCGCCGCCGCCGGTGTCGAACGGGTCACCCCCCAGGTCGACGATCCGGCGCTTCTCCGGGTCGGTCAGCGCCTCGTAGGCGCGGGTGACCTCCTGGAACTTCTCCTTCGCCCCCGGCTCGGGGTTGACGTCCGGGTGCAGATCGCGCGCCATCTTCCGGTAGGCACGCTTGATCTCGGAGTCCGTGGCCCCGGGCGCCACGCCCAGGACGCCGTAGTAGTCGGTCGCCATCGAGTTGTCTTCGCCTCAGCTCTCGGCCAGCAGGTGGCCGACGTATCGGGCCACGGCACGAACCGCGGCCATGTTTGTCGGATAGTCCATGCGGGTGGGGCCCACGACCCCGAGGCCACCGAGCGCCCGGTCCGCCGAGCCGTAACCGACCGACACGAACGACGCGCTGGTGAGCGCCTCGTGGGCGTTCTCCTCGCCGATCCGGACCAGCACGGTGCTCGCGTCCACCTCGCTCATCAACCGCAGGACCACGACCTGTTCTTCCAACGCCTCGAGCAACGGCCGCACCGTGCCCGGGAAGTCGAGAGCGTTGCCCCGGGTCAGGTTGGCCGTGCCGCCGACGACGAGCCGGTCCTCGCTCGGTTCGACGAGGGTCTCCAGCAGCGTGGCGCTGACGGTGGCGACGAGGCCGCGCAGGTGCGTCGGCGCCGTCTCCAGCAGGTCGGGAACCTTGGCGCCGGCGTCGGCCAGCTTCGCGCCCGTGAACGCGGAGTTGAGCAGCGTGCGCAGTTCGCGGACCGACTCGGGGTCGACGTCGACGGGGCAGTCGACGACCCGCTGCTCGACGCGGCCGGTGTCGGTGATCAGCACGAGCAGCAGCCGGGCGGCGGCGACCTGGACCACCTCGACGTGGCGGACGGCGCTGCGCGACAGCGACGGGTACTGCACCACCGCGACCTGCCGGGTGAGCTGGGCGAGCAGCCGGACCGTGCGGCCGAGCACGTCGTGCAGGTCGACCGCGCCGTCGAGGAACCGCTCGATGGCCCGCCGCTCGGCGACCGACAGCGGCTTGACGGCCGAGAGCCGGTCGACGAAGAGGCGGTAGCCCTTGTCGGTGGGCACCCGCCCGGCGCTGGTGTGCGGCTGGGTGATGTAGCCCTGCTCCTCGAGCACCGCCATGTCGTTGCGGATGGTGGCCGGGGACACCCCGAGGTCGTGCCGTTCGGCGAGGGCCTTGCTGCCCACCGGGTCGTTGGTGGACACGTAGTCCTGGACGATGGCCCGGAGGACCTCCAGGCGGCGTTCGTCGTGCGCCACGGTGACACCTCCCCGTACCGGTCGACGTGCCGTGCGGCCACCCGGACAGCCGCCCGGAACTGGCACTCGCACGGACAGAGTGCCAGGCAAGCCTACCTCCGCTGCCGCGCTCCGTCGCGTGGCTCGCGGGGCGTCCCTCCCCTCGCCGGGGCCCCGGCGAGGGGAAGGGCCGACGGCTAGGGTGGGTCCGGTCGGCGCCCCCCAGGGGCAGAGAGCGGAGGTCGGTCCCCTGATCTTCAAAGCGGTACGTGACGGCCGCCCCTATCCCGACCACGGCCTGTCCACTCGGGACTGGGCGATGATCCCGCCCCGGCAGGTGCGGATGGACACGCTGACGACGACGAAGCGGGAGCTGGCGCTCGACGCGCTGCTCGCCGACGACTCGACCTTCTACGGCGACCTGTTCCCGCACGCCGTCCAGTGGCACGGCGAGCTCTACCTGGAGGACGGCTTGCACCGCGCGCTGCGGGCGGCCCTGCAGCAGCGCAACGTCATCCACGTGCGCGTGCTCGACCTCGACGCGCTCACCCCGGTGCAGACCTCGACCGGGCCGGCGACGGCGTCGATCCCGGCTCAGCCGCCGGTGCCCAACCCGCGCCGGCTCTGACCCGCGGGCTCTGACCCCGCGGGCGTCAGAGCCAGCCCTTCTCCTCCGCGACCCGCGCCGCCTCGACCCGCGTGCGCGCGCCGGTCTTGCCCATCGCCGAGGACAGGTAGTTGCGGACGGTGCCCTCGGAGAGGAACAACCGGCCGGCGATGTCGGCGACGGTCGCCCCGTCGGCACCGGCCCGCAGCACGTCGGTCTCCCGTTGCGAGAGCGGCGTGGCACCGAGGGCCAGCGCCGCCGCGGCGAGGTCCGAGTCGATCACCCGCTCCCCCGCCATCACCGCCCGGATGCCGCGGGCCAGTTCCGCGACCGGGGCGTCCTTGACCAGGAAGCCGGCCGCACCCACCTCCATCGCCCGCCGCAGGAACCCGGGCCGGCCGAACGTGGTGAGGATGACCGCCCGGCAGCCGGGGAGTGCCGTCGCCAGGGCCCGGGCGGCCTCGATGCCGTCACCGCCGGGCATCTCGATGTCCAGCAGGGCGACGTCCGACCGGTGCTCGCGGGCGGCGTCGACGACGGCGTCGCCGCGGCCGACCTCGGCGACGACCTCGATGTCCTCCTCCAGTTCCAGCAACGCGCGGAGGGCCCCCCGCACGAGCGTCTGGTCCTCGGCGATCAGCACCCGGATCACTGGCCGGCCACCAGCGGGGAGGGCATCGGGACGTCGCGCGGAACGGCGGCTTCCAGGCGGAACCCGGACCCGTCGGCCGGTCCGACGACCAACCGGCCACCCAGGGCCTCGACGCGCTCGGCCAGACCGGCCAGGCCCACACCCCGCGGCGCCGCGCCACCCCGCCCGTCGTCGGCCATGGTCAACCTCACCACGCCGTCGTCGGCGTGCACCTCGACCGTGACGGCGCGGGCGCCGCTGTGCCGCAGCACGTTCGTCGTGCCCTCGCGCACCACCCAGCCCAGCACGGCGTCGACCGGGCCGGGCAACGGGGCGGCGGCCGGCGGCGCCGTGAGGCTGATCCCCGCCGCGGACAGCGCCGAACGGGCCTCGGCCACCGCCTGGGCGAGGCCGACCTCGCGGTAGCCGCTCACCGCGTCCCGCACCTCCGCGAGCGCCCGCCGGGCCGCCGCCTCGACGTCGGTCATCTCGGCCTTCGCACGCAGCGGGTCACGCTCGGCCAGCCGCCCCGCGAGCTCGCTCTTCAGTGCGATGAGCGACAGGCTGTGACCCAGCAGGTCGTGCAGGTCGCGGGCGAACCGGAGCCGCTCCTCCGCGACCGCGCTGCGCGCGAGCTCCTCGCGCGCCTCGGCGAGCTCGGCGTTGGCCTGGAGCAGGTAGCGCGTGCCGCGGAGCGCGAACGCGGTGAGCAGGCACAGCAGCGGCAGGATGAACAGGTCGGCGAACAGCCCGTGCGCCGCGACGACCGCCGTGCACACCGCTGCGGCTGCGGCGACGGCGGGCCAGACCCACCGCTCGGGCAGACTGCCGGCGGCCGCGGCCGACACGTAGATCAGCAGCCCCGCCCACGTCGGCCCGAGCCAGACGGCGAGCCCGGTCCCGAGGACGGCGACGATCACCAGCTCGCGCACCGGCCGCGGGCAGCCCCGGACGAACACCTGGCTGAACACGATCAGGTAGGCGATGCTGAACGTGGCGAGCGCCCCCGTCGCCACCGCCCGCACCAGCACCGGCCGCGGCGTCGTCACCAGGTCGGCGACGGGGAACGCGAGGAACAGGAGCCAGGGCACGGTCCAGCCGAACCGCTCCCACCGGGGGCGCCGGTCTCCACCGGGAACGGTCACCGCGCTCACCCGGACACCGCGTGCAGCGGCCGACGCCTCGCGACGAGGACGGCCAGGACGGCGAACACCGCGGTGAAGCCGCACAGCGCCAGGACCGCCGTGACGTCAGGGGCGAGGCCCGCGGCGACGTCGCGTCCCATCGCGGCGTACCAGTACGAGGGCATGAACCGTGCCAGCACCTGCAGGGAGTGCGGGAAGACCTCGACCGGCACCCAGAGTCCGCCCAGGGTGGCGAGGGCGACGCTCACCACGCCCATGGCGCCACCCGCGGCCTTCTCCTCGAGGGACAGGCCCAGGAGCAGCCCGAGCGCGACGAAGACGATCGACCCGGCCCAGAGCACGCCGACCAGGGCGAGCCAGGTCGGGACCGGGAGGTCGACACCGCTGACGAAACGACCGGCCAGGGCGACGACGACCAGGCCGGGCAGGGTCAGGAGCGCGCCGACGACGACGTCGACGGTGAACACGTGGGCCTGTGGAACCGGGCTGATACGCAGCTGACGCAGCCAACCGGACGCCCGGTCGAAGGAGATGCGGATCGTCGCACCGAGGGCGGCGCCCAGTCCCCCGTAGGCCATCATCGAGACCATGACGCCCGCCGCGACGTCCTGGTAGTCGCCGGCCGTCCTCGCCTGGCCGCCGAAAATCTTCGTGAAGAAGATCGTGAACAGCGCCGGCAGCAGCACCGTGAAGAGCAGGAACTGCCGGTTGCGTCCGACGCGGCGCAACTGGAAGAGCAACAACGGCCTCATCGCGCGGCTCCGATCGTGCTGGTGAGGGAGAGGACGGCGTCCTCCAGGCTGGCGCCGCGGACCTCGAGGTCGGGCAGCCGCCCGCCGTCGGCCAGCAGCGCGCGCAGGGTGGCCTCGACGTCGGTGGTCGTCAGGGTGACGGTGTCGCCCTGCCGCGCCGTGGCCGTCACCGCGGGCAGTCCGTCGAACCCGCGCCCCGGTAGCGCGGAGAAGGAGATGGTGCGCCCGGCCGCGCCCGCCTTGATCTGCGCGGCGGACCCGTCGGCCACGAGCCGGCCCCCGGCCACCACGACCACGCGATCGGCGACGGCGTCGGCCTCCTCCAGGTGGTGCGTGGCGAAGACGATGGTGTGCCCCCGGCCCGCGAGCCCCCGCATCGTCGTCCAGAACGCCCGGCGCGCCTCGACGTCCATGGCCGCGGTCGGCTCGTCGAGCAGCAGCAGCGGCGGGGCTCCGGCCAGAGCCAGCGCGAGCAGCACCCGCTGCCGCTGTCCGCCCGAGAGAGCCTCCACCGGCCGGGCCAGCAGCCCGTCGATGCCCGCCGTCGCCACCAGGTCGGCCGACGGCCACGGCGTCGGGAAACTGCGCCGGACCAGTTCCAGGACCTCGCCGACCCGGGCCTCGCTGGGCAGGCCGCCGTGCTGCAGCATCGCCCCGACGCAGCCGGCCCGGACCGCCTCCGCCGGACTCCGCCCGTGCACGCGGACCTCGCCGGCCGCGGGGCGGAGCAGGCCGAGGACGGCGTTCACCGTCGTCGACTTGCCCGCGCCATTGGGCCCCAGCAGGGCGACGGTCTGGCCGGCGGGGATGGCCAGGGACAGGTCGTCCACGGCCACGGTGTCGCCGTAGCGGACCGTCAGACCGGAGACGTCGAGTGCATCGGGGCCGGGCACGGCTCGAGTCTTCCGGCGGCGCCGTTGCGCCGGTAGTGCGACACGTCGCCTGCCGGACCTGACATCCGTCAGGTCCGGGGCCGGGTCACCAGCCGGCGGGGCGGTGGCCGTGCCGGGCGGCGTACCAGTTCAGATAGCCCTCGACCGCGGTCGGCAGCGTCGGGAAGATCCGGTCGGCGCCGATCCGCTCGGCCAGTCCGGTCGCCTCCAGCCGGACCAGCAGGTCCTGCTTGACCCGGGCCATCGCGAACACGACGCCCCGCCGCTCGAGCTCGGTCCGCAACTCCTCCACCGCGTCGAGCGAGGTGAGGTCGACCTCGACGTTGGACTCGGCGTTGAACACGAACCACTCCGTCGGCGTGGGTGCGCTGAGCACGGCCGCGAGCGCCCGGGCCTGGAAGTCCTCCGCGTTGGCGAAGAACAGCGGGGAGTCGTAGCGGTAGACGACGAGTCCGGGCACCAGACGCGCGCCCGGGTGGTCGTCGACGTCGTGCATGCCGGCGATCCCCTCGACGTAGCCGAGGATGCCGTCGTGCGGGTGCGCGACCCGGCGCAGCAGGTCGGCGATGGACAGTCCGACCGCGACCAGGATCCCGATCAGCACTCCGAACACGAGCACCGCGACGGTCGTGGCCAGTGCCAGCAGCAACTCGCTCCACCGGAAGGCGGCGAACCGCCGGAACTCGGCGAGGTCGATCAGCCGGAGCGCCGCGTACACGACGATCGCGCCCAGCGCCGCGGTCGGGAACGCACCCAGCAGGGGCCGGAGGAACAGCAGGGCCACCACCACGGAGGCCAGCGCGACCAGGGAGTGCAGCTGCGATCGGCTGCCGAGCGCGTCGCCGACCACGGTGCGGCTGCCGCTGCTGCTCACCGGGAAGCCCTGGGTGCAGCCGACCGCGAGGTTGGAGACTCCGAGCGCCACGAGCTCCTGGTTGGGGTCGATGCGGTACCCGTTGCGCACCGCGAACGCCCGCGCGGTGAGCACGTTGTCGACGAACGCCACGATCATCACGCCCAGGGCCGGGGCGAGCAGGCGGGACAGGTCGGGCCACCCCACGGTCGGCACGGCCACGTGGGGCACACCGCCCGGGATGTCTCCCACGAGCCGCACGCCGTGGTCCTGGAGCGACAGCGCAGCGACCGCCGCGGCCGCGGCGAGCATGCCGATCAGCGGCGCCGGTGCCCGTGGATAGCGCCGGTGGACGACGAGCAGGAGGGCCAGGACCGCGGCCGCGAGCAGCGTCGTCGCCGGCTCGATGCGGTCGATGCCGCGGACGAACGACGTCAACTGGGTGAGCGTGCTCTCCCCCGTCACGGGCACGCCGGTGAACTTGCCGAGCTGGCTCACGATCATGAGCACGGCGATACCGGCGAGGTAGCCGACCAGCACCGGCTTGGAGAGCAGCTCGGCCAGCACGCCCAGCCGGGCCAGTCGCGCCAGCAAGCACAGGCCGCCGACGACCAGGGCCAGCGTGGCCGCCAGCGCCGCGTACCGCCCGGGGTCGCCGGCGGCGAGCGGCCCGACGACGGCCGCGGTCATCAGTGCCGTGGTCGACTCCGGCCCGACCGAGAGCTGTCGCGACGAGCCGAGCAGGGCGTAGCAGAACAGGGCCACGCCGATCGCCCAGAGGCCGGCGATGGCGGGCAGCCGGGCCACCTCCGCGTAGGCCATGACCTGCGGGATCAGATAGGCGGCGACACCGACCCCGGCGAGCAGGTCGGGCCGCAGCCAGGCCCGCTCGTAGCGGCGCAACCGGTAGAGCCCCGGGAGGAACCGCCAGGCCCCCGGCGCCTCGGCGGGGCCGTCAGACCGGCGCGGCGGCACTGTCGGGGAACCCCGGCGGGGGGCGTGGCACCGGGCGACCGGGCACGTCGAACCGCCCCATACGCCCGCTCCCCTGTTCGGCCCCCGGTGTGCGGAGCATGCCGGGCGCCGGGCCCCAGCGGAAGGGCGCGGTTCAGTCCGTGAGGTCGCGGACCAGGGCGTCGGCCAGCAGGCGGCCGCGGTCGGTGAGGACGGCGCGGCCCGCGGCGTGGGCGGCCTCCTCGAGCAACCCGCGCCGGACGGCGTCGGCGGCGCGGCCCCTGCCCACGAGCGACAGCGCCGTGAGCGGAAGTCCCTCGCGCAGGCGCAGCCCGAGCATCACCGTCTCCAGCGCCCGGTCGGCGTCGTCGAGCAGCTCGGAGTCCTGCGCCGGGCTCTCCCCGTTCGCCAGCCGGTCGGCGTAGGCCGCCGGGTGCTTGACGTTCCACCAGCGGAACCCGCCGACGTGGCTGTGCGCCCCCGGCCCGACGCCCCACCAGTTGGCGTTGGCCCAGTAGAGCTCGTTGTGGCGGCAGCGGGCCGCGTCGCCCGTGGCCCAGTTGGACACCTCGTACCAGTCGAAGCCGGCCCCGCGCAGGGTGGCGTCGGCCTGCTCGTAGCGGTCGGCGAGGACGTCGTCGTCGGGCATGGGCAGCTCCCCGCGGCTGATCCGGCGGGCGAGGCGGGTGCCGTCCTCGACGATCAGCGCGTAGGCCGACACGTGGTCGACCGGCGCGCTCAGGACGGCCTCCAGGGACGCCGCCCAGTCGGCGGCGGTCTCCCCCGGGGCGCCGTAGATCAGGTCGAGGTTGACGTGCTCGAAGCCGGCGGCGCGGGCCTCGCGCGCGGCCTCGACGGCCCGGCCCGGGGTGTGCCGCCGGTCGAGCACGGCGAGCACGTGCTCGGCGGCCGACTGCATGCCCAGGCTGATGCGGGTGAACCCACCCTCGCGCAGCCGGGCCAGCGACGCGGGTGTCACGGTCTCCGGGTTGGCCTCGGTGGTGACCTCGGCGTCGCCGGCGACCGGGAACAGCTCGCGGATCTCGGCCAGCACGGCGGACAGGTCGTCGGCGGGCAGCAGCGTCGGGGTACCGCCACCGACGAACACCGTGGCGACCTCCGGCAGCTCGGGGCCGAGGGCACGGGCCGCGCGGCGGAGCTCGGCGATCGCGGTGCCCGCGTACTCGGAGCGGTTGGCGCCGGGTCCGAGCTCGTCGGAGGTGTAGGTGTTGAAGTCGCAGTAGCCGCAGCGGGTCGCGCAGAACGGCACGTGCACGTAGAGCCCGAACGGCGTCGTCGTCAGGCCCTCACGTGCGCTGTCGGGCAGCGCGAACGGCTGGACCGGGGTCTCCAGCAGCGGCAGGACGGTGTTCATCTGCTCCCAGTGTGCCGCGCGCCGTCTCCGGCCCGGCAGGATGCGGGCTGTGACTTCCGACCAGGTGCTGCAGGTGTCCGTGGCGCGGGGCGTCGCGACGTTGACGCTCGACTCCCCCGCCAACCGCAACGCGCTGTCGCGTGCGATGCGTGCGCAGCTGAGCTCCGCGATCGGCGACGCGCTGGCCGACGACGCGGTCCGCGTGATCGTGCTCGACCACACCGGGCGGGTGTTCTGCTCCGGGATGGATCTGGCCGAGGCCGCCGGTGGCGGGGTGGCCGATCAAGGCGTGCGGGAGTTCCCCGACCTGCTGGCGGCGCTCTGGACCTCGCCCAAGCCCGTCGTCGCCGTCGTCCGCGGCCCGGCGCGCGCCGGTGGGGTGGGGCTGGCCGCCGCGTGCGACGTCGTGGTCGCGGCGTCGTCGGCGTCCTTCGCGTTCTCGGAGGTGCGGCTCGGGCTCGTGCCGGCCGTGATCTCCGCCGTCGCGCTGCCCCGGATGGTGCGGCACGTCGCGCACAGGCTGATGCTCACCGGCGAGGTGTTCGACGCCGCGACGGCCGCCGCCGGCGGCCTGGTCGACCTGGTCGCCGCCGACGACGCCGTCGACGACACGCTCGCCGGGCTGCTCACCGCCCTCGCGGCCGGCGCCCCGACGGCACTGGCCGAGACCAAGCGCCTGCTGCGCGCGGGTTCGCCGCTGGAGTTCGACGCCCTGCTCGAGCTGTCGGCCCGGTTCTTCGCCGGCGAGGAGGGGCAGGAGGGCATCGCCTCGTTCCGGGAGAAGCGCCCCGCCCGCTGGGTGCCCGCCGACTGACCCGCGGGGCTCCCTCGGCCGACACAGTTCTACCGGAGGCGGCGGCTGGCGTCGGGCAGCCGGACGGTCACACCCTGGGCGTCCAGCCACTCCATGAGCGGGACGGCGACGCGACGGCTGGTGCCCCACGCCTGCCGCGCCTGGCTCAGGGTGAACGGCGAGTCGATCCGGGCGAGGCGTGCGCGGGCCTGCTCGGCGACGCCGGGTGCCAGGTAGACGCCGTCGGCGATCCGCAGCAGCTGCCCGCTGCGGACCGCGGCCGCCAGTTCCCGCACACCGAGTCCCGCTCCGGCCAGATCGCCGGCCTCCGGAGCCGCGAACGGGTCGGCCGCGAGCCGGGCCCGGATGGCGTCGACGGCGCGCTGCACCGGCTCCGGCAGGTCGGCCGCGGCGTCGACCACCCGCCCGTCGCGGAGGGCGAGCGGCGGCCGGACCAGCGCCGGGAGCAGCTCGGCGTCCGGCAGCTCCAGCGCGCGCCGCACGACCTCCGTGGGCGGCCCCGCCTCGAGCGGTCGCAGCCGCCGGTACCTGGTGACGACGTCGGGGACCTGGACGGCCAACCGGTCGGCCAACCCGGCGGCCAGCAGCCACGGACCGTGCACCGTCGCATCCGGGGGCACCGGCCAGCCCATCGCGGTGAAGTCCGTGGTGCGCACGATGCGGCGACGGGCCAGCTCGTCGGCCGCTCCCGCTACGCCGTCCGGGCGGACGTCGAGCTCGGCCGCGCGCTGACGGGCCGCACCCCGCCGGCGCAGCTCGGGCGGATCGACGTCACGCACGTCGGCGCCGAAGACCCGGCGGGCACCCGGGTCGCGGACGAGCAGCCGATCGCCGACGCGCAGCGGGAGCGCCTCGGCCAGCCGCAGGCGCACGGCCGAACCACCCAGCGGTCGGAGGCGCGCGGCGACGGTCGCCGAGCCGACGTGCACCATCGGCTCGTCCGGCAGGCGCCCCTCGGGTGCCCCGGCCAGCGTGACGTCGATCAGGCTCGTGCTGCGGAAGGCACCCGGGGTCAGCAGGGCGTCGCCGCGCGAGAGCTCCTCGACGGCGATCCCCCGCAGGTTCAGGGCCACCCGCGCCGTGGCCGTCGCCCGCTCGACCGGCGCCCCGAGCGACTGCACCCCCCGCACCCCGACCTCCCGGTCGCCCAGCTGCAGCCGGTCACCCTCGCCGATGCTCCCCGCCGCCAGCGTGCCGGTCACCACGGTGCCGGCGCCGCGGATGGTGAAGGCACGGTCGATCCACAGCCGCACCGGCGCGGCCGGATCGGGCGCCGGCAACCCGGCGAGCAGCGTCTCCAGCGCAGCCGTCAGCTCCGGGAGCCCGGCCCCGGTCAGCGCGCTGACGGCCACCGCCGGCACATCGCCCATCGAGGTCGCGGCGAGCCGTTCGCGCACGTCGGTCACCACCGGGGCCGGGTCGGCCAGATCGGCCTTGGTCACGGCCAGCAGGGCGTGCCGCACCCCGAGCGCGTCCAGGACGGCGACGTGCTCGGCGGTCTGCGCCGACCAGCCGTCGTCGGCGGCGACCACGAGGAGCGCCGCCGGCACCGAGCCGACGCCGGCCAGCATGTTGCCGACGAACCGCTCGTGCCCCGGCACGTCGACCACCGCGAGCCGGCGGCCCGACGGCAGCGTCGTCCAGGCGAACCCGAGGTCGATGGTGAGGCCGCGGCGGCGTTCCTCGGCCCACCGGTCGGGCTCCATGCCGGTGATCGCCCGCACCAGCGCGGACTTCCCGTGGTCGACGTGGCCGGCGGTGGCGATCACGTCCACCGGCGCGCGACCTCCACGACGGCGGCGGCCAGGGCGTCGTCCTGCTCGGGCGGCACGCTGCGGAGGTTCAGCAGCGTCCGCCCGTCGTCGACGTAGCCGACCACCGGCGGCGTGCCGAGGCGCAGCGGCTCGGCGAAGGCGGGGTCCAGGGACACCGCGGCACCGGCCAGCGGGTGCTCCGGCGCCCCTCCCCCGCCGACCCGCGCGTCGGCGTCGACCGCCACGGCCCCGACGCCCTGCGCGGTCAGCCGGGCGGCCAGCCGGCGGGCGCGCTGCCGCAGCCCGTCGAGGTCGGCCGCGAGCATCTCCTGCACGGGCGGCACCGGGCCGCGCAGCGTCGCCTCGAGCGCGGCGAGCGTGGTCTTGTCCACACGCAGCGCCCGGTAGAGCGGATGCCGGCGCAACCGCTGGACCAGGTCGGCGCGGCCGAGCACCAGCCCGGCCTGCGGGCCGCCCAGGAGCTTGTCGCCACTGGCCAGGACCAGGTCGGCGCCGGCGGCGAGGGTCGACTGCAGATCGGGCTCCTCGGGCAGCTGCGGGTGCGCGCGCAACAGCCCGGAGCCGACGTCGGCCACGAGCGGCACCCCGGTGCCGGCCAGCGCGGCGGCGAGCTCGCCGACCTCGACGGCCCGGGTGAAGCCGCGGACGACGAAGTTCGACGGGTGCACCTTCAGCACGGCGCCGGTGTCGGGCCCGAGCGCGCCCCGGTAGTCGGCCAGCGTGACCCGGTTCGTCGTCCCGACCTCGTGCAGCCGGGCGCCGGTGCTGGTCAGCAGGTCGGGGATGCGGAAGCCGTCGCCGATCTCGACCAGCTCGCCGCGCGCGAGGACCAGCTCGCGACCGGCACCGAGCGCGGTGGCGACCAGGGCCAGCGCGGCGGCGCAGTTGTTGACGACCAGCGCGGCCTCGGCCGCGGGCACCGCGTCGAGAAGTGCCGCCAGGGCGGCCTCCCCCCGGGGGCCGCGGCGCCCGGTCGCGAGGTCGAGCTCGACGTCGGTCGTGCCGGCGGCCGCGACCACCGCCGCCACCGACGCCGGCGACAGCGGCGCCCGGCCGAGGTTGGTGTGCACCAGCACGCCGGTGGCGTTGAGCACCGGCTGCAGGCTGCCCGCCGTCGCCGGCAGTGCGGCCAGGACGGCGCCGACCGCGTCCGGCGGGGCGACCTCGCCGTCCCGGATGCGCTGCTGCACCCGCTGGACGACGTCCTTCACCAGGCCGCGGCCCAGCCGCTCGCCGGCGACCGCCAACTGGGGGTCGGCGAGCAGGGTGTCGGTGCGCGGCACCAGCCGCCGCGGGTCGGCGCTCATCGCGGGGAGCGTATGCCGCACCGCCGACACCCTGTCGCGCGCGTTGACACTCCAGCCGGCCGCCGTGTTCGATCGCCCGACCGATCCATCGAAGGAGACGACCGCACCGTGGAGCAGTTCCTGCGCGGCTCGCTGGCCTCCATGGCCCAGCCCGACCTGATCACCTGGGCCATCCCGGTGTTCTTCCTGCTCATGGTCCTCGAAGGGGTCGTGCTCACCCGCGAGGCGCGGGAGGACGCCGTCGACCGGGCGGCCGAGGAGCGCAGGCTCAAGGGGTACGCCCTCAAGGACACGGTGACCAGCCTGACCATGGGCCTGGGCAGCCAGATCATCCTGGCGCTCACCACGCTCGCCGGCCTCGGCGGCTACCTGGTGCTGTGGAACCTGACGCCGCTGGACCTGGGCACCGGCTGGGTCGCCTGGACGGTCGCGATCCTGGGCAAGGACTTCGTCTACTACTGGTTCCACCGCGCCTCGCACGAGATGCGGCTGCTGTGGGCCGGGCACGTGGTGCACCACTCCAGCGAGCACTACAACCTGTCGACGGCGCTGCGCCAGGCCTGGACCCCCCTGACCGCCTGGCCGTTCGGCGCCGCGCTGATCCTGCTCGGCGTCAACCCGGCGCTGTTCGTGCTGGCCAGCTCGATCAACCTGCTCTACCAGTTCTGGATCCACACGGAGGCGATCGGGAAGTTGTGGCGGCCGGTCGAGTGGCTGTTCAACACCCCGAGCCACCACCGCGTCCACCACGGCATGAACCCGCAGTACCTCGACAAGAACTACGGCGGCATCCTGATCGTCTTCGACCGGATGTTCGGCAGCTTCGAACCCGAGGTCGAGAAGGTCCGTTACGGCATCACGAAGCCGATCAACAGCTACAACCCGTTCTGGGTGGCGGCGCACGAGTACGTGGCGATCGTCCGCGACATGCGCGGTGACCGGCGCTGGTCGCACCGGATGGCCCGCCTGGTGCGCGGCCCGGGCTGGACGCCGGCCGCGGCCCCGGAGGCGGTCTCCGCGTCCTGAGCTGCCGGGTTCCCTGCAGGCACCCTTCCGAGGAAGCTGCGCCCCATGGGCATGAGGGCAGCCGTTCTCCGGACGCTCGTCGTCGCCCTGCTGGCCGGGTGCGCGCACCCCGTCGCCCACGGCGTGACCGTGGCGCCGCCGTCGATTGCGGCGGCACCGTCGTACGGACCCATCAGCGAGGCCGAGGCATGCCCGAGGACGACGGCCGTGCACCTGCCGGCCGGTCTCGGGCTCGTCACCGGGGCCTACCTCTGCGTCCAGCAGTTCCGCACGGTGGCCGGCGACGGCGAATGGGAGTACGCCGTCGTGCAGGGGGTGACCTCGGGGCTCGACGCTCTGCTGCGGGCATACGGCATGCCCGATGCGGAGCCCACCGATGGGGCGTGCGATGCGATCGGCTACGTCCCCCGCGTCGTGTTCCTGCACGGATCCCGGACGGTCGCCGTCCGGGCGCCGACGGACGGCTGCGGCAAGCCCACGGCCGCGGCCGCACGTGCGCTCGCCGCACTCGGGACGGTCGACGTCACGACGACGAAGGTCCGGCGGGTCACGTCCCAGCTGTCGATCACCTCGGGGTGCCCTGAGCAGTACAAGGACATGCTGGCGATCGAGGAAGGGTTCGGCGGGCCGAAGCAGGTCTCCTCCGCTCCGCGTCCCGTGGGACCCGGGGCCGAGCTCTGCGTCTACACGGTGGCCCACGATGCCCGGGGCGCCCGGCTCGGTCAGTTGTCCGCCGCGCGCAGGCTGACGCCGGCTCAGCTGGTCCAGATCGACCGGGCCCTCTCGACGGCGACCGTCGATCACTCCTGCAGCCGGCACCAGCACACCCGGTTCGCGCTGCTGCAGGCCGGCGCGGGCGGGCCCCAGACGCTGGTCGCCCTCGACGGGTGTGCCGTGCAGCAGGACGGCGGCTGGTGGCGCGCCCCGGACCGGCTGCGTGCCCTGGTCGCCGCATAACCGGTTCACGGCCGGGCGCCCGGCTGCTGCCGGAGAAGGTCTGGCGGAGGCGGACGGGAATCGAACCCGCCTGACCGAGATGCTCGGCCACGTCGGCTTTAGAGGCCGCGGGGGTCACCAGACACCCTGACGCCTCCGCATCGCACCCTACGTGCCGGGTGCGCCGAAAACTGGCGCACCCCGGAAATTGTCAGAGGTCGTCGGCACCATGCGCGCATGACCCGCACCGTGTCCCGCGACGCCGTGACGCTGCCGCTCGCGCTGACCCCCGAGCAGGCCGCCGCGATCGCGGTGGCGCTCGCCGCCCAGCCCGACGGCCCCTACGCCGCCGCCGGTCGCACCGCGCTCGACAAGGTCCTCGCGGCGCTCGAGCCCGATCCCCGCCGCCGGGAGACCCTGGCCGCGAGCGCATCGGTCGTCGGGTCGGCGAGCGGTCATGCCGCGCGCGTGCGGTCCGTCGTCCAGCGGGCACTGAGCGAGCACCGGGTGCTCGTCCTCGACTACCGCGACGCATCGGGTGCGGGCGGCCGGCGCGCGGTGGAACCGCAGCTGCTGGCCCGCAGCGCCGACCACGAGTACCTGGTCGCCTGGTGTCGTGAGCGGCAGGCGCTCCGCTGGTTCCGGGCCGACCGCATCGAGGGCGCCGAGCTCACGGCCGAGGCCGCGCCACGGCGGAATCCCACGACGTTCGGGGCGCCACCGGCCGGCGACCGCGCCCCCGCCCACCCCACGCACCCCGCGGGCCGGGCGCTGCGCGGGCAGGCGCCCACCGCCGGGCGCCACCTCGTCCTGGTGCCCGGCGGCCGCCCCTGACCGCCCGGCATAGATTCGGAGCCGTGACCACCGCGCCGACCACCGCGCCGCCCACCGTCCGGCTCACCCAGTACGCGCACGGCGGCGGGTGCGCGTGCAAGATCCCGCCCGGCGAGCTGGAGGCCGTCGTCGCCGGCCTCACGGTGACCGGCCCCGCCGATCCCGCCGCCGAACTCCTCGTCGGCCTCGACGACGGCGACGACGCCGCGGTGGTGCGGATCGCGGGCGGGCACGGGCTGGTGCTCACCACCGACTTCTTCACCCCGGTCGTCGACGACGCGTACACCTTCGGCCGGATCGCCGCGGCCAACGCTCTGTCCGACGTCTACGCCATGGGCGGCACCCCGGTCGTCGCGGTCAATCTGCTCGGCTGGCCGCGTGACGTGCTGCCCGCCGAGCTCGCCGCCGAGGTGCTGCGCGGCGGGCTCGACGTGGCCCACGCGGCCGGCTGCCACGTCGGCGGCGGCCACTCGATCGACGACCCGGAGCCCAAGTACGGCATGGCGGTCACCGGCGTGGTCGACGTCGACGGGATCATCCGCAACGACGCCGCCGTCGCAGGGACGGCGCTGTCGCTGACCAAGCCGCTGGGTGTCGGCGTGCTCAACAGCCGGCTGAAGAACACCGGCGAGGTCTCCGAGGAGGCCGTCGCGTCGATGACCGCGCTCAATCGCGAGGCCGGGCAGGCGGCGGTGGCGGCCGGCATCCGCGCCGGCACCGACGTCACCGGCTTCGGCCTGCTCGGGCACCTCTACAAGATGGCGCGGGCCAGCGGGGTCACGGCGGTGGTCGACGCCGCCGCCGTCCCCTACCTGACCGGCGCGCGGCAGGCCCTCGCCGACGGGTTCGTCTCCGGGGGCACGCGGCGCAACCTCGACTGGGTCCGCCCGCACACCGACCTGTCGGCGGTGCCGGAAGCGGAGGCCCTGCTGCTCGCCGACGCCCAGACCTCCGGCGGGCTGCTGCTCGGCGGCGAGATCCCGGGCGCGCCGGTGATCGGGGAGTTCGTGCCGCGCGGGGAGCACGTCCTCGTCATCCGCTGAGGGAAATCTTCATGAGGGGTGTCCTCCCGGGCACCCGCGGCGCGTCGGGGAGGTAGGACGGACCGAACGGTGCGTCCCTCATCGACCCGGAGGTTCCGATGCAGTACCTGATGTTGCTCACGATCGACCCCGCCGCCTCGGACAGCGCCGACGCCGCCCGGCCCGACGACTGGAACGCCTACACCCAGGCCCTGATCGAGGCCGGGATCATGGTCAGCGGCGCCGGCCTCCAGGGCGTCGAGACCGCTACGACCGTGCAGGTGCGCGCCGGCGAGCGGCTCCTGACCGACGGCCCGTTCGCCGACACAAAGGAGCACCTGCTCGGCTTCTACGTGATCGACGTCCCCGACCTCGACAGCGCGCTGGACTGGGCGGCCAAAGTGCCCAACGTGCGCACCGGCAGCGTGGAGGTACGCCCGGTGATGCCGACCGCGGAAGCCGCCCGCACCGACGCGACCGCCGCGGCAGCCGCGGGCTGACCGAGCACGTGACCCCCCTCGAGCGGGCGTTCCGCGAGGAGCGCGCGCAGGTGGTCGCCACCGTCGCCCGGCGGCTGGGTGACCTGCAGCTGGCCGAGGACGCCGTGTCCGAGGCGTTCGCGGCCGCTGCGGCCACCTGGCCGTCGGCCGGGGTCCCCGACCGGCCCGGCGCCTGGCTGACGACGACGGCGTGGCGGAAGGCGCTCGACGTCGTCCGCCGCGACCGGTCAGCACCCGGTGACCCGGTCGACGTGGCGGTGCCCCCGGCGCCCGAGCCGGGCCTGGACGGCGAGGACGACGTCCTCCAGCTCGTGCTCACCTGCTGCCACCCGGCGCTGGCGGTCGAGGCGCGGGTGGCGCTGACCCTCCGTTCCGTGGCCGGCCTGTCGGTCGCGGAGATCGCCGCGGGATTCCTCGTGCCCGAGGAGACGATGGCCAAGCGGCTGGTGCGCGCCCGCACCAAGATCCGGCAGAGCGGCATCTCGTTCGAGCTGCCCGGGCCCGAGGGCCTGCCCGAGCGGCTCTCGAGCGTGCAGGCCGTGCTCTACCTCGTCTTCACGGAGGGCCATCTGGCCAGCGGGAGCGGCCCGGCGGTGCGGGCCGACCTCTGCGAGGAGGCGATCTGGCTGACCCGCCAGGTGCACCGCCTGGTGCCCGACGACGGCGAGACCACCGGCCTGCTCGCCCTGATGCTGTTCCAGCACTCGCGGGCCGGCGCCCGGCACGACGACGACGGGCGCCTCGTCCCCTTCGCCGACCAGGACCGGTCCCGCTGGAACGCGCGGGCGATCGCCGAGGCGCGGGCGCTGCTCGGGACGACCGGGCGCGGGCCGGTCGGGCCCTACCAGCTCCAGGCGGCGATCGCGGCGCTGCACGCGGCCGCGACGAGCGCCGACGACGTCAACTGGTCGCGCATCGCCGACCTCTACGGCCTGCTCGACCGCATGGCGCCCTCCCCTGTCGTCACCGTGAACCGTGCGGTGGCGGTGGGCCGGGCCGACGGGCCGCGCGCGGCACTCGCGCTGCTGGCGCCCGTGCTGGCGGACGGCCGGCTCGACGGCTACGCCCCGCTGCACGCCGCGCACGCGGATCTCCTGGAGCGCGACGGGGCGACCGACGCCGCGATCGACGCCTGGCGACGGGCAGCCGACCTGAGCCGCAACCCGGCAGAGGCGGCCGCCCTGGAGCGCCGCGCGACGGGCGCCTGAGCCGTGCGGCGCGGAAGTCCCCACGTCGCCAGGGGGACGGCCGTTCACTACGGTCCGAAGCATGCTTGCTGCCTTCGTCTCCACGCCCGCCCCGAAGGACCCACTCTCCGTGCTGGAGGTCGGTGACCGCCCCGAGCCCGAGGCTCCCGAGGGATGGACGACGGTCACCGTGAAGGCCGTCTCGCTCAACCACCACGACCTGTTCAGCCTCCAGGGCATCGGTCTGCCCGCGGAGCGGATGCCGATGATCCTGGGCACCGATGCCGCGGGGCTGGACGAGGACGGCAACGAGGTCGTCGTCCACGGTGTCGTCGCCAGCCCCGACTGGACCGGCGACGAGACGCTCGACCCCAAGCGCTCGCTGTTCTCGGAGCTGCACCAGGGGACGATGGCCGAGAAGGTCGCCGTCCCGCGGCGGAACCTGCTGCCCAAGCCGCCGGAGATGTCGTTCGCCGAGTCCGCGTGCCTGCCGACCGCCTGGCTGACCGCCTACCGCATGCTGTTCGTGAAGTCGGGCCTGCGGCCCGGACAGACGGTGCTCGTGCAGGGCGCCAGCGGCGGCGTAGCGACGGCCCTGATCGTGCTGGGCCGGGCGGCCGGCTACCGGATCTGGGTGACCGGTCGCAGCGAGGAGAAGCGCTCGGCCGCGCTCGCGCTGGGCGCCGACCAGGCGTTCGAGTCGGGTGCCCGGCTGCCCGAGCGGGTGGACGGCGTCATGGAGACCGTCGGCGAGGCCACCTGGTCGCACAGCATCAAGTCGCTCAAGCCCGGCGGCGTGCTCGTCACCTCCGGCGCCACGACCGGCTTCAACCCCGGCGCCGAGCTGAACCGGGTCTTCTTCACCCAGCTGTCGGTGATCGGCTCGACCATGGGCACCCGCAGCGAGCTCGAGTCGCTCATCCAGCTGTGCAGCGTCACCGGCATCCGCCCGCAGATCGACGTCGAGCTGCCGCTGACCCAGGCACGCGAGGGCTTCGAGCGGATGCTCGAGGGCCGGACGGCCGGAAAGATCGTCTTCACCCTGTGAGCGGACAGGGGCGTGAGCATCGCAGCGAGGAACGAGCGAGGAGCGGAGCGCCCCGCGGGAGCGAACCAGACAGCACTGTGAGCGGACAGGGGCGTGAGCATCGCAGCGAGGAACGAGCGAGGAGCGGAGCGCCCCGCGGGAGCGAACCAGACAGCACTGTGAGCG
>DASYGS010000055.1:0-51954 GCA_035999465.1 Blastococcus sp. | reverse complement strand
CGCGACGGCGTTGGCCAGGTCGGAGAACGTCGCCGTCCCCTTGTCGGCCGCCACCACGAGGTAGGTGTCGTCGCCGTCGTGCCGGACGACCCGCGGTGGTGCGACGACGGCGCCGTCGACCAGGTTGTCGGTGAGCGACAGGAGTGCCCCGATGAAGATCTTGTAGCAGGCCTGGCCCTCGGCGAGGACGGCGTCGCGCCCGGCCGGGCTCGCGGGGTCGGCCACCACCGGCGGGTTCTTGACCACGAAGCCGCCCTTGGCCCCGGTCGGCACGATGACGGTGTTCTTCACCATCTGCGCCTTGACCAGGCCGAGCACCTCGGTGCGCAGGTCCTCGCGGCGGTCGGACCACCGCAGCCCACCGCGGGCGACGGCGCCGAAGCGCAGGTGGATGCCCATCACCCGGGGCGAGCTGACCCACACCTCGCGGGCGGGCCGCGGCTCGGGCAGGTCGGGCACCTCGGCAGGGTCCAGCTTGAGGGCCAGCGGGCCGCCGGCGTAGTAGGTGGTGCGCTGGGTCGCGGTGACGGCGGCCAGCAGCGAGCTGAGCACCCGGTCGGCGTCTAGGGAGTCGACCGCGCCGATCGCCCGCCGGAGCGAGTCGACCAGCTCGGCCTGCCGCTCGGCACGCCCGGCGTTGCGCTCGGGGGAGAAGCGCGTCTCGAACAGGGCCACGAGCCGGGCGACGACGTCGGGATGGGCGGCCAGGGTCTGCTGGACGTAGGTCTGCCCGAACGGCAGCCCGCCCTGGCGCAGCCACTGCACGTAGGCGCGCACGACCGTGACCTGGCGCCAGTTGAGTCCGGCCAGCAGGACCAGGGCGCCGAGCCCGTCGTCCTCGGCCTCGCCGCGCCAGACCGCGCTGACCGCCTCGGTGAACCGCTCGGGCAGGGAGCGCAACAGCGGGAGGTCGACCGCCGGGACCGTGACGCCGAAGTCGTAGATCCAGGTGGGCGGGGCCCCGATGCGGTCGATCTCGTAGGGGCGCTCGTCGACGACCGACACACCCATGTTCTGCAGGACAGGCAGCACCTCGGAGAGCAGCAGACGCTCCCCCACCCGGTAGACGGTCAGCCGCCGCTCACCGGCCCCGCCGCCGGTCGGCGCCGACAGCCGCAGCGCGAGCTCGCCGTCGGCGAGCGCGTCGAGCCGGGCGAGGTCGTCGACGGCCCGCTCGGCGGGGAAGTCCTCCTGGTAGGACGCCGGGAAGGCGTCGGCGACCCGGGCGAAGAGCGTGTCCGCCTCCGCGCCGTACCGGGCGGCGAGCGCGTCGGCGAGGTCGTCGGTCCAGCTGCGGGCGGCGGCCGCGAGCTCGGCCTGCAGCGTCTCGACGTCGACCGTCGTCGCCTTGGGGCTGCCCCCGCGCCCGAGCGGCACCCGGATGACGAAGTGCAGGCGGGCGAGCACCGACTCGGTGGACCGCGCCGTGTACTCGATGCTCGTGCCGCCCAGCCGCGAGAGCAGCAGCTGCTGCATCGCCAGCCGGACCTCGGTCGTGTAGCGGTCACGCGGCAGGTAGACCAGCGCCGACCAGAATCGGCCGGCCTCGTCCTTGCGCAGGAACAGTCGGGTCTGCCGGCGCTCCTGGAGGTGCAGCACCGCCATCGCGACCGGCAGCAGCTCGTCGGCCCCGACCTGCAGCAGCTCGTCCCGCGGATAGGTCTCGAGGACGTCGAGCAGTTCCTTGCCGGTGTGGCTGTCGGCGGGCGTGCCCGACCGCGCGATCACCTCTTCCACGCGGCGGCGCACCAGCGGCACGTCGAGCACGCTGCTGGTCACCGCCGCGGTGGGGAAGAGACCGACGAAGCGGTACTGCCGCATGCCGGCGTTCCCGGGGTCGGGCAGGCTCACCGCGACCAGGTCCAGCCAGGCCCGGCGGTGCACCGTCGACCGGACGTCGGCCTTGGTCACCGTCAGCAGCCGGGGCTCGGGGGCAGGGGCCGCCTCGGGCATCCGGACGACGGCGGTGCTCATGTCGGTGTCGCTGCGGAGCACGCCCAGCCCGGTGCCGGGCAGCGCGCGAGCGGCCGGCTTGCCGCGGGCACTGCCCAGGTGCACGTCCCGCGCGCCGAGGAACACGAAGTTCCCCTCGGCCAGCCAGCGCAGCAGCGCCGCGGCCTCGGCCGGGTCGTCCGCGGGATCGGCGCCCGACGCGGCGGAGGTGTCGACCGCGGGCAGCTCCTCGAGCCGCCCGGCCAGCTCGAGCACGCGGGCGCGCAGCCGGGCGGCGTCCTCGTGCACGGCGCGCACGTCGTCGAGGACGGTGCGCAGGCCGCTGACCAGGTCGGCGGCCGCCTCGTCGTCGATCGGGCCGTCGAGGACGACGGCCATCCACGACTCGGCCAGCGCGTCGGTCCCGCAGCCGGCCGCGTCGGCGCTGTCGCAGAACGCCTTGATGTTGCCGGTGACCGTGCGCCGGACCACGACCACCGGGTGCACGATGTGCGCCAGCGACACGCCCTGCCGCACGACCTCGGCCGTGACCGAGTCGACCAGGAACGGCATGTCGTCGGTGACCAGCCGGATGACGGCGCGCCCGTCGGCGAGGCGCTGGACGTCGACGGTGGCGGCGCCCGGCGGCCGCACCTCGGCCAGCCGCAGGTGCCCGAGCGCGAGGCCGGCGAGCTCCTGAGGATCGTGCCCGACCACCTCGGCGGCGGGCTCGCTCCAGTAGTAGCGCTGCAGCAGCGCCGGCAGCTCGTCGGGCGAGCAGCCGGCGGGGACGCTGGCCGGGGACCCGAGGTCGGACACCGCCGTCTTCGCCGCGCGTTCGAGCAGGCGGCGCTTCTCCTCGCGGGCCGCCTCGAGGGCGGCGAGTTCGGTGAGGGATGCAGTCGCTGCTCCGCTGTCCGGTCGGCGGACCGGGGCCTGCGGAGGGACGCCGGTGACGCTGGCCATGATCGGCCACGTTACTGCCCCGTGTAACGCCCGTCACGGCGACGCGGCGACGCGCCGCCGACGATCGGAACCGGACCGGTCAGACCCGTTCGACGATCAGGTCGGCGGCCCAGCCGCCGATCGCCAGCAGGAGGCCACCGAGGATCGCGGCCCCGAAGCTGTCGACCTGGAGGCGGTCGGTGATCAGCGCGGTGAGCCCGAGCAGCGCCGCGTTGATGACCAGCAGGAACAGCCCGAGCGTGAGCACGATGAACGGCAGGGAGAACAGCCGCAGGATCGGCCCGACGATGGCGTTGACGACGGCGAAGATCAGCGCGATCCACAGGAACGTGCCCACCTTGCCCAGGGGCGCGGTCGGATTGCCGATCACCTGGATCCCGGTCACGGCCTGGTCGACCAGCCAGAAGACGCCGGCCATGATCACGACTTTGAGCGCAAACCTCAGCACGATGATCACGCTAGCGCCCACCGGGGCCGATTCCGCCTCTGCCGGCGTCTTCGGTTCTCTAGCGTGTCCGGTAGACGGCGCCAGACGCCCCGAGAGCGCGACACGCGCTAGGTCGTTCTACCGATGTCTACGGCGGGAACTAGACGAGCCCATACAGTGCTCGACATGGATCCCGTGCGGAACCCGTACGCGCCGGGCGCCGGCCAGCGCCCGCCCGAGCTGGCCGGCCGCGACGCGGAGCTGTCCGCGTTCGACGTCGTCCTGGAGCGCATCGCGCACGGCCGGCCCGAGCGCTCCCTGGTGCTCACCGGGCTGCGTGGCGTCGGCAAGACGGTGCTGCTCAACCAGTTGCGCTCGGCGGCGATCTCACGCGGCTGGGGCACCGGCAAGATCGAGGCCCGGCCCGAGCAGTCGCTGCGCCGGCCGGTCTCCTCCGCCCTGCACATGGCGCTGCGCGAGCTGGGCCCCCGGCACCGGGACCAGGAGTCGGTCGACGAGGTGCTGGGCGTGCTCAAGGCGTTCGCCCTGCGCGAGACGCTCGACGCGAAGGTCCGCGACCGCTGGCAGCCGGGGATCGACGTGCCGGCGGCGAGCGGGCGGGCCGACTCCGGCGACATGGAGATCGACCTGGTCGAGCTGCTCAGCGACGCCGCCGGCGTGGCCGCCGACCTCGGCAGCGGGATCGCCCTGTTCATCGACGAGATGCAGGACGTGCAGCCCGACGACGTGTCCGCGATCTGCGCGGCCTGCCACGAGCTGTCGCAGCAGGGTGCGCCGCTGATCGTCGTCGGCGCGGGACTCCCCCACCTGCCCGCCGTCCTGTCCGCCTCGAAGAGCTACTCCGAACGGCTGTTCCGCTACCTGCGCATCGACCGGCTCGACCGCGAGGCGGCCGACAAGGCCCTGCTCGCCCCCGCCGAGCGGGAGGACGTCGCGTTCGAGCAGGCCGCGCTCGACGCCCTCTACGCCGCCGCCGACGGCTATCCGTACTTCGTGCAGGCGTACGGCAAGGTCACCTGGGACGTCGCCGCCGCCTCCCCCATCACCCCGGCGGACGTCGCCATGGCGGCGCCCGTCGCGGAGGCCGAGCTCGCGGTCGGCTTCTTCGGCTCGCGCTACGACCGGGCCACGCCCGCCGAGCGCGAGTACATGCACGCCATGGCCGAGCTGGGTGGCCCCCACGGGGCCGCGGTGGCGACGTCGGAGGTCGCGGTCTCGCTGGGGCGCAAGCCGGCGTCCCTCTCCCCCGCGCGCGACTCCCTCATCAAGAAGGGCCTGGTGTACTCGGCCGAGCGCGGCTCGATCGCGTTCACCGTTCCGCACTTCGGGCGCTACCTGCTCCGCCACCCGGACTGACGGCGGCTACTCCCCCGCCACCCGGTGCGCACGGACGGCGAGGACGGCGACGTCGTCCTCGGCGTCGTCGCCGACCAGCTCCTGGAGCAGCCGGTCGCACAGCTCGGGCAGCGCGAGCCCGGCCGAGCGGAAAAGGAAGTCGCGGACCTGCTCGCGGCCCTCGTCGAGGGGGACGCCGCGCCGTTCGAACAGCCCGTCGGTGAACAGCACGAGCGTGCCGCCCTCGGGGAGCACCGCAGCGCCGTCGGCACGGGGCCCGCGCCAGCCGATGCCGAGGGGCGGCCCGATCGGGGAGGGCAGGTCGACGACGGTGCCGTCGGGGTTCATGAGCATCGGCTCGGGGTGGCCGGCCGAGGCCCAGCGCAGCCGGCGCTCACCGGCGGCGAGCGCGCCGTCGTCCTGCTCGACGCGGCAGACGAGTGCGGTGGCCATGGCCGGCACCTGCAGCCCGACGAGTGCGTGGTCGGCGCGGCGCAGGACGCCGGCCGGCTCCTCCTGCCGGTCGTAGGCGATGCCGCGGACCAGCGTCTTCACCTGGCCCATGGCGGCGGCGGCGTCGATGTCGTGGCCCATCACGTCGCCGATGACCAGCACCGTCGCGCCGTCCCGCTGCAGGAACGCGTCGTACCAGTCCCCGCCGATCTCCACGCCGTGGGTGGCCGGCCGGTAGCGGACCTCCAGCTCGAGGTGGTCGGGCTGCACCGGCGGCGAGAGCAGGCTCAGCTGCAGCCGCTCGGCGACCCGCTGGTTGGTGGCGGCCAGCCGGGCGTTGTCGAGGGCGAGGGCGGCGCGGCGGGAGGCGATCTCCGCCGTCCGCAGCTCCTCCTCGGTGTGCGGCCCCCGCTCGGGGCCGTTCACGAGGGTGAAGGCGCCGAAGAGCTCACCGCGGGCGATCAGGGGGAAGGCCGCCACGGCGGCGGGCGCCAGCTGGGCGAGGGCCTGCCGGCTCTCGGCGGTCGCGACCATGGTGTCGATGTGGGCGGCGGTGAAGGCCGGGATGATCACCGGCTCGTGGTTCCGGGCCAGCCGGTTCACCGGGGCCGCGGCGAGGTTGGTCGGCACGCGCAGGTCGGCGTACCGGTGCATCGCCGCCTCCATGGCCGGATCGCGGTGGGCGCGCCCGACGTCGCGACGCCGGCCGTCGGGCTCGAAGACGCTCACCAGGCACCAGTCGGCCAGCAGCGGGACGACCAGGTGCGCGAACCGGTCGACGGCCTCGTCGGTGTCGACGGTCGACGTCATCGCCAGGTTGATGTCGCCGAGCATCACCAGATGCCGGCCGGCCACCTCGCGCGCGGCGACCGCGGCGGCGCGCTCCTCCTCCATGAGGCGGCGCGCGGTGACGTCGTCGTAGGTGACCACGACCCCGCCGTCGGTGCGGAACGCGTCGACCTGGAACCAGATCTGCAGCGGCTCGAACCACTCCTCGAAGCTGGCCGGCCTGCCGGTCTCGGCCACCTGCCGGTAGTTCCACTCGAAGGAGCTGCCGACCGCCTCCGGGAACGCCTCCCAGACGTTCCGGCCGACCAGGCCTTCCACCGTCCGGCCCAGCAGGGTCGCGCCCGCGGGGTTGATGTAGCTGAAGCGCCAGTCCTCGTCCAGGACGAACAGCGGCCGCTCCATGCCCTCGACGGCCTGGACCAGCAGGTCGCGAGGGTGCGCCGTGGTGGACCGCCGGATCATTGCGCCCACTCTGCCTCATGCGGCGGCGGATCCCGCATCGGCGCGGGAACGGGCCGCCCCTCCGGATCGTCGCCGACGTGACCCGTCCCACCCCGTGGGACCGAGATAAGTGGGGCTCGTAACGGTTGGGTGGCCCCCTGCCTGGGAAACACGGGATGGACGCCGCTACGGACACGAGGGGAGGGTGTGATGAGCCGGACGACCTGGCCACTGCGCCCCTTGCCCGACGGCCGGGGTGAGGTGTGGCGCTGGGACCTGCGCGCCGTGGCCGAGCTGCCCGCGGCCAGGAGCGCACTGCGCAACCGGCTCGGAGCCGTCGGACTCCCCCACGAGGACGACGACCCATCGGGCGAGCAGCTCGTGCTGGCCTTCGACGAGCTCGCCTCCAACGCGTTGCGTCACGGGGAGAATCCCGTGGTCGCGACCGTGATCGCCGGCAGCGGCGGCTGGCTGCTGGACGTCAGCGACCAGGCCCGCGAGGCGATGCCGGCTCCGGCCCTGGACCGCGACCCGTCGCAGGGTGGCATGGGCCTGCACCTGGTCGCGCGGATGTCGGTCGCGCACGGCTGGTACGACGACGGCAGCTGCAAGCACGTGTGGGCCTGTCTCCCGGCGTCCGCCCCGGAGTGCGACGCCGTCGCCTGACCGGCCCTGCCGGTGATGCCCCCAGATCGGCCATTCCTCTCCACCGAACGACCGCCAGAGGGCCAACGCCCCGCGATGACGGCCCGGCCAGAGCCCAGCGACCCCCGGCGCCCGAGGGCACCAGGGGTCGCTCGCGGTGTGTCGTCCCGAGTGGGGCCCGGAGGGCTCCGCGTAGGGGCGACGGTGGGGCTCCACGCGCCAGGGGTACGGCTCCTGGCCGCGGTGTGTCGTCCCGAGTGGGGCCCGGAGGGCTCCGCGCAGGGGCGACGGTGGGGCTCCACGCACCAGGGGTACGGAAATTGGCCGCGGTGTCGTCCGGTAGGACGACAGTGTCATGGCAGGACGAGGGAGAGCGCGCCCTTTCCGTAGGTCGGCACCTCGACGGCGAGGTCGATCCGGTTGAAGCCGGCGAGTATGCCCTCGATGTCGCCGGGCAGGTCATCGCCCGGCGCGTAGAGCTTGTGCAGCCTGGAGTGCGGGGCACCCGGGGTGTTGAACAGTGCCGCGAGCACGTTGACCACCTCGTGCAGCGCCTCGACCAGCAGCGGGGTCAGCTCGCCGTCCTCGTCGACGGCGTCCTGGCAGCCGCCCGGGGGCAGCAGCGCCAGGGCGCCACCGGTGTAGGCGGCCGCGCCGAGGTCCATCAGGCAGAGGGCGTTGACGGCCATCTGCGGGTCGACGTAGACGGCCACGGCGACCGGCCGGTCGGGGGTGGGGGTGACCGGGGCGCCGGGGGAGACGGCGACCGGCTTGCCGACCAGGCCGGCGAGCATGTCCCGGACGTCCTTGGCCGCGGGCAGGAGAACGGTGCTCACGAGATCACCGTGTCCAGGGCGTCCTTGAACGTGTCCTCGTTGAACGGCTTGGCGATGACGAAGAGGGCGCCGGCGTTGGCGGCCTTCTCGCGCATCTCGGGGGAACCCTCGGAGGTCACGAACCCGAACGGCACGGTGGAGCCCGAGGCGCGCATGGCCTGGAGGCACTCGATGCCGGTCATGTTCGGCATGTTCCAGTCGGAGAGGACCAGGTCGGGCTGCTCCGACGACACCTTGGCCAGGGCGTCGGCGCCGTCCTCGGCCTCGACGATGTCGTGGTCGTCGTAACCGGCCTGACGGAGGGTGCGGATGACGATCTGCCGCATGACGCGGCTGTCGTCGGCGACCAGGATCTTCACAGCTGTACCTCGTTCTCGTGCGGGTCGAGCTCTGACGGGTCGTGCGGGGCGCCGGCGGCGCCCTGGGCGGTGATGGTCAGGGACTGACCGCGCCACAGGAGGTCGACGCGGCAGAGGTCGGCGGGGGAGCCGGGCGCCGGGGCGGCCCCGACCTCCGGCAGCCCGAGGACCGACGGGCCGGGGAGGACGGCCTTGACGTTGCCTCCCACGACGTTGGCGAGTTCGCCCATGGCGTCCTCGACGTCCTCGTCGTCGAGGACCGGCGGGGCGTGCTCCTTGAGCAGGCACCGGGCGAGTTCCCCGGCGGTCGACCGGGCGACGGTGAGGACGACGGCGCCGTTCCACGGGCCGACGACCTCGACCCAGGAGCTGATGGCGTCCTCGGGCGCGTCGCCGGGCAGCGGCTCGAGGAACTCCTCCTCGCCCACCAGGGCCTGCCACGCCTCCTCGGCGATGCTCTGGATCGTCGCCTCGTCGATCAGGTCGGTGATCACCGGTGCGGCGTCGGCGCGGCGCCGCCGCTCGCCGGTGTCCGCCGCACGACCGGTCACAGGGTCGGTCACAGGGCCACCTCCTCGGGGAGCAGGCCGAGCAGCGCGAGCTTGTCGCGGATGGCGTCGGCGGTGAACGGCTTGATCACGTACTCGTGGGCGCCGGCGGCCAGGGCGCGGACGATCTGGGTGTGCTCGCTCTCCGAGGTCACCATCATGATCGTCATGGACCGCCAGGCCGGGTTGGAACGGACGACGGAGACGAACTGCAGGCCGTCCATCACCGGCATGTTCCAGTCGACGCAGACCAGGTCGGGGATCCATCCCCCGTCCAGGACGTCCAGGCCCTCGCGGCCGTGGCCCGCCTGGACCGTCTCGTAGCCGAGATCCTCGAGGATCCCGGCGACGATCCTCCGCATGACGCGTGAATCGTCGATCACCAGAGCGCGCACGTCAGGCCCCCTTCACCGGGCGGTAGGCGGAGCTTCGGCCGATGACGACCCGCTCCCATGAGTCGTCGACACCGAGCGTGGTCTCCGCGGCGCCGAGGAAGAGCCATCCGTCCGGGCGCATGAGCGTCCGGACCCGGCTGAGGATCGACCGCTTGGTCGGCAGGTCGAAGTAGATGAGCACGTTGCGCAGGTAGACCACGTCGAACGGGCCCATCCGCGGCAGCGGAGCCGCCAGGTTGCACTCGCTGGCGGTCACCATCCGACGCAGGGTCGGGGCGACCTCCCACTCGCTGCCGGCGCGGGTGAAGTGCCGGACGAGCATCGGCGCGGGCAGTCCGCGGTTGACCTCGAGCTGGCTGAACCGGCCGGCCCTGGTCCGCTCGACCATCTCGCGGGACAGGTCGGTCGCGGTGATCGCGACGCGGGACGCCGCGTTCGGCAGGGCGTCCTCGAGCAGCATCGCGATCGTGTAGGGCTCCTGACCGCTGGAGCACGCCGCCGACCAGATCTGCAGCCGCTCGGTCGGGCCGCGGGCCGCGAGCACCGCGGGCACCACGGTCGAGGTCAGGGCGGTGAACGGGTCGCCGTCCCGGAACCACGACGTCTCGTTGGTGGTGAGCGCCTCCACGATCCGGCGGGTGCTCTCGGCGTCCGGGCGGCTGCGCACCGACTCGACGAACGCGCTGACGTCGGCGATCCCCAGCTTGCGGGCGATCGGCAGCAGCCGGGCCTCGACCAGGTACTCCTTACCGGGCTGGAGGACGATCGCGCTCTCCTTGTGCACGAGCGCGCGGACCCAGTCGAAGCTGGTGGCGGTGAGGGTCATCGGGGGCCTCCGGCGAGCATGGCGCCGGCGCGGGGGGCGGAGCCGGCCCCGGCGAGGTGGCGGAGGACGGCCTCGGGCACGCGGTCGAGGGGGAGCACCTCGTCGGCGAAGCCGGCCTGGCTGATCGCGCCGGGCATGCCCCAGACGACGGAGCTCGCCTGGTCCTGCACGAGCACGGTGCCGCCCGCATTGCGGATCTCGCCGGCGCCGTTGCGCCCGTCGGAGCCCATCCCGGTGAGCACCAGCCCCAGGACGGCACCGTCGTAGGCGGCGACGGCCGACCGGAACAGCGGGTCGACGGCGGGGCGGCAGAAGTTCTCGGGCGGCCCCTGGTTGAGGCCCGTCGTGTGACCGCGCGGGCTGGGGCGGACGACGAGGTGGTGGTCACCGGGCGCCAGGTGCACGGTGCCGGGCACCAGCGGGCTGCCGTCGGACGCCTCGACCACGCGCAGGGCGCAGAGCCGGTCGAGGCGCTGGGCGAACTGGCGGGTGAACACCGGCGGCATGTGCTGCACGACCAGCACCGGCACCGGAAGGGTCGCCGGGAGCTGGGGGAGGACCTTGGCGAGCGCCTCGGGGCCGCCGGTGGAGCTGCCGATCACGAGGACGGCGGGCACCTTGTGCGGCCCGGTGCGCGGGGCGGCCGGCCGCGGGGGAGGCGGGGCGGCGGCGAGCGGGGCGCCCATCGGCACCGGGCGTCCGGTGAGCGCCTTGATCTTGGGGATCAGCTGCTCGCGGACGCTCTCCATCGACTGGCTGACGCTGCCGACGTTGGCCGGCTTCGTCACGTACTCGTTGGCGCCGGCCGACAGGGCGTCCAGGGTCGCGGCGGCGCCACGCTCGGTCAGCGTGCTGAACATGACGATCGGGATCCGGCTGCGCCCCGCCCCGCCGGCCCCGCTCCGGATCGCCCGGACCGCCTCGATGCCGTTCATCTCCGGCATCTCGATGTCCATGGTGATCAGGTCGGGCCTGAGCTGCTCGAGCTTGGCGACGGCGATCCGGCCGTTGACGGCCGTGCCCACGACCTCGATGTCGGCGTCCGCGGACAGCACGTCGGTCACGATCTTCCGGACGACGACCGAATCGTCGACGACCATCACCCTGATCGGGTTCACGCGGTGTCCTCCTGCTCCCTGCTGGGGTCAGCCCAGCAGGCTGTCGGTTCTGTATCGGCAGGAAACCGGGACCCTTGAGCGGGACCGGGCACCGCACACCACCGGGACGACGACGACCGCCCGGCGATATCGCCTCTCCGGGAAATTGTCGGTCCACCGGATCAGGAACTGAACCGCTATCGCGAATTCGTTACAGGATTCCTCGGTGACCGGTCCGGGAGGAATCGAAAAACAATTTCATGCATTTGTCGACAGGCATTGTCCGTGTCCGGTAACGCGGGGGAGGAGAGGCGTCAGCGGACGCCGGTGACCCGCTCCCAGGGCGCGCGGAGGACCGCCAGGGACGCCTCGTCGACCAGGTCGGCCATGGCGATGCCCTGGACGCAGCCGGCTACGGCGTTCCAGACGCCGTTCGCGCCGTCGTGCAGGTCGAACCCGCCGTCGAGGAAGGCCTGGACGGCGTGCAGCTGCGCGGTGGCCAGCGCCCGGAGGCGGCCGGTGACGTGGGCGGCCCACGAGGCCTCGTGCATGGCCGCGGCCCAGGGGCGGTGCTGCGCGCGGCCCTCGTCGACGGCGGCGCGCCACGCGGCCCGGCCGTCGGCGTCCAGCGACCGGATCGCGTCGAGGAGCTCGGCGAGTGGCCCGGCGGCCGGCCCGAGGTCGGTACCGACCGGCGGGACGGCGACGGCGCCGCGTTCCAGCACGCGATCGAACGGGCCGGTCAGCTCGCGCCGGACGAGCGGCGGGAGCACTCCGGCCGACCAGTACCCGAGGGCCGCGTCGGCCAGGACGTCGGCGGCCTCGGCCGGCTCGTCGCCGAGCAGAAAGCCGCGGGCGGCGTGCTCGGGCCCGAGGATGTCCTCGCGCAGCAGGCGTTCGAGCGTGGCGGCGTCGCCGATCGTGCCGGTCTCGAGCTGGCCGACCAGGACGGCGGCCCGCTCGCCGGCGGCGGCACCCGCCGCGGCGCCGCGCACGTGCGGAACGGTGGCGGCCAGCTCGCGCGCCCGGCGGGAGCGGACGGCGAGGATGCCGCGCTCGGCGCGGTCGAGGCCGCGGCCGGCGTGCGCGGCGGCGACGGCGCCCAGGGACCGTGCGTCGGCACCGAGACCGACGAGGAGGACCTCGGCGACCGAGCGGCCGGCCGGCAGGCGGGCCAGGTCGAAGCCGAGGGTGGCGGCACTGACCAGCGTGTACGGCACAGCGCCTCCTACAGCTCCGGGAACTGGAGACCACTGTGTCGGGGAAGCCCCCGGGGCGCCAATCACGACCGCGCGGCCGTCACCCCATGGCAGGACTGCCCCGGGGAAACGGCCGCGTGTCGTGTGTACAAGCGTCAGAAGGCGAACACTCTCAGTGACTGGGGCTCAGGCGCTGACCGCCTTGTGCACGTCGAGCGCGAGGAGCAGTTGCCCGTCGAGCTTGTAGGCGCCGCGGATGAGCTCGCGGGCCTGGCCCTCGAGCGTGTCCGGCGGGGCCTCGAAGTCGGCGGCGTCCACGTCGACGACGTCGGCGATGGAGTCGACCAGCAGGCTGACCGCCTCGCCGTGCAGACGCACGACGATGACCACCGCGTCGGTGCCCTCGGGGCGCGGCGGGCGGCCGAGCCGCTCCCGCAGCTCGATGGCGGTCACGACCTGCCCGCGCAGGTTGATCAGGCCGGCCACGGCGGTCGGCGCCAGCGGCACCCGGGTCAGGCCCTGGCTGCGCAGCACCTCCTGCACGTGCTCGACCTCGACGCCGTACAGGTCGCCGTCCAGCCGGAAGGTGGCCAGCTGGCCGCTGGTCGCCATTGCCCTGCGACTGGCCTGGGTGTCGGTCGCGGTCACGTCAGACCTCCAGCAGAGAGGGGGAGACGCCCTGGGGCGTCGTGGACAGGGCGGCGGGAGCGTTGTAGAACGCCGGGTCGGCGGCCAGGATCGCGGCCCGGACGTCGAGCAGTTCGGTGACCCTGTCGCCGAGGACGGCGGAGCCGAGCAGGCCCAGGTCGTCGATGTCGCTGCGGATCGCGGCCTCGCCGTCGACGATGTCGAGGATCTCCTCGACCACGATGGCGACACTGCGGCCGTGGTCGGCGTAGACGATCACCTCGAGCACCTCGCGGTCGGTCTCGCCGTAGGCGCCGAGGTGCCGGTCGAGCCGGACGATCGGCAGGATCGCGCCGCGGTACTGCACGACCTCGCGGTTGCCGACCTTCTCGACGGCGTCGGTGCGCACCTGCTCGAGGCGGGTGACCGTGTCGAGCGGGATGGCGACCCGGCGTCCGCCGCCGATGGCCGCCAGCAGCATCCGCTGCCGCTCGGTCTCGCTGACCGCGGCGGCCGAGGCGCCCTCGCGGACCTCCTGACGCTCGGTCGTCTCGGTGCGCAGCGCCCGGCGGGCCAGGGCCTGCACGTCGAGGATCAGCGCGACCGTGCCGTCACCGAGAACCGTGGCGCCGGAGTAGAGGCCGATCGCCTTGAGCTGCCCGCCGACCGCCTTGACGACGATCTCCTCGGTGTTGATGACCCGGTCCACGACGAGGCCGAACCGGCGTCCCTCCGACCGGAGGACGGCGATGACGACGTGCCCGTCGTGCCGCTCCGAGGCCAGGCCCAGCACGTCGGTGAGGCGGACCAGGGGGAGCAGGTCGCCGCGGAGCCGGTAGACCGGAGCCCCGCCGACCTCCTCGACCGCGTTCGCGGCCTTCTCCGCGTCGAGGGAGACCAGCTCCTGCAGGCTGATCTGCGGGATCGCGTACCGGTCGCCGGCGCACTCGACGGTCAGCGCCGGGACGATGGCCAGGGTCAGCGGGATGCGGAGCCGGCACACCGTGCCATGGCCCGGCTCGGACTCGACCTCGATGGTGCCGCCGATGGCCTCGATGTTGGTCTTGACGACGTCCATGCCGACGCCGCGGCCGGACACGTTGGTGACCGCGGCGGCCGTCGAGAAGCCGGGCAGGAAGATCAGCTGGAGGATGTCGGCCGGGCTCATCCGGCTGAGCCCGTCCACGGTGACCAGGCCGCGCTCGACGGCGCGCGCGCCGAGCTTGGCGGGGTCGATGCCGGCGCCGTCGTCGGCGACCTCGACCACGACCTGCCCGCTCTCGTGGCGGGCACGCAGGGTCAGGACGCCCTCGGCGGGCTTGCCGGCCTTCCGGCGGGCCTCGGGGGCCTCGATGCCGTGGTCCACCGAGTTGCGCACGAGGTGGGTCAACGGGTCCTTGACCGCCTCGAGCAGGGTCTTGTCGAGCTCGGTCTCCCGGCCCTCCATCTCCAGCCGGATCGTCTTCTTCAGCTGCAGCCCGAGGTCGCGGACGACGCGCGGCAGCTTCGACCAGATGTGGTCGATCGGCTGCATGCGCGTCTTCATGACGCCCTCCTGCAGCTCGCTGGCGATCAGGTTCAGCCGCTGGGAGGCGCGGATCAGGTCGGTGTCGGTCTGCCGGGCGACGTTCTGCACGATCTGGTTGCGGGTGAGCACCAGCTCGCCCACGAGCAGCATCAGCTCGTCGAGCAGGTCGACGTCCACGCGGATGGTGCTGTCGGCGACCGCGCGGCGTACCTGGCCGCCTTCCGCGGGCGCGACGTCGGCCTCGGGCTCGTGGACGTCCACGGGTGCGGCCTCGAGCGGGCGGTCCGGCGGAACCGGCGCCTCGACCGCCTCCACCTCGGCTGCCTCCGCCACGACCGCCTCGGCCACGGGCTCCGGGGCGGGCTCGGCGACGGCGGGCTCGACGACGGCGGCCTTGCCGGCGGCCGCCTTCTTCGCCGGAGCCGCCTTCTTCGCGGCGGCCTTCTTCGCCGGGGCGGCCGCTCGGGGCGCCGGGATCTCAGCGGCCGGTGCGGCGTCCGCCGGCGCGGCGGGCTCGGGGGTGTTCTCCATGGCCGAGCTGATCGCGGCCACCACGGCGGAGACGTCGACCGAGCCCTCGCCGCCGCTGGCCTCGATCGAGGCCAGCAGGGCGCGCACGGTGTCGACCATCTGCAGCAGCACGCTGGTGCGGGTCGGCGTCAGGTCGAGCTCGCCGTCCCGGAGGCGGGACAGCATGTTCTCGCCGACGTGGGTGACCTCCTCCAGGCGGTTGAACGCCAGGAAGCCGCTGGTCCCCTTGATCGTGTGGATCGTCCGGAAGATGCTGGACAGCCGCTCGCGGGAGTTGGGCTCCTGCTCGAGGGCGACCAGGTCCGTGTCCAGCTGGTCGAGGTTCTCGTGGCTCTCGACCAGGAACTCCTCGACGATGTCGTCAAGACCGTCCACCGTTGTTGCCTTCTCTCTCGCGTCGCGACCGGGCTGCGCGCAGGGGGCGGCACAGCCCGTCCGGTTGGGTCATCGGCGCGCGGCCGGCGGAGTCAAGGTGAACCCGCGGCCACAGCCGTCTGTCGTGTTATCGGCACCCGGAGGGCCGGCTCCGACCCCGCGGTCGCGCGGAATTCCGCGCGACCGCGGGGAATCTCAGTAGGTGAACCGGCCGACGCCTGCACGCAGGTCGGCGGCCATGCGGGAGAGCTCGTCGATGGCGGTCCGGGTCTGGCCGAGTGCCTGGGTGGTCGACCCGGCGGCGGTCGAGACGCCGGTGATGTTCTCGGCGATCTGCCCCGAGCCGCTCGCGGCCTCCTGCACCGACCGTGACATCTCGTTGGTGGTCGCCGTCTGCTCCTCGACCGCGCTGGCGATCGTGGTCTGCCGGTCGGAGATCTGCGCGACGATCGTCGAGATCTCCTCGATGGCGGTCACCGCCGCCGTCGTGTCGCCCTGGATCGCGAGCACCCGCCGGGCGATGTCCTCGGTCGCCTTCGCCGTCTCCTGCGCCAGCTCCTTGACCTCGTTCGCCACCACCGCGAAGCCCTTGCCCGCCTCGCCGGCACGCGCCGCCTCGATCGTCGCGTTGAGCGCCAGCAGGTTGGTCTGCTCGGCGATCGAGGTGATCACCTTGACCACGTTGCCGATCTCCGCCGACGACTCGCCCAGCTTGGCCACGGTCGCCGTCGTCGTCTCCGCCGCGACCACCGCGCGGGCCGCAACCTCCGACGCCTCCGCTGCGTTCGAGGCGATCTCCCGGATGCTCGCGCCCATCTGCTCGGCGCCCGCGGCGACCGTCTGCACGTTCCGGCTGACCTCGTCGGCCGCCGAGGCCACCACCCCGGACTGGGCGCTGGTCTCCTCCGCCGACGCCGAGATCTGCGCCGACGAGGCGGACAGCTGCTCGGACGACGCCGCGACGGCGTCGGCCGAGGCCACCACCCCGGCGAGCACCTCGCGCAGGCTGCCCTGCGCCTTGTCGAGGGCCGCGGCGACCTGCCCGACCTCGTCGTGCCGGGAAATGCCCGTCTCGGACGTCAGGTCGCCGTCGGCCATCCGGGACACCACGCCCCGCACCCGGCCCAGGGCGCGCGTGATCGACCGCGCCACGACGACGCCGCCGGACAGTGCCGCCAGGAGGCCGACCACCAGCACGGTGATCAGCACGGTGCGCGTCGTCCGGTAGCCGCTCTGGGCGTCGGCCGCGAACGCCTGGGACTGCGCCAGCTGCTGACCTGCCAGGCCGTCGAGCTCGCCGACGATCCGCTTCGTCAGGGGCGTGACGTTCTTGTCGCTGAAGATCATGTAGGTCGTGTCGCCGGCGGCCTTCATCTTGTCGATCTGGTCGTTGAGAGCGAAGTACTGGACCAGCGATCCGACGGCGTCCCGGACGACCTTCCGCTGCGCCGGGGTGGGCGCGGCCTCCGCCTCGTACTTCTTGCTCGCCGCGACGAGGGCGTCGTACGCCGCCGTCCGGCTGTCGGTGTAGCTCTTGAGCTGCTCGGGCGTGTTGGCGATGACGCGCCGGACCCCGTACATGCGGATGGTCATCAGCTGCAGGCGCATCTCCTGGACGAGGCCGATGCCCCGGACGTCGGAGGCGTACATCTGCTGCGTGTTGGCCGCCGTGGTGCCGAGGGACTGCAGCCCCAGGACGCCGACGACGAGGGCGACGAGACCGGCGAGCGTCACCGCGCCGAGGATCTTGGTCGCGACTCCGATGTCGCCGAGCGACCGGGTCGAACGGGCACGGGCCGAGGTTGTGCTCACGAGAGGATCTGCTTTCGGGAGAGGACGACGGTCCGGCGTTCGGTGGAACGGAATCGACCGTCGGGATCGGTGGACAGAAATGCCGCGCCCGGCCATATCCGGCCGACCTCAGGAGTCACAGGCGTTGCACCAGAAAATTAGGCAACAGCGGAGCCGTTGTCGAGCGCCGGATGGCGTGTCGAATTCGTTCCCGGGACATTGCTCGGTGACCGCATTCGCGGTGTCGACAAACCGTTCGTCCGCGCATTTCAGCGGCCGGCCGGAAACGATCGGGCCGGGCAGCGATCGCGGATTCGATCGCTCCCCGGCCCGGCGGGCTCGTGCGGGTCGCTCAGTAGGTGAACCTGCCGACGGTGGTCCGCAGGTCGGCCGCCATGCGGGAGAGCTCGTCGACCGCGGTGCGCGTCTGGGTCAGCGCCTGGGTGGTCGAGTCGGCCGCCGTCGAGACGCCCGTGATGTTCTCGGCGATCTGCCCCGAGCCGCTGGCGGCCTCCTGCACCGACCGTGACATCTCGTTGGTCGTGGCCGTCTGCTCCTCGACCGCGCTGGCGATCGTGGTCTGCCGGTCGCTGATCTGGGCGACGATCGTGCTGATCTCCTCGATCGCGCCGACGGCCGCGTCGGTGTCCTTCTGGATCGCCTCGACGCGGCGGGCGATGTCCTCGGTGGCCTTCGCCGTCTCCTGCGCGAGCTCTTTGACCTCGTTGGCCACGACGGCGAAGCCCTTGCCGGCCTCGCCGGCACGCGCGGCCTCGATCGTCGCGTTCAGGGCCAGCAGGTTCGTCTGCTCGGCGATCGAGGTGATGACCTTCACCACGTTGCCGATCTCGGCCGACGACTCGCCCAGCTTGGCCACGGTCGCCGTCGTCGTCTCGGCGGCGGTCACGGCGCGGGCGGCCACCTCCGACGCCTCCGCCGCGTTCGAGGCGATCTCCCGGATGCTCGCGCCCATCTGCTCGGCACCGGCGGCCACGGTCTGCACGTTCCGCGAAACCTCCTCCGCCGCCGAGGCCACGACGCCGGACTGTGCGCTGGTCTCCTCCGCCGACGCGGCGATCTGTGCCGACGAGGCGCTCAGTTCCTCGGAGCTCGCCGCGACAGCGTCCGCCGAGGCCACCACACCGGCGAGCACCTCGCGCAGGCTTCCTTGCGCGGTGTCCAGCGCCGCCGCCATCTGGCCCACCTCGTCACGCGAGCGGACATCGGTCGAACCGGTCAGGTCTCCCCGGGCCATGGCGCCGAGCACCTCGACGACCGCCCGCAGCGGCCGGACGACACCGCGCGACAGCGCGCCGAGCAGACCGGCGAGGGCGACGAGGGTCACCACGATCGCGACCACGCTCCAGGTCACGACGACGCCCTGCTGGTGCTGTACCGAGGTGAGGGCCGCAGCGGAGCGGGCGCTGGCGTCGTTCGTGGCGGCATCGAGCGTCGCCATCAGCCTGTTCGACGCGTCGGCGTTGTCGATCGTCATGACGTGCGAGGCCCGCCTCAGGTCACCGGCCGCCAGGGCAGCGGTCACCTGATCGGCGAAGACCTGGTACGCGCCGACCGCGACGCGCAGCGATGCGACATCACGTCGAGCCCCGGCGTCCTGCGCCGTCCGGTCGGCCCGGGTGAGGTCCGCTGCCAGTGCCTTGCCGGCGGTGAGGGCCTGGGCGTGCGTGTCCTCGAGCAGCTGCTTCTCCGCCGGGGCCGTCGCTGCGACCAGGACCCACATGTTCAGCTGGTCGTCATAGGCGTAGAAGTCCGACCGGGCGGAGTGGAGCGCGTCCCGTGTCGCGAGGACCCGGTCCGCGTAGTCGCGCACGGCCTGCTGGGACGCGTGCGCGGTGAGCAGCACGGCGCCGCTCGTGACGCAGGCGGCGAGACCGACGGCTGCGAATGCGGCCCCGGCCTTGACGAGGAGTCCTCGGCGCGGCCGGGCGCGGCCCGGCGTCGAGGTGGTGGGGGCGGACATCATGCGAATTCCTCAGGCCGGGTGGGTGAGTGCTCGGGGTGGGAGCTGCTCCGGCGGCTCCGGTGAAGTACCGGAAGGGAGGAACTCGTCCGCCCTGGAACGCCGGGGAGCGGCGGGTGCGCACACGAACGTGCGGGCCGCGGGCGAGCAGTGTCGAACCGTCCCCGGAGTCAGGGGCGGCTGTGATCACGGTGCCTGGGACAAAGGTGGAACTGACGAGTGACTCCGCGATCGGGAGCCACAGCGGTCACGAGCCCGAGGGCCGGTTGATCCGCAGCTGCGAGGAAAGCGCCGGGCCGGGTGGTGGCCGAGCTGTCGGCCACCACCCGGTCCGATCGCAGTGGCGATCGCTCAGTGGGTGAACCTGCCCACGGTGGTGCGCAGGTCGGCGGCCATGCGGGAGAGCTCGTCGACGGCGGTGCGGGTCTGGGTGAGCGCCTGGGTGGTGGAGTCGGCGGCGGTGGAGACCCCGGTGATGTTCGTGGCGATCTCGGTGGTGCCACCGGCCGCCTCCTGCACCGACCGCGACATCTCGTTCGTCGTCGCCGTCTGCTCCTCGACCGCGGAGGCGATGGTGGTCTGCCGGTCGGAGATCTGCGCGACGATCGAGCTGATCTCCTCGATCGCGGTCACCGCCGCCGTGGTGTCGCCCTGAATGGCCAGCACCCGCCGGGCGATGTCCTCGGTCGCCTTCGCCGTCTCCTGCGCCAGTTCCTTGACCTCGTTCGCCACGACCGCGAACCCCTTGCCCGCTTCACCGGCCCGCGCGGCCTCGATCGTGGCGTTCAGGGCCAGCAGGTTGGTCTGCTCGGCGATGCTCGTGATCACCTTGACGACGTTGCCGATCTCCGCCGAGGAGTCACCCAGCTTCGCCACCGTCGCCGTCGTCGTCTCGGCGGCGCTCACGGCCCGGGCCGCGACCTGCGACGCCTCCGCCGCGTTCGACGCGATCTCCCGGATCGACGCGCCCATCTGCTCCGCACCCGCCGCGACCGTCTGCACGTTCCGGCTGACCTCCTCCGCCGCCGAGGCCACCACTCCGGACTGGGCGCTGGTCTCCTCCGCCGACGCCGAGATCTGTGCCGACGAGGCGCTCAGCTCCTCCGAGGACGCCGCGACGGCATCCGCCGAGCCGGCCAGCGCGTCGACCAGCGCGCGCACCTCGGTGATCGCCTGGTCGAGCGCGGCACCCGTCCGACCGATCTCGTCGTTCGAGGTCAGCTGCGTGCTGTGGGTGAGGTCGCGCCGTCCGACGGCGTCGGCCACCGCCCGGATCCGGCTCAACGGGCGCAGCACGGACCGGGTGACCCGCCAGGCGAGCAGGACGCCGAGGAGAACGGCGACGGCACCCGCGCCCCAGAGGAGCACGGTCGCCCGGTGCTGGGCGTCCGACTGCTGAGAGTGCAGGGCCGCCAGCCGCCCCTTGGCCGACTTCGAGATGGTGTCCGCGATCCCCAGCACCACGTCGTACCCTGCGCCCGCGTCACCCCCGTTGATGCTGTCCAACGCCGTCCGCAGAGCCCGCGGCGTCCCGGGCCGCACCCAGTCGACCACGCGGTCGTCCCACGCGTAGAAGCTGTCCCACGCGGGACGCAGCTTGTGGAACTGCGCGAGTTCGCCGGCACTCATCCCGCTCGTGTCCACGTTCTGGAGCCAGTCGTAGATGTCGTGCTTGCTCTGCAGGAAGCCCGCCCTGTTGTAGTCCTTGTCCGACAGGGCGGACGCCGGCCCGTAGGCCGCGACGTCGGCGATGTAGAAGCCCTGCCAGCCGGTGGCGTCGGCGATCTGGAAGCGCATGGTCTCCGCCTGCGCCACGACGTTGTCCACCGCGACGATCTGGGCCGAGATCGCCCGCTGCTCGGCGATGGCGGCGACGCCTCCGACGGCGGAGGCGATCACGAGCCCGGTGGTGAGCCCGAACGCAACCGTCAGTCTGGCGCGGATGCCCATGTCGCGGAGGCGTCGGGGGCGGGGGAGTGCAGCGGTGCCCATCTGGCGGTCGGTGCCCTTCTTCGATGCTCTCTGGAACTCAGGAGTCACAGCCGTAACAGATGTCGAGAATAAGGAGGGACACGCCCGCGACCGTCCTTTGTGATGGCGCGTCGGCAGATGAGCTGGAAATGGTCGACGACCGTCCTCCCGGAACGGACAAGTCGACTTTTCCCGCAATGCGGTTTCCTGCAATGAACAGAAAGGGGCCGGGCGGCATCCGCGTTCTCCGGATGCCACCCGGCCCGGGTGGGAGAGGTCAGCGGCCGGCGGTCAGTAGGTGAACGTCCCGACCGTCGTGCGGAGGTCGGCTGCCATCCGCGAGAGCTCGTCGACGGCGGTGCGGGTCTGGGTCAGCGCCTGGGTGGTCGAACCCGCCGCGGCGGAGACCCCCACGATGTTCTCGGCGATCTGCCCCGAGCCGCTGGCGGCCTCCTGCACCGACCGTGACATCTCGTTGGTGGTCGCCGTCTGCTCCTCGACCGCGCTGGCGATCGTGGTCTGCCGGTCGCTGATCTGCGCGACGATCTGCGAGATCTCCTCGATGGCGGTCACCGCCGCGGTCGTGTCGCCCTGGATCGCCTGCACCCGCCGGGCGATGTCCTCGGTCGCCTTCGCCGTCTCCTGCGCGAGCTCCTTGACCTCGTTGGCGACCACCGCGAAGCCCTTGCCCGCCTCGCCGGCACGCGCCGCCTCGATCGTCGCGTTCAGGGCCAGCAGGTTCGTCTGCTCGGCGATCGAGGTGATCACCTTCACCACGTTGCCGATCTCGGCCGACGACTCGCCCAGCTTCGCGATCGTCGCCGTCGTCGCCCCGGCCGCGACGACCGCACGGGACGCGACCTCGCTGGCCTCCGCCGCGTTCGAGGCGATCTCCCGGATCGAGGCACCCATCTGCTCGGCGCCGGCCGCCACCGTCTCCACGCTGCGGGAGACCTCCTCGGCGGCCGAGGCCACCACGCCGGACTGGGCGCTGGTCTCCTCCGCCGACGCCGAGATCTGCGCCGACGAGGCCGACAGCTCCTCCGACGACGACGCCACCGCGTCGGCCGACGAGACGATCTCGGCGACGGTGCTCGCCATGACCTCGGCGGCGGTGTTGAGCGCGCCGGCCATCTGGCCGAGCTCGTCGCGCCCGCGCACGGGCAGCCGCACCGTCAGATCCCGCCCGGCGAGCCGCTCGAGGCCCTCCTTCACCTGACGGATGCCGCCGACGATCCCCCGGGAGACGGCGAGCGCCAGCGCGCCGCCGAGCACGAAGGCGATCACCGAGACCAGCACGAGGATCAGCAGCGTGGTGTGGCGCGCGGAGACGACGTCGGCCTGGGTGCGGGCGACCTTCGCGTCGACCGAGGCGACGAGGGAGGTCATGGCCTTGTCGAGGACGAAGAAGACGTCCCACTTCTTGCCGGTGGACAGCGCGTCGCCGGCGTCGAGCCGCCCCTGCGACCAGAGCACGAAGATCTGGTCGTTGAAGTCGCTCATCACCTTCCAGTTCTGCTCGATCACCCCGAGGCTCTTCACCGCACGCGCGTCGAGCTGGGAGCGGTCGATGGCGAAGAGCGCCTCGAAGCCCTTGGCGCCGTCGCGGTAGTTCTTGACGTTGTCGCCGTCCGCCGCGGCCGCCTTCGCCCCACCGTCGACCCGGGCCCGCCAGGCGGTGATGTTCTGCCAGTTGGCCGCCCACAGCAGCTCGTAGCGAGCGGACTCGACCGTGCGCTGCGCCGCCACCGCGGCCGTCGCCTGGGCGTGCAGATCGGCGATCCGCTGCGTGCCGACGATGCCGGTCGCGGTCGCGGCCACCATGCCGAACAGGAGGGCCGCGCTCAGCGCGAAGATCCGTGTGGCGATGCCGCGATCCCGGTACCAGTGTCGGTCCCCGGCGACCGGCATCTCGAACCGTTGCTGACGTGCTCTGGACATGGTGCTCATTTCCGTGGTGAGGCGGGCGTCGGTGGACGTCGTCCTGTGCCCGGTGCTGTTTTCCGTGGGGCGCGTGGTGCGCACACGCATCGTGCGTCCCGGCCGCGGGTTTCTTAGCGCTGAATTAAACGTGTCGTGCAACACGCGAAGATTGGTGAGCGACCGTTTCTCCGGAACGGACAAATCGACATTCCCGGTAATGCACACAAAGGGGCCGGGCGGCACCCGGGAAGTCCGGATGCCGCCCGGCCCGGGCGGGAGGTCGGGAGCCGGTCAGAAGGTGAAGCGGCTGACCCCGCTGCGCAGGTCGGCGGCCATGCGGGAGAGCTCGTCGACCGCGGTACGCGTCTGCGTGAGCGCCTGCGTGGTCGAGTCGGCCGCCGCCGAGACGCCGGTGATGTTCTCGGCGATCTTGGTCGAGCCGCCGGCGGCCTCGGTGACCGACCGCGACATCTCGTTCGTCGTCGCCGTCTGCTCCTCGACCGCGCTGGCGATCGTGGTCTGCCGGTCGGAGATCTGCGCGACGATCTGCGAGATCTCCTCGATGGCGGTCACCGCCGCCGTCGTGTCGCCCTGGATCGCGAGCACCCGGCGGGCGATGTCCTCGGTCGCCTTCGCCGTCTCCTGAGCCAGCTCCTTGACCTCGTTCGCCACGACCGCGAAGCCCTTGCCCGCCTCGCCGGCACGCGCCGCCTCGATCGTCGCGTTCAGGGCGAGCAGGTTGGTCTGCTCCGCGATGCTCGTGATCACCTTCACCACGTTGCCGATCTCCGCCGACGACTCGCCCAGCTTGGCCACCGTCGCCGTCGTCGTCTCCGCCGCGACCACCGCACGGGCCGCGACCTGCGACGCCTCCGCCGCGTTCGAGGCGATCTCCCGGATGCTCGCACCCATCTGCTCCGCACCCGCGGCCACCGTCTGCACGTTCCGCGACACCTCCTCCGCCGCCGAGGAGACGACGCCGGACTGGGCGGAGGTCTCCTCCGCCGACGCCGAGATCTGCGCCGACGAGGCCGACAGCTCCTCCGAGGACGCCGCGACGGCGTCCGCCGAGGCCACCACCCCGGCGAGCACCTCGCGCAGGCTCTCCCGCGCCGCGTCGAGCGATTCGGCCATCCGACCGACCTCGTCGCGCTGGGAGATCCCGCTGGCATGCGTCAGGTCGCCCTCGGCCAGCTTCACGAGCGAGTTCCGCATCCGCCGCAGCGGCCGCGTGATCATCCGGGCGACGTAGAGGGCCGCGCCGACACCGGCCACCAGGCCGGCGACGAGGAGCACGATCACCGTGGTGCGGGACGACGAGGCCGCGCTGTTCGACGCTGCGATCTCGGCGTCGGCGCTCTGCTGCTCGATCTTCATGAGCGCCTGGAGGGCGCCCGCCGCGAGGTCGCTGGCGTCCGCGGCGTCGGAGTGCGCCGGGTGGTACGCGGCGAGCCCACCGGTCATGGCGGCCTTCATCTCCGCTGCCCGCAGGGCCCGGTACTGCGCCACGGCCTTCGTGAACGCGGCCACCTGCTTCTCACGGCCGGTCATGTCGGTGGCGGTGTAGGCGGCGAACGCCTTGTCCATCGCGGCGTCGTCGGCCTTGATGTTGTCGATGCGCTCCGACTGCTTGGCCGGGCGGTCCATGTTGAGCACGTACTGCGCCGTGTCGACCTTGGCCTCTTCGAGCGCGTACTCGACCTGCGTGAGGTAGGTGATGGGCAGCAGGTTCTGGCTGTACATGGACCGACTGTTGGCCGCGAGCCCGCCCATCTTCACGAGGGCCGTGACCCCCACGGCCACCGCGACAACCGCCACCAGGACGACGACCGAGGCGATCTTGACGGACACGGGGCGGTTGGCGAACCAACCGGCGCGCCGCGCTGGTGCGGAGGGGAGTGCAGTGGAACTCACGGGAACCGTCCAGTGGAGGAGAAGCGCCGGATGCGCCGGTTGTGGCGACACGCAGATTGTTGTGACTCCAGCCACCCGCGGAAAGCGTGCGACGACCTGGTTGTGCAATTGATATGCATGCCCACGCTCACGGTATTCCGCGCATCGATCAGTCGACTCCCGGATCGAGGTGACCGCCCCTTCCCGACGAGAGCCAGGAAACGGCGAGCGACGTCCGGAATGGAAGGGTCGAGGTCGTCGGCGCATTCGATGGAATGGTCCGACACCGTTGTCGACACGGCCGGGACGACGACGGGGGAGCGGGGCATCGACCGTTCCCGGAATGGATCCGACACGACGCCCGCCGGCGACGGCCCTCAGGCGAGCAGTTCGGCCAGCCGGTCGAGCACGTCGAGCACGCCGGCGATGTCGGGCACCCGGTAGCGGGCCACCGTGTCGCCGTCGCCGACCTTGATCGTCACGCCGTCGCCCCCGAGGGCGGCGAACGCGTCCTCGTCGGTGACGTCGTCCCCGAGGTAGAGCGCACCTGCGGCACCGAGTTCGTCACGCAGCCGGAGGAGGGCGCTGCCCTTGTCGGCATCGGTGACCGCCAGCTCGAGCACCTCCTTGCCGGGCTTCTTCGTCAGTGACGGATCTGCCAGCGATCCCGCGCGCTCCAGCAGCTCTGCCGCCGCGGCGCGGTCCTGGACCTCCCGGACGTGCACCGCGACACTGGCCGGCTTGACCTCGAGGCGTGCGCCGGCGACGCGCCGGACCTCCGGTGCGAGCAGCGCGGCGAGCTCGTCCCGCCGGGCGGCGAGCTCGCCGGACAGCGGGCCGTCGAACTCGGCGCCGTGGCTGCCCACCCACCGGTAGGGCCCGGACAGCCCGCTGGTGCGCTGCAGATCGGCGACACCCCGGCCGCTGACCAGCGCCACGGTCACGCCGTCGACCCGGCCGAGCCGCGCGAGCGCCTCGGCGACCCCGGGCGCGGGCACGGCGGCCGACGGGTCGCCCACCAACGGCGACAGCACGCCGTCGTAGTCACTGGCGAGCATCAGCGGCCGCCGGTCGCACAGCTGCGCCAGCGCGGCCTCCAGCCCGGCGCCGAGGCCGGCTCCGAGCGTGCTCACGCGTCGTCGCTCTTCCCGCGCAGCGCGTCGATGAACGTCGACGCCCAGTGATCGAGGTCGTTGCGGTACAGGTGCCGGCGCATCGCCCGCATGCGCTTGGCCGCCTCCGCCGGTTCCACCCGGAGCGCGCGCACCAGCTGGCTCTTGACCCCGGTGATGTCGTGCGGGTTGACCAGGAACGCCTGCTTGAGCTCGGCCGCCGCGCCGGCGAACTCCGACAGCACCAGCGCGCCGCCGAGGTCACCCCGGGCGGCCACGTACTCCTTGGCCACCAGGTTCATGCCGTCGCGATACGGGGTGACGAGCATGACGTCGGCCGCCCGGTAGAGCGCGGCCAGCTCCTCGCGGGGCATCGACTGGTTGAAGTAGCGCACCGCGGAGCCGGCCATCGACCCGTAGATGCCGTTGATGTGGCCGACCTGCTGCTCGATGGTCTCGCGCATGTGCACGTAGTGCTCGACGCGCTCCCGGCTGGGCGTGGCCACCTGGATGAGCACGGTGTCGGGTGCCTCCAGGACGCCGTCCTCGAGCAGCTCCTCGAAGGCCTGGAGCCGGAGCCCGATGCCCTTGGTGTAGTCGAGCCGGTCGACGCCGAGGATGACCTTCGAGGGGTTGCCGAGCTCCTTGCGGATCTCCTCGGCCCGGGCGAGCACCTCGGGGGAGCGGGCCAGCTCGTCGAACGCGGCGACGTCGATCGAGATCGGGAACGCGCGCGCGGTGACCGTGCGGCCCTCGTACTCGATCGTCTGGCCGCGGGCGGGCAGATCGTGCAGCCGGCGGGCGAGCTGGACGAAGTTCGACGCCGCGTTGGGCCGCTGGAAGCCCACCAGGTCGGCGCCGAGCAGGCCCTCGACGACGGCCGACCGCCAGGGCAGCTGGGTGAACAGCTCGTAGGGCGGGAAGGGGATGTGCAGGAAGAACCCGATGGTCAGGTCGGGGCGGCTCTGCCGGAGCATCGCCGGAACCAGCTGCAGCTGGTAGTCGTGCACCCAGACGATCGCACCCTCGGCGGCCACGGCCGCGGCCTTCTCGGCGAAGCGCTTGTTGACCTGGACGTAGGTGTCCCACCACTTGCGGTGGTACTCCGGCTTCTCCACGACATCGTGGTAGAGCGGCCACAGCGACGCGTTCGACATGCCCTCGTAGTAGCGGTCGACCTCGTCCTCGGAGAGCGGCACCGGGATCAGCGACATGCCGCCCGACTCGAAGGGCTCCGGGGCGTCACCGGCCGATCCCGACCAGCCGACCCAGGCGCCGCCCTGGCCCGCGACGAAGGGCTCCAGCGCCGTCACCAGCCCACCGGGGCTGCGCTGCCAGCGGGTCTCGCCGTCGGGTCCGACCACCTGGTCGACGGGCAGCCGATTCGCGACCACCACGACCGGGCTGTCCGCCGCAATCTGTCCTGTGCCGTCTTCCATACCGTCCCTGACCCTACTGAGGCCCGGAAGCCCGTGGCGTCCGGGCCGCGCGGCACGGCTCACCGACGGCGGGTCTCGGGGAACAAGAGGTCGACGAAGCGTTCCACGGTCGGCTGCGGCTCGTGGTTGGCCAGCCCGGGCCGCTCGTTGGCCTCGATGAAGACGTAGTCGGGGCCCGCCACGTCGGGCACCAGGAAGTCGATGCCGGTCACGGGGATGCCCAGCGCGGCCGCCGCCCGCACAGCGGCGTCGGCGATCTCGGGGTTCAGCCGGTCGGTGACGTCCTCGATCGTGCCGCCGGTGTGCAGGTTCGCCGTCCGCCGGACCCGGATGCGCTCGCCGTTGGGCGGGACGTCGTCCATCGACCAGCCGGAGTCAGCGACCACCTCGGCCGTCGTGTCGTCCAGCGGAATGCGTGACTCCCCGCCGGTGGCCCGTTCGCGGCGGCGGCTGGTCGAGGCGATCAGCTCCGACACCGGCCGTCGTCCGTCGCCGACGACCTCGGCCGGGCGGCGGACGGCGGCGGCGACGACGGCGCGGTCGATCACCACGACCCGCAGGTCGTCGCCCTCGACGAGCTCCTCCACCAGCACGTCGGGGCAGAACTGCAGCGCGAACGTCACCGCGCGCGCCAGCCCCTCGTCGTCGGTGACGCCGACGGTGATGCCCCGGCCCTGCTCGCCGCGGGCGGGCTTGACCACGACCTCGCCGCACTCACGGATCAGCGCCGCCGCCTCGTCGAGGTCGCCCTCGCGCGCCAGGGCACCCCGGGCGATCCGGACGCCGGCACGCTCCATGATCCGGCGGGTGACCCGCTTGTCGTCGCAGCGGCTCATCGCCACCGCGGTGGTGAACTCCGACAGCGACTCCCGGGTCAGCACCGTCCGGCCGCCGACCGACAGCCGCATCTCACCCCACTCCGGGTCGGTGACCTCGACCCGGATCCCGCGGCGCAGCGCCTCCTCGGCGATGATCCGCGCGTAGGGGTTGAGGTCCTCCAGCCCCGGCGGCCGCGCGGCGAACAGCGGGGTGTTGATCGGGTTCTTGCGCTTGACGCACACCGCGGCCACCCGGGTGAAGCCGAGCTTGCGGTAGAGCCTGATCGCGCCCTCGTTGTCGTGCATCACCGACAGGTCGAGGTAGGCGCGCCCGCGGCCCACGTAGCGCTCCGCCAGCACGCGGACCAGGGCCTCGCCGGTGCCCGGCGGTGCGTCCTGGTTGTGCACGGCGAGGCACCAGAGGCTGGTGCCGGCCTCGGGGTCGCCGAAGGCGAGCTCGTGGTCGACGCCGGTGACCGTGCCGACGATCGCCCCGGTCCGGCGGTCCTCGGCGACCAGATAGGTGAAGCAGCGCGTGCGGTGGTTGGCCCACATCGTCGCCGGTTCGCCCAGCACCATCCCGTTCAGGGCGTAGATCTCGTTGATCGCGTCCATCTCGACCTCGGAGGTCACCGTGCGCACGAAGACGTCGCGGATCAGCTCGGCCCGCGGTCGGTACCGGTACAGGTCGAGCCGGTAGGTGTACGAGGGGTCGATGAACAGCTCGTCGGGGGCCAGGCCCACCAGCACGTGCGGGTCACGCGGGTAGATGCAGATGTCGCGGCGGCCGCTCTCCTCCGCCCGCAGGGCGTCGACGATGCCGCGCAGGTCGCGGAAGGTCTGGCCGAAGACCAGGTGCCCCCAGCCCAGGTCGAGGACGACGTCGTCGCCCATGCCCCGCGTCTGGTGCTGCGACGGCTGCTTCCACGACCGGCTGGTGATCGCCGGCGTCGACGGCACCGCCGTGCGCCGCCGGCGCCCCGCCACCCTCGGGTGCGACACGGAGGCCTCCTCAGACGGCATGCGTCTGCAGCCAGAGCTCGAGCAGGCCGAGCTGCCAGAGCTTGTTGCCACCCAGCGGCGTGAGCTCACCGTTCGGGTCGTCCAGCAGATCGCGGACGTACTCCGGGCGGAACAGGCCGCGCTCGCGGGCCGCCTCGCCGGCCAGCGCGTCGCGGACCAGCCCGAGCACCTTGCCCTCGAGGTGGGTGATCGCGGGCACCGGGAAGTAGCCCTTGGGACGGTCGATGACCTCCGGCGGCATGATCCGGCGGCCGATCGCCTTGAGCACGCCCTTGCCCCCGTCGGCGAGCTTCAGCTCCGGCGGGCAGGCGGCCGCGAGCTCCACGAGGTCATGGTCGAGGAAGGGGACGCGCGCCTCCAGGCCCCAGGCCATGGACATGTTGTCGACGCGCTTGACCGGGTCGTCGACCAGCATGATCTCGCTGTCCAGGCGCAGGGCGGCGTCCACGGCCGTCTCGGCCCCGGGTGCGGACATGTGCGCGCGGACGAACTCCAGGCTCGGGTCGCCGGCGACGGCGTACCGGTCGGAGACGACGGACCGCAACGCCGCGGCGTCCCGGTCGAAGAACGCGGCGGCGTAGCTGCCGACGGCGTCCTCGCGGTCGACCCCGGCCAGTGGCGGGTACCAGTGGTAGCCGGCGAAGACCTCGTCGGCGCCCTGCCCCGACTGCACGACCTTGATCGACTGGCTGACCCGCTCGCTGAGCAGGTCGAAGGCGACGACGTCGTGGCTGACCATCGGCTCGGCCATCGCGCCGATCGCGTGGCCGAGGGCGCCGGCGAGCTCGTCGGAGCTGACCCGGATGCGGTGGTGGTCGGTGGCGAAGTGCCGGGCGATGACGTCGGAGTACTCGAACTCGTCGCCCGCCCGGCCGCCCACCGCCTCGAAGCCGATGCTGTAGGTCGCCAGCCCGGTCTGCCCCTCCTGGGACAGCAGCCCGACGATCAGGCTGGAGTCCAGCCCGCCGGAGAGCAGCACCCCGACCGGGATGTCGGCGACCAGCCGGCGCCGGACGGCGACACGCAGGGCCTCCTCGACCGCGTCCTCCCAGTCGCGCGCCGACCAGCCGGCGTGCTCGGCCCGGCGCTCGTAGCGGGCCTCCCAGTAGCGGTGCTCGCTGCTCGTGCCGTCGGCCTCGATCACCCGCACGGTGGCCGGCGGCAGCTTGCGGACGCCGTTCAGCAGGGTGCGCGGCGCGGGGACGACGGCGTGCCAGGTCAGGTAGTGGTGCAGCGCGACCGGGTCGACCGACGTGTCGACGCCGCCGGCCTTCAGCAGCGCGGGCAGCGTCGAGGCGAACCGCAGCCGCTTCGGGGTCTCGGCGAGGTAGAGCGGCTTGATGCCCAGCCGGTCCCGGGCCATGACCACCCGGCCGGTGTCCCGCTCGTGGATGACGAACGCGAACATGCCGTGCAGGTGGGAGACGATGTCGGTGCCCCAGTGGTGGTAGCCCTTGAGGATCACCTCGGTGTCGCTGGTGGAGAAGAAGCGGTAGCCGTGGCCCTCCAGCTCGGCGCGCAGCTCCTTGTAGTCGTAGATGCAGCCGTTGAAGACCGCCGTCAGCCCCAGCTCGTTGTCGACCATCGGCTGGGCGCCGCACGGCGTCAGGTCGATGACCTGCAGCCGGCGGTGACCGAAGGCCACCCGGCCCGCGCTCCACGCCCCCTGGCCGTCCGGACCCCGGGGGATCAGGCTCTCGACCATGCGGGCGACCGCGGTCGTGTCGGCCGGGGTCCCGTCGAACGTGATCTCGCCGCAGAGGCCGCACATGCACGCTGATCTAACCCGCGTCCGGGAGCGGCCGCGACGGGAACCCGGCGCGTCGTGGCAGAGGTCACCCGGCCGGTGTCACGGCCTCCAGCGCCCTTCCCGCGTGCCTGGTGAACCGGAACTCGCTGCGCACGACGTCGGTCACGCGGCCGTCGGTCCCGATGATCACGGTGTGCCGCTTCACCGGCGCACCGGACAGTGAGCGGCTGACCCCGTAGGCGTCGCAGACGGCACCGTCGGCGTCGGAGAGCAGCGGGAAGTCCAGCCCCTCGGTCTCGGCGAAGCGCAACTGCGCGGCCACCGGGTCACGGCTGATCCCGACGGGCTGCGCGCCGACGGCCCGGAACTCCGGGGTGCGGTCGCGCACGGCGCACATCTCCTTGGTGCAGCCCCCGCTGGAGGCGACCGGGTAGAAGAACAGCGCGACCGGGCCGTTCTCGAGCATCGTCGACAGGCGTCGCAGGGTGCCGAACTGGTCGGGCAGCTCGAAATCGGGGGCGGTCTCCGTCGGCTTCATGCCCTGGATACGTGCGTCGGCCCCGGCCGGTTCATGTTCCACGTGGAACCGGCCGGGGCCGCGCGGCGGCGTGACGGATCAGCCGAGGCGGGCGACCGCCGCGACGACGTCGACCAGGCCGGTGCCCTTGTCGTAGGACGTCGTGTAGCCGCCGGCGCTCGTGTACGGGGCGCCGTTCGTGTAGCGGTACGCCGAGCCCTTCAGCGCCGCCTCGATCTCGGCCGGGGTCGCGCTGGGCCTGGCCTGGAACAGCTGGGCGACGATGCCCGCGATGTGCGGCGCGGCCATCGACGTGCCGCTGATCGTGTTGAACGTGCCGATGTCCGTCGGTCCGGGGCCGTTGCGCGGGTCCATCCCACTGGAGCAGATCGGCAGGTACACCCGGCAGGAGGACGTGATGTTCTCGCCCGGCGCGGAGATGTCGGGCCACGTGGAGGGGTAGGCCTTGGCGCCGCGCGAGGAGTAGTCGCTGACCGTGCCGTCACGGGTGCCGGTCTCCTGGTCGTTGTAGGAGGCGACCGAGATGATGCCGCCGGTCGGGTCCTGGCCGGGCGGGTTGGTCAGGGACGACGAGCCGTCGCCGCCGTCGTTGCCCGCGGCCCACACGGTGACGACGCCGGCGGCGGCCAGCGCGCGCTGCAGCTTCACGGTGGCGGAGTTCGGGTCGAACGTGCCGCCGCCGCTGGGGCCGTAGGAGTTGTTCGTGACCTTGATCGGCGGGCACGTGGCCGCCGGGACGCCGGCGCCGCACGGGGCGGCGTGGTGCTCGAGCACCCAGTTCAGGGCGGAGTCGGCACCGACGATGAGCAGCACGGCACCGGTGGAGATGTCCACGAGGCTCGCCCCGGGGGCCGCGCCCACCTGGTGGGAGCCGTCGGAGAGCGTCGTCGGCCGGCCGGCGACGATGCCGTTGACGTGGGTGCCGTGCCCACCGCCGGAGATCGTGTCGGTGTCGAGCGTCTTCGGAACCGGGAGCACGCAGTTGGTGCTGGTGTTGCTCTCGTCGAGACAGACGCTCTTGAGGCTCGCCACCACCGCGCTGCTGCCGTCGGGGTTCCGCAGGTACGGGTGCGTCGGGTCGACCCCGGAGTCGATGACGGCCACCGAGACGCCGGAGCCGTCGAGCTTCCGGCCGTTCGCGCCGGTGAGGGTGGCCGCCGCCTCCGTGCCGCGCGTGGCGGTGTTCGACGTCGCGTCGAGGAAGCTGATCGGCGAGTTGCCCTCGAGGTAGGTGACGCCCGGCTGCGTGCGGGCGGCGTTCACCTGGCCCGCGGTGCCCTTGGCCACCGCGACGCCGATCCGGTCGAAGGTGGTGACCAGCCGCATCCCGGTGGCGGCGACCGCCCCGCGGGCGGCCGCGATGTCGGTGCCGTGCACCAGCACCGTGGTGGGTGTCGCGGCGGACAGGCCGGCCAGCTGGGAGGCGAGGAACGCCTGCACCGGAGCCGGGCCGGACGTGGACGGGGCCGATGGCGCGGCCTGGGCGGGTGAGGCGAGGACGGCGGCGGCGACCATCGCGGTCAGGCTGCCCACCCCCAGCAGTCGACGGGTCCGGCGCATGACACTCCAAGGCTCGAGAGGTTCGGTGCTCCCTGCAGGAACGAGCGACCCCGGCCCGGGGTGACGCCCGTCTCACCGATCGCGGCCGCTCGGGCGGGGTTGACCGCCGGGCATCGGGGGCAGGAGCCGGGTATGCGTACACGGACACTCGGCAGCCTGACCGTCTCGGCCCAGGGACTCGGCTGCATGGGGATGAGCGAGTTCTACGGCACCGGCGACCAGCAGCAGGCCGAACGGACCATCCACCGCGCCCTCGACCTCGGCGTCACCTTCCTCGACACCGCCGACATGTACGGCCCGTTCACCAACGAACGGCTCGTCGGGGCCGCGATCGCCGGCCGCCGCGACGAGGTGACGCTGGCCACCAAGTTCGGCAACGAGCGTCGCGAGGACGGTTCGTTCGTCGGCATCAACGGCAGCCCCGATTACGTGCGGACGGCGTGCGACGCCTCGCTGCAGCGGCTCGGGGTCGACGTGATCGACCTGTACTACCAGCACCGGGTGGACACGACGGTCCCGATCGAGGACACCTGGGGCGCACTCAAGGAGCTCGTCGACGCCGGCAAGATCCGGCACGCGGGCATCTCCGAGGCCGCACCGGACACGATCCGCCGGGCGCATGCGGTGCAGCCGGTGACGGCCGTGCAGACCGAGTACTCGCTGTGGACCCGCGACCCCGAGGACGACGGCGTCCTGGCCACCTGCGCCGAGCTCGGCATCGGATTCGTCGCCTACTCACCGATCGGGCGCGGCTTCCTCTCCGGGCAGATCCGCAGCATCGACGACCTCGACCCGAAGGACTTCCGCCGGCACAACCCGCGGTTCCAGGGAGAGGCGTTCCAGCAGAACCTGGAACTGGTCGACCGGGTGCGCGAGATCGCCGACGAGAAGGGCGTGACGGCGACCCAGCTCGCCCTGGCGTGGGTGATGGCGCAGAGCGACCGCGGGGGCCACCCGTCGATCGTGCCCATCCCGGGCACCAAGCGGGTCGCCTACCTCGAGGAGAACGCGGCCGCGGCCGACATCGAGCTGACCGACGACGAGCTGCGCCGCCTGGACGAGGCCGCCCCGGTGGGCGCCGCGGCCGGCGACCGCTACCCGGACATGTCCAGCGTGCACCGCTGACGGGCCGCGGGGCGGCTCCGCGACGATGCCGCGGGACGGCTCCGCGACGATGCCGCGGGGCGGCTGCGCGAAGATGACGCGGTGCAGCGCAACGCCCTGACCCCGGACGCCGGACGGTGACCCCGGTCCTCGCCGTCGCCATCACCGTCGTCGCGGTGCTCCTCGCCCTGCTGGGCCTGGCGGCCACCCTCGCCTCCCGGCGGATCGGGCTCGTCCACCTCGCCGGGGCGGCGCTGCTCGAGCTGCTCCTGCTGGTCCAGGCCGCCGTCGCCGTCGCGGCGCTGGTGGGCGGGCACCGGCCGGCGGAGACCGCGACGTTCCTCGGCTACCTGATCGGCGTCGTCCTGGTGCCGATCGCCGGCGCGCTCTGGGCGCGCACCGAGCTCTCCCGGTGGGCGGGCACGGTGATCGCGGTGGCCGCCACCGTGGTGGCGATCATGGTCTGGCGGCTGGTGCAGCTCTGGCAGGTGGCGGGTGCCTGAGGACAGCGCGTTCGGCGCCCCTGCGGTCAGCGGTGGCCGGCGGGAGGGCGGCGCGAGCGGGCCGCGCCGGGTCCTGGTCGCCATCTACGGCACCTTCGCGCTGGCCGCGGGGGCGAGGGCCGGCGTGCAGCTGGGCACCAAGTTCGCCGAGGCGCCGCTGGCCTATCTCCTGTCCGCGTTCGCGGCGGTGGTCTACCTCGTGGCGACGGTGGGCCTGGCCCGCGGCGGGCGCGGCGGGCGGCTGACCGCGCTGACGGCGATCAGCGTCGAACTGGCCGGCGTCCTGGTCGTCGGCACGCTCTCCCTGGTCGACCGGGCAGCCTTCCCGGACGCGACCGTCTGGTCGGTCTACGGGCAGGGCTACGGCTTCGTCCCGCTCGTCCTGCCGGTGCTCGGCCTGCTGCTCCTGCGGGAGCAGGCGGGCGACGGCGGGGAGCCGCCCGCGGCCGTGGATCCGCGGGGTCCGGCCGGGGAGTGACCCACTCGTCGCGTAGCTCCTGGCCCGTTCTGTCGTTAGATTGGTTGTGTGCGACTGGTCAGCCTCCGTGCCCTCCCCGCGACCCGTGCCGGCTGAGCACGACGCGGCAGTCGGCTCCGCATCCCTCCTGACGAGGGAGAACGCCGACGGCGAGCTGGGGCAGCAGGCCGGGATCGTCACCGCCGCGACCGCCGCCGTCTCCGGGCATACGGACGACGGCGGGGCGCACGCCGCCCTGCCCGGCGTGCTGGCGAACGTACCGGTGGCGGTACTCGTCATCGACCAGCACACCAACGCGGTGACGTATGCCAACACGGCAGCCGTCGAGCTCGCCGGCAACGTCGGGCTGCCCCTGGAGATCGACGCCTGGGGTGCGGCCGCCGGCCTGACCGACCTGGCCGGCGAACCACTGGCCAGCACCAGCGGCCCGTTGTCGACGGTCGCGAAGGGGCGGCCGGTCACCGGCGAGGCCGTGCGGCTCTCGCCCGGCCGGAACACCGAGCGGACGCGCGCCGGCGCCACCGACACGCCCGACGGCCACCTGCTCTGGGTCACCGGCTTCCCGCTGTCGGAGGCGGGCAGCGACGAGCAGCTGGCGCTGATCGTGTTCCTCCAGCTCGACCCGCTGGAGGAGGCCGCGGACCCCGACGCCTATCTCCAGGCGCTGCGCGAGCGGGCGGTGATCGCCACCGACATCACCTTCACGATCACCGACCCCCGCCGGCCGGACAACCCGCTGATCTGGGTCAACCCCTCCTTCACCCGGGTCACCGGCTACCAGGCGGACGAGGTGGTGGGGCTCAACTGCCGCTTCCTGCAGGGCCCGGCGACGGACCCGGCCGCGGTCGCGGCCATCCGCGCCGCGATCGCCGAGCAGCGCACCGTGACCACGACGCTGCTGAACTACCGCAAGGACGGCGGGGCCTTCTGGAACCAGCTGTCCATCAGCCCCGTCTTCGACGGTGAGGGCACGCTGGTCAGCTTCGTCGGCGTGCAGACCGACGTCACCGAGCGCGTCCGGGTCGAGCGGGAGCGCGAGGCGGCCTTCACCGCGGAGCGGGCCGCCCGCCGGGAGGCGGAGCTGGCGCGGGCGATCGCCGAGCAGGCACGCAGCGACGCCGAGCACGCGCAGGCCGACGCCGAGCGTGCGCAGGGCCGGCTGGCGCTGATGGCCGAGGCGACCAGCACGCTCATCGCGACCCTCGACATGTCGGAGCTGATCGACCGGCTCGCCGTCCTCTGCGTTCCCCGGCTGGCCGACTGGATGTTCCTCACCCTGATCGACGACCACGGCCAGGTGCGCGAGACCGCCGCCCGGCACCGCGACGGGCGCGCCGCGGACCTGCAGGAGTTCGCCTCCGTGCACGCCATGCACCTCACGGGCGCGTCGCCGAGCCGGCAGAGCATCGCCACCTCGAAGCCGGTGCTGATCACGGACATGACGCCGGAACTCCGGCGGCAGATCTTCACCCGGCCCGGCGCCGAGGAGGCGTTCCTGCGGCTGGGAGGCGCCTCCGTGCTGGTCGTGCCGATGGTGGCCCGCCGCCGCACCCTCGGTGCGATGGCGCTGGTGATGGCCTCGGAGGAGCGGACGTTCCCCAGGGACGACGTCGAGCTCATCCAGGATCTCGCCGGCCGCGCCGCCCTGGCCATGGACAACGTCCGTCTCTACCAGCGTGAGCACGTCGTCGCCGACACCCTCCAGCGGTCGCTGCTGCCCGAACTCCCGCCGGTCCCCGGCATGGAGACGGCCGCGCACTACGTGAGCGCCTCCAGCGCGGCCGACGTCGGCGGCGACTTCTACGACCTGCTGCACCTGCCCGACGACTCGGTGGGCATCGCCGTCGGCGACGTCGTCGGCCACGACGTCGCCGCCGCGGCGGCCATGGGTCACCTGCGCGGCGTGCTCCGGGCCGTCATCTGGGACGCCGCGAACCCCGACCCCGGTGCGGTGCTCGCCCGCGTGGACCGGCTGGTCCAGGGGCTGCGCGTGGCCTCGCTCGCCACGATGGTCTACGCCAGGGCCGAGCGGCCGGCCACCCCGGGCGGGCCGTGGCGGGTGCACATCGCCAACGCCGGGCATCCGCCGCTGCTGCTGCGCAGGGACGACGGATCGGTCGCGGTCCTGGACGAGATCACCGGGCTGCTGGTGGGCGTCGACGACTCCACGCACCGCGAGACCCTGGTGCTCGACATCCCGGCCGGCTGGACGCTGATCGCCTACACCGACGGCCTGATCGAGCGGCCCGGCGTGGATCTCGACCACGGCATCCGGGAGCTGTGCGAGCGGCTGGCCGCCGCGCCCGCCGGCGCCTCCCCCCGCGAACTGTGCGACGCCGCGGTCAGTGAGGGGCTCGACCACCGCGACGACGTCGCGCTGATCGCCGTCCGCTTCGGCTGACCCCGGCGCACCGGGCGGTTCAGCCCTCCGCGCGCTGCAGGAAGCCGTAGGCGCCGCGGTGGAAGAGCAGCGGGCGCCGCCCGGGCTCGGCGCCCAGGTCGAGCACCCGGGCGGCCACGAGCGTGTGGTCGCCGCCGTCGTACTCGGCCCACAGCGCGCCGTCGATCCACGCCACGACGCCGTCGAGCACGGGGGAGCCGTGGGCGCTGGGTGACCAGGCGACGCCGTCGAACTTGTCGGCACCGGACCGCGCGAAGTTCTGGGACACGTCGTCCTGGCCCTCGGCGAGCACGTTCACGCAGAAGCGGCCGATCTCGCGCAGCCGCGGCCAGGTGACCGAGGTGCGGGCGGGCGCGAAGACGACCAGCGGCGGGTCGAGGGACAGCGAGCTGAACGACTGGCAGGTGAACCCGATCGGCCCCTCGTCGGTGGCCGCGGTGACCACGGTGACGCCCGACGCGAAGTGCCCGAGGACCTCGCGCAGCAGCTGAGGGTCGACGATCCGGTGCGGGCCGGCAGGGTCGCTCACGCGGCCGGCCCGGTGGCCGACCGGGGCACGGAGCGCCCACCGGCCCGGTACAGCGAGCTGGGCAGCTCGTGCCCGACGGCGTCCTCGGTGACCCGGGCGGCGGCCAGGACGGCGTCGAGGTCCAGGCCGGTGTGCACGCCGGACTCCTCCAGCATGTAGACGAGCTCCTCGGTGGCGATGTTGCCGCTGGCACCGGGGGCGAACGGGCAGCCGCCGAGGCCGCCGACGGAGGCGTCGAGCTGCGTCACGCCGGCCTGGACGGCGGCCAGCGCGTTGGCCTGGCCGGTGCCGCGGGTGTCGTGGAAGTGCACGCCCACCGCGATGCCCGGGCAGGCGCGGCGCACGGCGTCGAGCAGCTGGACCACGCGCAGCGGCGTCGTCGTCCCGATGGTGTCGCCGAGGCACAGCTGGTCCGCGCCGGCGGTGACGGCGGCGCGGGCGACGTCGACGGTGCGGGGGATCGGCGTGCGACCGTCGAACGGGCAGTCCCACGCGGTCGCGATGATGACCTCCAGGGAGCCCCCGGCACCGTGGGCGAGCGCGGCGATCTCGCCGACGGCGGCCACCGCCTCGGCGGTGGAGCGGCCGGCGTTGGCGTGGCTGTGGCCGTCGCTGGCCGAGACGACGTACTCCAGGTCGGCCACCCCGGCGTCGACGGCGCGGACGGCGCCCCGCGGGTTGGCCACCAGCGCCGACCAGTGCACGCCGCCCCAGCGGGACAGCTCGGCGGCGACCCGGTCGGCGTCGGCCAGGGCCGGCACGGCCTTGGGGGAGACGAAGGACGTCGCCTCGATGCGACGGACGCCCGTGGCCACGAGCGCCTCGAGCATGGCCAGCTTGGCCTCCAGCGGGACCGGCGCCTCCAGCTGAAGGCCGTCGCGCATGCCGACCTCACGGACGTCGACCGCCGCGGGCAGCACCAGGTCGAACTCGTTCACTGGCGTCTCCTCGTTCTCCGTCCGGGTTCGCTCCGCATCCTGCACCCCCCGCAGCGTCCCCCGAGCGGGCGACCCGGAACCCCTCCGGGGCGGAGGGAGCGCCGAACGGGTGTGGAGTCACGCAAGATGAGCGCAGCCGAGGGGAGGTGGGACGTGATCGACGCCGCGGGTGCGCTGCCCCCTGCGGACCGGCGCAGCGCGTTCGCGAACGCCCCGATGGGGGTGGCCCTGACCACCGCGGACGGCGTCCTGGTCGACGTCAACCCGGCGCTGTGCGCCATGCTCGGCTGGACGGCCGAGGAGCTCTGCGGGCGTTCCGTGCTCGACCTGGCCCATCCCGAGGCGGCCGCGGCGGCCCGGGAGGCCCACGCGGCGCTCTCCGCGCGCCACGACCGGCCGATGCGGGTGGAGATCCGGCTGGTGCGCGCCGACGGCGTGGACGTGCCGGTGCAGGTCACGGCCTCGTGGGTGGAGGAGACCGCGGAGGCGCCGGCCCACCTGGTGATCATCGTCGAGGACATCACCGAGCGGAAGGCGCTGGAGGCGCAGCTCGTGCACCGCTCGGTGCACGACGCGCTGACCGGGCTGCCCAACCGGCTGCTGTTCCAGGACCGGCTCTGGCACGCCCTGGAGCGCGGCCGCCGCGAGAACACCCCGACCTGCGTGCTGATCATGGATCTCGACGGCTTCAAGGCGATCAACGACGAGCTGGGCCACCCGATGGGCGACCTGGTGCTGATCGCGTTCGCGGAGCGGCTGCGCTCGGTGCTGCGGGCCAGCGACACCGCCGCCCGGCTGGGGGGCGACGAGTTCAGCATCGTCTGCGAGAACACCGACCGCCCCGACGCGGAGATCCTTTCGAGCCGTCTGCGGGCCGCGGTGACCGACCCGATGCAGCTGGACGGGACCGTCGTCCGCGTGGGTGTCAGCATCGGCATCGGGTCGGCTCCGGGCGGGGAGATCGCCGAGGAGGTGTACGAGCGCGTCGTGCGGGAGGCGGACGACGCGATGTACGCGGACAAGGCCCGCCGGCGAGGCTGAAGAAGGCCCGCCGGCGAGGCTGAAGAAGGCCCACCGGCGAGGCTGCAGGAGGCCCGCCGCAGGGGCTGAGCCCCGGGTTCAGACGGGCGCCGGCTCGGCCGGCGGCCGGGCGGCGGCCAGCTTCGCCCCCTCGATGTCGAGATCGGGCAGCACCCGGTCCAGCCAGCGGGGCAGCCACCAGGCCGAGCGGCCCACCAGCGCGAGCACGGCGGGCACGAGCGTCATGCGCACGAGGAACGCGTCGACCAGCACGCCGACGCCGAGCCCGAACGCGATCGCCTTCACCGTGACGTCGTCGATCGAGACGAAGCTGGCGAACACCGAGAACATGATCAGCGCGGCGGCGACGACCACCCGGGCGGCGTGGCGGGTGCCGACGACGATGGCGGTGCGGGGCGCCGCGCCGTGGGCGTACTCCTCGCGCATGCGGGAGACCAGGAAGACCTCGTAGTCCATCGCCAGGCCGAACAGCACGGCGATCAGCAGGATCGGCAGGAAGCTGATCACCGGGCCGGTGGCGGGAACGCCGAACAGGCCGGACAGCCAGCCCCACTGGAACACGGCGACCACCGCGCCGAACGAGGCGCCCACGGACAGCAGGAAGCCGATGGCGGCCTTGATCGGCACCAGGATCGACCGGAAGACCAGCATGAGCAGCAGCAGGGCCAGCCCGACGACGATCAGCGCGAAGGGCAGCAGCGCCGCGCGCAGCTTGTCGGAGACGTCGATGGCGACGGCGGTCTGGCCGGTGACCGCGAGCCGCGTGCCGGTCTGCTGTTCCAGCTTCGGGGCGGCGGCGCGCAGGTCGCCGACGAGGGTGCTGGTCGCGGCCTCCTGCGGTCCGGTGTCGGGGACGACCGTGACGATCGCGTCGGTGCCCCCGGGCAGCGGCTGGGGTGCGGCGTAGGCGACGCCGTCCATACCGCCCTGGAACTGCCCGGTCGCCGACGGCACCCCGCCGAGGGCCGCGGCGATCCGGCCGCTCGTCTGCTGCGCCGTCGCCGGCTGCAGGCCCTGGACCAGGACGATCAGCGGCCCGTTCGCGCCGGGGCCGAAGTTCTGGCTGACCAGGTCGTAGGCCTGGCGCTGGGGGGTGCTCGGAGCGGCGCTGCTGTTGTCGGGCAGGGCGAGCTGCAGCTTCACCGCCGGAACGGCGACCACGACCAGCCCCGCGACGACGACCAGCACCGTCAGCAGTGGGCGGCGGAGCACCAGCCGCACCCACCGCTCACCGCCGGAGTGCCCCGTCTCGCCGGCGGAGGCCTCCTCCTGCTCGCGCCGGGCCACCTTCGAGCGGGGTCGGGGAGCCAGCCGGCCGCCGGCGAAGCCGAGCAGCGCCGGCAGCAGCGTGAGCGCGACCAGCACGGCCACGAGCACGGTGCCGGCGGCGCCGAGCCCCATGACGGTGAGGAACGGGATGCCGACCACCGACAGCCCGGCCAGCGCGATGACGACGGTCAGCCCGGCGAACACGACCGCGGAGCCGGCGGTGCCGGTCGCCAGCGCGGCGGACTCCTCCGGGTCCATGCCCTGCGCGAGCTGGGTGCGGTGCCGCGACAGCAGGAAGAGCGTGTAGTCGATGCCGACCGCCAGACCGATCATCAGGGCCAGCGTGGGGGCGGTCGAGGAGAGGGACACGAGGTGCGAGACGGCGAGCAGGCCGCCCAGGCCCACCCCCACGCCGATCAGGGCGGTGAGCAGGTTCATGCCCGCCGCCAGCAGCGAGCCGAAGGTCAGCACGAGGACGACGACGGCGACGCCGACGCCGATGAACTCGGTGGCGCCGATCTTCGGGCCGGTGCTGCGGAACGCGTTGCCGCCCACGGCGACCTGGAGCCCGGCGTCCTTCGCGGCCGCCGTCGTCCCCTCCAGGGCCGTCAGGCTGCTGTCCTTGAGCTGCTCGCGCGTCACCGCGTACTGGACCGAGGCCAGGGCGGCGCGCTGGTCGCGGCTGATCACCTTGCCGGCGAACGGGTCGACGACGCCGGCCACCTGCGGAGCCGTGCGGGCCTTGCCGACGGCCTGCTCGACGGCGCCCGCGTACTGCGGCTCGGTGATCCGGTGCCCGGCCGGCGCCACGAAGACGATCTGCGCGCCGGCGCCGGACGCGGCGGGGGCCAGCTGGGCCAGCCGGTCGAGGGCCGCCTGCGACTGCGAGCCCGGAATGGTGAATTTGTCGTTGAACGAGCCACCGGCGGTGGCGATGAACGTGATGACCGCGGCGAGCAGGAGGAACCAGGCGGCCGCGACGATGCGGCGCCGCCGGAAGGACGCCCGGCCGAGCCGCGCGAGGAAGGTGGACACGGGTGGAGACGCTCCGGGGAAGTCGGGTGGGGTGGGTCAGTCGGTGATCGGGCCGGCGATCGCCGCCCGCAGCAGGAGCAGGAGCGCGGTGCGCTCCAGATCGGCGCCCGCGGTGGACGCGGCGCCGTCGGGGAACTGGGGCACGACCTCGTGGACGACGACGCCGTCGTGCAGCGCGAGCAGGATGCGGGCCAGGTCGGCAGCCGGGACGGCGAGCGCCAGGCCGCTGCGGGCGGCGGTGGACTCGATCAGCGCGGTGAGCTGGTCGTGCAGCGCGGCGGTGTGCTCGCGCAGCGCCTCGGCGGCCTCCGGGTGCCGGGCGGCGTGCAGCGTGTACTCGGTCGTCACCAGCACCCAGGTGCGGTCGGCCCGGAAGGTGGACAGACAGCGCTCCACACCGGCGGCGACCGGGTCGCGCTCGTCCTCGATGCCGGTGAGCTGCTCGGCGACGCGGGCCAGCTCGCGGCCGGTCTCCCGCACGTAGAGGGCCGCGAACAGCTCGTCCTTGGTGCGGAAGCTGGAGTAGAACGCCCCGCGGGTGAAGCCGCCGCGGCTGCAGATGTCCTCGACGCTGGCGGCCGCGAAGCCGATGTCGGCGAACGTCTCCAGGGCGGCGTCCAGCAGCCGCTCGACCGTCTCCGCCCGCCGGCGCCGAGGTCGCTCCATCAACTCCACGATGCAGGACTGTATTGGATGCACCGGTGTATTCGATACATCGGTGCATCCATGCCGTGATCAGCCGCCCAGCGCGGCGCTCACCACCGCCCGGGCCTCCTCCTGCACACGTGCGAGGTGCTCGGGGCCGGCGAAGGACTCGGCGTAGATCTTGTAGACGTCCTCGGTGCCCGACGGCCGCGCGGCGAACCAGGCGTTCTCGGTGACCACCTTCAGGCCGCCGATGGGGGCGTCGTTGCCGGGTGCGCGGGTGAGCTTCGCGGTGATCGGCTCGCCCGCCAGTTCGGTGGCGGTCACGTCGTCGGGGGAGAGCCGGCCCAGGGCCGCCTTCTGTTCCCGCGTGGCGGGGGCGTCGACGCGGGCATAGGCGGACTCGCCGTAGCGGTCGGTGAGCTCCCCGTGCAGCTGCGAGGGGGACCGTCCCGTCACGGCCTGGATCTCCGAGGCGAGCAGGGCCAGCAGGATGCCGTCCTTGTCCGTCGTCCAGACGCTGCCGTCGCGGCGCAGGAAGGATGCACCGGCGGACTCCTCGCCGCCGAAGCCGACGGAGCCGTCGAGCAGGCCGGGCACGAACCACTTGAAGCCGACCGGCACCTCCAGCAGCGTCCGGCCGAGGCCGGCGACGAGCCGGTCGATCAGCGAGCTGCTCACCAGCGTCTTGCCCACCGCGGTGCCCGCGGCCCAGCCCGGCCGGTGCGCGAACAGGTAGGAGATCGCGACCGCGAGGAAGTGGTTGGGGTTCAGCAGCCCGCCGTCGGGGGTGACGACGCCGTGCCGGTCGGCGTCGGCGTCGTTGCCGGTGGCGATCTGGAACTCCGCGCGTCGGCCGATCAGCGAGGCCATGGCCGACGGTGACGAGCAATCCATGCGGATCTTGCCGTCCCAGTCCAGCGTCATGAACCGCCAGGTGGGGTCGACCACCGGGTTGACCACGGTGAGGTCGAGGCGGTGCCGCTCGGCGATCGCGGCCCAGTAGTCGACGCTGGCGCCGCCGAGGGGGTCGGCGCCGATCCGCACGCCGGCGTCGCGGATCGCGGCGATGTCGAGCACGTTCGGCAGGTCGTCGACGTAGTCGCCCATGAAGTCGTGCGCCGAAGCTTCGTCCCGGGCCCGCTCGAAGGGCGTCCGGCGGACCCCGTCGAGCCCGGCGAACAGCAGCTGGTTGGCGCGGTCGGCGATGGCCGTGGTGGCGTCGGTGTCGGCCGGGCCGCCGTGCGGCGGGTTGTACTTGAACCCGCCGTCGCGGGGCGGGTTGTGCGACGGGGTGACGACGATGCCGTCGGCGAGGCCGCGGGTCTTCCCTCGGTTGGCCCGCAGGATCGCGTGGCTCACCGCCGGCGTCGGCGTGTAGCCGTCTGCCGAGTCGACCAGGACGGTGACGTCGTTGGCCGCCAGCACCTCGAGCGCGGTCCGCCAGGCCGGCTCGGAGAGGCCGTGGGTGTCGCGGCCGATGAACAGCGGCCCGTCGTAGCCCTGCGCCGCCCGGTACTCGCAGATCGCCTGCGTGGTGGCCAGGATGTGCGCCTCGTTGAACGCGGCATCGAAGGCCGACCCCCGGTGCCCCGACGTGCCGAACACGACCTGCTGCGCCGGCTCGGCCGGGTCGGGCCGCAGCGAGTAGTACGCCTCGACGAGCTTCCCGACGTCGATCAGGTCGCTGGGCTGGGCGGGCTGGCCGGCGCGAGGGTCGCTCATGCCGCTGATCCTGTCCTGCGGACAGGCGGTCGCGCATCAGCGGCCGCGCGGCTCCCCGCGATAGGTGCCGAAACTCCAGCGGTTGCCCTCGGGGTCGCGGGCGGCGAAGTCGCGGGAGCCGTAGTCGGTCTCGTGCAGCGGATCGGTGATCTCCGCGCCGGCGGCGACGGCGCGGGCGTGCACGGCATCGGGGTCCGCGGTGACCACGTAGCAGCCGGTGCTGCCCGGCTGGACCGGCCAGGGATCGGCGGGATCGTCGCGCGCCGTGCCCAGCATGATTCCCCCGCCCTCCGGCCAGGACAGCTGGGCGTGGACGACGACGTCGCCGCTGCCGTCGGGCTGGTCGCCGTAGACGACGGTCTCCTCGAAGCCGAACGCGTCGACGAGGAACCGGATCAGCCCGCGGGCGTCGCGGGCGCGCAGGGTCGGCCACACCTGCGGGGGAGGGGCGTCGGCCATGGCGCCAGCCTGGCAGCTCCGGCGGGACCGCGGGAGTCCCTGCGGTCCCGGAACGACGACGTCAGTTCTCGACCGCCGCCAGGAACCGCCGGATCGACTCGACGAACACCTCCGGCTGCTCGGAGTGGACCCAGTGCCCGGCGTTCTTGATCCGCACGAGGCGGGTGTTCGGGAACAGGGCGTCCATCCGCGGCCGGTCGTCGGGCAGCACGTAGGTGCTGTTCGCGCCGGCGATCCAGAGCACCGGGCCGTCGAACTCCGCGCCCTCGGGCGGCGGCGGGAAGCCGCGCAGCGCGCCGAGATCGCGCTCGAGCAGTTCGAGGTTCAGCCGCCAGCGCCATCCGCCGTCGGACCCCTCCCGGACCAGGCTCTGCAGCAGGAAGCTGCGCACCATCCGGCTGGGGACGGCGTCGCGCAGCGCCTCGTCGGCCTGCTGCCGGTTCTCGAGGCGGTCGAGGTCGAGCGCGCGCATCGCCGCGATGTAGGCCCCGAACGGGGAGGCTTCCTCGTCGGGGTCGTCGGTGCGGCCCCCGGAGACGGGGTACTCGCTGGGGGAGATGTCGACGACGACCAGCGCCCGCAGGAGCTCCGGACGGCGCAGCGCCAGCGTCATCGCGACCTTGCCGCCCATCGAGTGCCCGACGAGCGTGACCGGGTCACCCAGCGTCTCGAGCTCGTCGGCGAGCAGGTCGGCCATGTCCACGTAGTCGACGCGGTCGGTCCACGGCGAGTGCCCGTGGTTCGGCAGGTCGACCAGCGTGACCCGGTGATCGCCGGCCAGGCCCCTCGCGACCGTCGTCCAGTTCTTGCCCTGACCGAACAGGCCGTGCACGAACACGACCCGCGGGCCGGCCTCGCCCAGCGTGCGCGCGGCCAGCCGCTCGTCCCCCGGCTCTTCGGTCACCCGGCGATTCCATCAGACGTTCCGTCGGTACCGCCGCCTACCGTGCCGGAGGACGAGAGGGGACGACGTGCCAGGACGACGCCGCAGGCCGGCGAGCGCGACACCGAGCACCCGACGACGGGCCACGCGACCGAAGCCCGTGGCACCCGAGCTGCCCACGGCGGGCCCGGGGGAGCGGGTGTGGGTGCTCGCCGTCCCGTTCCGCGCGCCGGCGCCCGGTGCCCAGTGGCACAAGGGCCTCCAGGCGCACGTGTGGGTCGGGCGGGAGCTGCCGGCGGCGCTCCGGCCCTACGACCCCGCGCCGTACTCCTTCGAGCGGTTCCTCGAGGACGAGCTGAACGAGAAGCCGCGCCCACTGCCCCTGGCCCGCCCGCTGACCCCGCGCGACCAGCAGTGCGACGGCGCCGACGTGGTGGCCGCGCACGCCGCCGCGGGCGGCCGGGTGTTCCTGCTCGGTGACGACCCGGGCGTCGGCAAGACCGGCACCGCGATCCTCGCCGTCAAGGCGATCGCCGAGCAGCGCGAGGTCCGCACCGTGCTGGTGGTGGCCGACCGGCCGGCGGCGATCACCATCCCGCACTGGGCGCGGTCGATCGCCGGGTTCGGCGACGGCGGTCTGCGCTGGTGCGTCACGACGTGGGACCGGCTGGGCAAGGTGGCCGGGGTGCAGCGCAGCGCCGGCGTGCGGTTCGACGTCGTCGTCGGCGACGAGGCGCACATGGTGCGGCACACCACCACCCAGCGGTGGAAGCACTGGAAGGCGGTGTCCGGCGCCGGGCGCGTCCAGGACGCGCCGTTCGTGCTCGCCGCCACCGCGACCCCGGCGCACACCCCGCTGGAGCTGCCCTACCTGGCGCCGCAGTTCGCGGTCGCGCACGGGGAGCCACTGCGCGAGTGGGCCGACCTGCCGAAGAAGCTCGCGGCCCAGGGGTTCCACGTGGAACGTGGCCGCTACGGCTGGACCTGGACCGAGGACGCCGACGAGCGCCGCGCCGACCTGGCCCGGCTGCAGGGCTGGCTGGCCGACGCCGATCCGCCGGCGATGCTGCACCGGCCCGCCCCGTGGGGCCCGGTTTCGGTCAGCGGCACCGCCGTGTCGCTGACGCCGGCCGAGCGGGCCTCCTACGAGTCGGAGTGGCAGGAGTTCCGGGCGGAGATGCAGCTGGCCCGGCGGTCGCGGCAGAGCGCGAAGGGCCGGGCGGCGCTGCTGCGCTTCCGGCAGAAGGCCGGGCTGATCCGCGTGCAGGCCACCGTCGACTGGGTGAAGGCGCAGGTCGAGGCCGAGCGGCAGGTCGCGGTCTCGGTCGAGTTCGTCGAGACGGCGGCCGACCCGATCCGCGAGGCCCTGCTGGACGCGGGCGTCTCCGTGGCCGGCATCTACGGGCGCGACCGGTTCGATGTGGAGGCCGAGCGGCTGCGCTTCCAGCGGGGCGAGGCGTCCGTCTGCGTGTTCACCGTGACCGCCTCGATCAGCCTGCACGCCGGAGAGCTGCTGCCCGACGGGTCGAGCGCAACGGAGCTGCCGCGGGTCGGGCTGTTCCACCAGCCGCGGTTCTCGGGCATCCAGACCCGGCAGGTCACCGGCCGCACCCACCGCGACGGGCGCAGCTCGCCGTGGCGGATCGCGTTCGCCGAGGACACGGTCGAGGAGCAGGTCGCGCGCGTGATGGTGGAGCGGCTGGCGGTCAGCGCGTCGGCGGCCGGTGCCGACACGTCGTCCCTGCAGGAGATCGCCGAACTGCTCGACGCCGACTGGCTCCCCGCGACCGCGCTGACCGACGGCTGAGCCTCACGGGTGCGAGACGGCCGGGGGCCCGCCGTCCAGCTCGAAGGCCAGGTCGTCGGGGTAGCAGTACCACCACTCCTCACCGGGCTCGTACGAGCGGATCAGGGGGTGGTCGGGATGCTCGTGCCAGTGGGCGGTGGCGTGCCGGTGCGGCGAGGAGTCGCAGCAGCCGACGTGGCCGCAGCGCATGCACAGCCGCAGGTGCACCCACCGGCCACCGATCCGCAGGCAGTCCTCGCAGCCGGTCGAGCCGGGGGTCACGTCCTGGATCGTGTCCAGGTGAGTGCAGTCGTCAGCCATGGCCGTCCCATCGTCGGGGTTCCCCGGTCACGATGATGGTGGCCGGGCACGGTTCCGGCCCGGCGAGCAGGAGGAGGTGCGGGGCGTGCGACGGGAGGCGAGCATCCTGCACCTCGATCTCGACGCGTTCTTCGCCGCCGTCGAGCAGCGCGACAAGCCGTCGCTGCGCGGGCGGCCGGTGGTGGTCGGCGGCGTGGGCGGCCGCGGCGTCGTCGCCACCGCCTCCTACGAGGCCCGCGCGTTCGGCGCCCGCTCGGCCATGTCGACGGCCGAGGCCCGGCGCCGCTGCCCGGCGGGCACGGCGTTCCTGGGCGGCCGGTTCGCGGCCTACAAGCGGACGTCGGAGATCGTCATGGCCCTGCTCCGCGAGCTGTCGCCCCTGGTCGAGCCCGCCTCCCTGGACGAGGCCTACGTCGACCTCGCCGCGGGAGGCGGCCACGATCTGAGCGTCGACGGCGTGACCGAGATCGGCCGGGCACTGAAGGAGCGGATCGCCGAGGCGACCGGCGGGGTGACCGGCTCGGTCGGCATCGGCACGTCGAAGATGGTGGCCAAGATCGGCTCGGACCTCGACAAGCCGAACGGGCTGGTCGTCGTCCCGCCGGGCACCGAGCTCGACGTCCTGCACCCGCTGCCGGTGACCCGGCTGGGTGGCGTGGGCCCGGCGACGGCGGAGCGGCTGCACCAGATCGGCGTCCGCACGGTCGCGGACCTGGCGGCCAAGTCGCTGACCGACCTGGTCACGCTGGCCGGGCGGGCGCACGGCGCCGGCCTGTACGCGCTGGCCCGGGCCGAGGACGACCGCGCGGTGGTGCCCGACCGCGAGGCCAAGTCGGTGTCGGCCGAGGAGACCTTCGAGCGCGACCTCACCGACCTGACGGTGCTGGGCCGCGAGATCGACAGCATGGCCACCCGGGTGGGCACCCGGCTGCGGGCATCGGCGTACTCCGGGCGCACCGTCACGCTGAAACTGCGCCGGTACGACTTCACCACCCTCACCCGCTCGCAGACGCTGCCGCACCCCACCGACGACGCCCGGCAGATCGCCGCGACCGCGCGCCGGCTGCTCGGCGACGCAGGGGCCGACGGCGGCCTGCGGCTGCTCGGCGTCGGCGTCTCGGGGCTGTCGATCTACGCGCAGGGGGATCTGTTCGCGGCCGAGGACGACGAGCCGGCGGAGGTGTCGGTGCCGTCGCCCCCCGAGGCGCCCGAGCCCGCCGCGCAGCCGCCGGCACCCCCGGAATCCCGCTGGTGGCCCGGGCAGGACGTGCGCCACGACGAGCTCGGGGCCGGCTGGGTGTGGGGGCGCGGGCTGGGCCGGGTGACGGTGCGCTTCGAGGGACCGTGCACCCCGCCCGGCCCGGTGCGCACGCTGGCCGCCGACGACCCCGCGCTGCAGCCCGCCGATCCGCCCGACTGGAGGACGCCGTCGTGACCGACCGCTCCTGGTGGGGATGGGGCCGCGCCGACCGCCCCCTGTCCGACGACGAGTGCGTGGCCGCGGCGGCGCGGCTCCCGGGCCTGCCGGACCGCCCGCGCCCAGTGCCGGCGCTCTCCGCCCTCGACCTGCGCGGGCCGAGGGTGACGGTGCCGGCCGGGGCGGACTGCGCCGTGTCCACCGCGGTGCAGGACCGGGCGGCGCACGCCTACGGCAAGGCCTACCGCGACGTCGTCCGCGCGCTGTCCGGCGACCTGTGGGGCGCCCCGGACGCGGTGGCCTTCCCGCGGTCGGAGGCGGCGATCGTGCGGCTGCTCGACTGGGCGTCGTCGTCGGGCGTCGCCGTCGTCCCGTTCGGCGGGGGCAGCTCGGTGGTGGGCGGCGTCGAGTACCGGGGCGAGAAGCCGTGGCTCTCGCTGGACCTCACCGGCCTGGCCCGCGTGCTGGAGATCGATCCCGTCAGCCGGGCGGCCCGCGTCCAGGCGGGCACCCTCGGGCCGGCACTGGAGGACCAGCTCCGGCCGCACGGCCTGACGCTCCGGCACTTCCCGCAGAGCTTCGAGTTCTCCACCCTCGGCGGCTGGCTGGCCACCCGCGCCGGCGGGCACTACGCGACCCTGCACACCCACATCGACGAGCTGGTGGAGTCGATGCGGGTGGTCACGCCGGCCGGGATCAGCGAGTCGTGGCGACTGCCCGGGTCGGGCGCCGGGCCCTCGCCCGACCGGCTGTTCCTCGGCTCGGAGGGCACGCTCGGCGTCATCACCGAGGCGTGGATGCGGCTGCAGGAGCGGCCACGGTTCCGGGCGTCGTCGTCGGTCACCTTCCCGGACATGACGGCGGCGATGGACGCCGTCCGCGCCATCTCCCAGGCGGGGCTGTACCCGGCGAACTGCCGGCTGCTCGACGCGGACGAGGCCGCCCTCGCGGGCGTGGCCTCCGCCGGGGGGTGCGTGCTGGTGCTGGGCGTGGAATCGGCGGTGTCGCCGGTGGAGACCCGGCTGGCCGAGCTCGTCACCCTCGCGCGGGACCACGGAGGAACGCCCGCGGCGCCGGTCGGCGGACAGCGCGACGACGCGGCCGGCACCTGGCGCTCGTCGTTCCTGCGGGCCCCCTACGTGCGCGACGGGCTGGCGCGGATGAGCGCGATCGTCGAGACGTTCGAGACCGCGTGCACGTGGGATCGCGCCGAGGAGCTGTACGCGACGGTGCGCGCGAAGGTGGGCGCGGCGGTCGAGGAGGTCACCGGCGCCCCCGGCCTGGTCAGCTGCCGGTTCACCCACGTCTACCCGGACGGTCCGGCGCCGTACTTCACGGTCGTCGCCGCGGGGCGGCCCGGTTCGGAGGTGGCGATGTGGGACGACGTGAAGACGGCGGCCACCGAGACCCTCGGTCGCCTGCGCGCCACCGTCACGCACCACCACGCCGTCGGCCGCGATCACCGCGCCGGGTACGACCGGCAGCGCCCCGAGCCGTTCGCCGTCGCGCTGCGGGCGGCCAAGGGAGCGCTGGACCCCGCGGGCGTGCTGAACCCCGGCGTCCTGATCTGATCCGGCGCGCTGTCGTCCCCTGCCCCTAGCCTGCTCGGCGTGGCCGTCCACGAGCTGTCCCGCGCCGACGCACGCCGTGCCGCCGTCCGTGCGCAGCTGCTCGACAGTCCCCGGCCGGCCGACCTGGCCGCGACCGTGCGCCACCTGACGCTGCTCCAGCACGACCGGACCGCGGCCGTCGCGCCGAACGCCGAGCTCGTGGTGTGGAGCCGGCTGGGGTCGTCGTGTCCCCGCCAGGCGGTGCCGGACGCGTTCGAGGAGCAGGCCCTGGTCGACCTGCACGGGTTCCTGCGACCGGCCGAGGACCTCGTCCTGTACCGCGCCGAGATGGCCGAGTGGCCCGGTGTCGACGAGGTCCCGTCGTGGCTGGAAGGCCAGGCGGCGTGGGTGGCGGCCAACGAGGGCTTCCGGCTCGATCTGCTCGCCGAGCTGCGGCGCGACGGTCCGCTGACCTCGCGGGAGCTGCCCGACACCTGCGCGGTGCCCTGGCGGTCGTCGGGCTGGAACAACAACCGCAACGTCGCGATGATGCTCGAGATGCTGGTGCAGGGCGGCGCGGTCGCCGTGGCGGGCCGGCGAGGGCGCGACAGGCTGTGGGACCTCGCCGAGCGCGTCTACCCCGACGACGCGGCCGTTCCCTCGTCCGAAGCGCTGCGGATCCGCGACGAGCGCCGCCTGCGCGCCCTCGGCATCGCCCGGGCCCGTGGGCCGGCCTGCCCG
>DASYGS010000011.1:0-88029 GCA_035999465.1 Blastococcus sp. | reverse complement strand
CGTGATCGACGCGGCGCGGGCGCCGTCCGGGGGCACACCGGCGGCTACGAGACGTCCCCCACGGTGCGGATCGGCGAGACCTACCTCGCCAACCCGTCGCTTCACGAGGTGCGGCAGGCCCTTGCCGCCATCGCCCCGCAGCACCTCGACCGAGCGAGGTAGCAGACCGCCGCTCCGCCTGGTCAGTTCCCGGACGAGCATCCCCAGCGGGCACCTCCTCGGCTTCGTCCACACATGTGCTGGTCCAGCCGCATGCCCACAAGCAGCGCAAGGGGGTCCCGGCTGAGCAGCTCGTCGGCGGCGGCATCCTGGGTGATGCGGAGATCTGGCACACCGCAGATCGTGCCGTAGAACCATCCCGCCGCATCACCCGTCGATCGCCCGTCCGGCGTCGGCGTCGCTCTCACGCGGGCTGACGCGGCTGGTCGGCCGTTCACAAGCAACCAGGCTCTTGTTGCACAAATGTAGAACTGCTGTCTAACATCGAGCGATGAGCAAGACCATCGGATTCCGCCCGACCGAAGAGGACGAGCGAATCATGCGCGAGGCGATGCGGGACGACGAGCGAACGGCCGACGTCATCCGGCGCGCACTGCGGCTCCTGGACCGGGAGGCATGGCTCGAGCGAGCTCGAGACGACGCCGAGCGATTGGTAGACGAGGACCTGTCCAGCGAGGCCGACGCCTGGTGATTCGCGGTGCCGTCCACCGCGTGGACCTCGGCGAAGCACGTCGCGGGCATGAACAACGAGGCCGGCGCTACGGGCTGATCCTGAGCCCGTCCGACATGGCCTTGAGCGTCGCCACGATCGTGCCGACGTCGACGCAGGCGCAGCCGGCCGTCTTCCGGCCCGAGATCGAGTTGGGCGGAGTTCCCACCCGATTCCTCGTAGATCAGCTCCGCAGCATCGACGTGCGCTTCATCAGCGGCGAGCCCGCCTACTTCCTGCACCGCGACGAAGTCGAGGAGGTCGAGGTCGCCGTCGCCCGGTACCTCGGCCTCTGATCCGCACCAGACCTGCACCAGCCCTCGGGACAGGGCGATGCTGGCGCACTGCCTCCTCACAACGTCCGCTCGCAGCTCCTGAAACGAACCGAAAGCGCTGGTCAGCGGCAAGGGCCGTATGCTCCTGAACCACAGCGCTGGTCGCGCAGCACATCAGCGCGTTTCGCGGCGAGCCGCAGAACTGCCCTCGGCACGCAGAGGACGTACCGGCTGGGGACCGACGGAACCGGCGCCCCATCGTGGGGAAATGTCTCCTGCCCGGGCGGGTGCGCCAATGTTTCGCCAATCCCAGGCCTGCGAGTTGCCAACACCCGCCGCGCACTCTGGCTCGTGTTCGGGGGCGGGCGTCGATCGGGACCCGCCGCAGACCGCGAGGAGGATCCGATGAGACATGGTCAGGGAGTAGTGGACACCCAATGGGTGGCGGACCACCTGGACGACAGTGACGTGATCGTCTGCGACTGTCGATTCGCCGGGGATCGGGAGGAGTCCCGGCGCCGCTACGAGCGGGGCCACATCCCGGGGGCGGTGCACGTCTTCTGGCTGGAGGACCTGTCGGCCGCCGACACGACGGTCACGACGTTCCTGCCGAGCGCCGCGGAGGCGGAGCGGGCGCTGGGCCGCCTCGGCGTCGGTGACGGCTCGCGGGTGGTGGGCTACGCCGACCAGGGCAACCTGTACGCCTCCCGGCTCTGGCACGTGCTCACTCAGTTCGGGCACCGCGAGGTGGCGCTGATGGACGGCGGGATCGAGGCCTGGGTGGCCGAGGGCCGACCGCTGGAACGCGGCGACGTGCCGCCGTCGCCGGACCGCTTCCGCGTGAGTCGGAGCGGGCGAGCTCCCGGGATCGGCCGGGACGAGATCGCGGCCCGGCTGGCTGACCCTGACCTGACGCTGCTGGACGTCCGCACGCCGGAGGAGTTCTCCGGTGAGCAGCGCCGGGCCGCCCGCGGCGGCCACATCCCGGGTGCGGTGTTGCTGCCCTGGGACGGCAACCTGGACGCAGGAGGGCGGATCCGCCCGGTAGCCGGCATCCGCGCCCGCGCGCAGGCGGCCGGGGTGCTGCCCGACCGGGAGATCGCCGTGTACTGCCAGGGCGGGGTGCGCGCCGCGCACACCGCCTGGGCGCTGGAACTCGCCGGCTACCGCCGGGTCCGGATCTATGACGGGTCGTGGGCCGAGTGGGGCAACGACTCCCGCCTGCCCGTGGCCTCCGCCTCCGGCGTCCGGGTGTGAGCCTGGGGGCGGTCGTCGCGGCTGACCGCGGACCGTCGCGCGCGCGATCAGCCCGGCACGATTTCCACCCATCCCCGGATGTCGTCCCGGGTGACCGCGGGGACCAACTGCGGGTGGTCGTTCTGCAGGTGCTGCTGGATGAGATCGACCACCTCCTCCTCGCTGCCACCCCGGGCGATGTAGCCGCATTCGCACTTCACTTGTCGCGCCATGTCCGTGCTCCCCGGTGTAACCGGCGTGGATCCGACATGATCCCGCATCGCGCGGGTGTACGCGGGGCCCCGGAGCGTGGCATTGTGCTGCCGTGGCCAGTTCGGCCCGGGTGCAGCTGTGCGGTCGCTTCGTCCTGGAATGGGATGGGCAGCCCGTGGAGGCGGCCTTGCCCGGTCGCCAGGGGCGGCTGCTGGCTGCCTACCTGCTGCTGCGCCGCCCCTACCCGGCCTCCCGCGACGAGCTGATCGACGCGCTGTGGCCCTTGCGCCCGCCACCGAACGCGAGCCCAGCGATCAACGCGCTGCTGTCGAAGATCCGCGGCCTGCTGGGCGCCAAGCACGTCCCCGGCCGGCGCGAGGTCTGCCTGGTGCTGCCCCCGGACTCCCGGGTGGACGTCGAGGACGCCTGTGCCGCGCTGCACGAGGCGCAGTCCGCCCTGGCGCTCGGCGACTGGCCACGGGCCTGGCCGACGTCGCTGACCGCGCTCTTCGTCACCCGCCGTCCGCTGCTGCCCGACACCGACCTGGCGTGGGCCGAGGAATGGCGCCAGCGGCTCGCCGTCGTCCACGTCGAGGCACTGGAGTGCTACGCCACCGCGTGCCTGCACGTCGGCGGAACGGAGCTGCCCAGCGCGGTGCGGGCCGCCCGCGATCTGGTCCGGCTGGCCCCGCTGCGGGAGAGCGGTCACCGCACCCTGATGGACGCGCTCGCAGCCGGCGGCAACGTCGCCGAGGCATTGACCGCCTACGACGCCCTGCGCCACCTCCTGCGCGAGGAGCTCGGCGTCCCGCCCAGCCCGCAACTGCAGGACGCACACGCCCATCTGCTCGCCGGCCGGCCGCGGTAGCGCGTCGTCCCCGTCACGGTGGCCGGTGCTCCGCGAGGTCGCAGCCGGTCGCCAACCTCGCGCCAACATCGCGCCAACTCCGCACCACGGTGCCGCCAGCATCGGCGATCCATCGTGTTCCCCACCGGCCCCGCAGGGGGGCCGGCAGGGCGAGAGGAACGCGTGATGACCACGATGGTGGACCAGACATCGCTGGAGGACCTGCTCGGCCGGTTCGTCACCGACCTGGGCGCGACGATCGCCGCCGGCAACGTGGTGATCGGTGACCGGCTGGGGTTGTACCGGGCGCTCGCGGACAGCGGTCCGAGCACGTCCGCGGAGTTGGCCGCGCGGGCCGGCGCAGCGGAGCGCTACGTGCGGGAGTGGTTGCGCGGCCAGGCCGCCAGCGGCTACGTCAGCTACACACCAGACGAGGACACCTACTGGCTCTCCGAGCCACAGGCCGTTGCCTTCGCCGATCCCGACGGGCTGGCGCTGCCCGGCGCGTTCCAGCTGGCGCTGGCCTGCCTACGCGACCAGCCGAAGATCGAGGAGGCGATCCGGGCAGGACACGGGGTCGGCTGGCACGAGCACGACCCGGAGGTGTTCATCGGCTGCGAGCGGTTCTTCCGTCCCGGCTACGTGGCCAACCTGGTCAGCAGCTGGATCCCCGCGGTGTCGGGGCTCGCCGACCGGCTCACCGCCGGCGCCCGGGTCGCCGACGTCGGCTGCGGCCTGGGTTCCTCCACCCGGATCCTCGCCGCCACCTACCCGGCATCGACGGTGGACGGCTTCGACTACCACGCCGAATCCATCGAGCTGGCCCGGCGGGCCGCCGCCGATGCCGGCCTCGCCGACCGAGTGCGCTTCTCGGTGGCCTCCGCCCAGCAGTTCCCGGGCAGCGACTATGACCTGATCACCACGTTCGACTGCCTGCACGACATGGGTGACCCGGTGGCCGCGGCCCGGCACATCCGCGGCGCCCTGGCCGACGACGGCGTCTGGCTGCTCGTGGAGCCCTTCGCCGGTGACCAGGTCGCCGACAACCTCACCCCGGTGGGCCGGATCTACTACAACTTCTCCACCTTCCTGTGCGTGCCACACGCCGTCGCGGAGGGCGCCACCGATGCCCTCGGCAACCAGGCCGGCGAGCAGGCCACCCGGACAGTGGTCGAGCAAGCCGGCTTCAGCCGCTTCCGTCGGGCCGCCGAGACCCCGTTCAACCTGGTCTACGAGGTCCGCCGGTGACCGGACACGAGGCCCCGGCGGCCATCGAGACGATGTTCCGGGTCGACGGGCGCATCGCGCTCGTCACCGGAGCATCGTCCGGTCTCGGCGAGCGGTTCGCCCGGGTGCTGCACGCCGCGGGCGCGCAGGTCGTCGTCACCGCCCGACGCATGGACCGGCTGGCCCGGCTGTGCGAGCAGGCCGGCAGCCGGATGACCGTGCTCCCGGCCGACCTGGCCGGCGCCGCCGACCGGGAGACGCTCATCGGCGGTGTCGCCGAGCGCTTCGGCCGGCTCGACATCCTGGTCAACAACGCCGGCACCTGCGACAACGGACCCCTCGAAGAACAGACCCTCGACCAGCTGACCCACGTCCTGACGGTCAACCTGATCGCAGTGCTGGACCTGTGCCGGCTGGCCGCACCGCTGCTGCTCGACTCGGGCGACGCCGCCGTGATCAACATCGCGTCGATGTACGGCCTGGTCGCCTCCCGCGGCCCGATGGCCGCCCACAACACCTCAAAGGGGGCGCTGGTTCAGCTCACCCGCCACCTGGCCGCCCAGTGGGGGAACCGCGGAATCCGGGTCAACGCGCTCGCCCCGAGCTACTTCGCCACAGACCTGACCGGGCAGTTGGAGGATCCCGGCCTGCGCCAGGCGATCCAGGGCAACACCCTGCTGCAGCGCATGCCGCGGCCCGACGGACTCGACGGAGCGCTGCTGTTCCTCGCCTCCGCCGCCTCCAGCTACGTCACCGGCACCATCCTGAGCGTGGACGGCGGCTGGACCGCCGTCTGACCGCGCCGGACAACCGCCTGCGACTGCCCGTGGCCTACCTCCCACGAACGGCCCTGGCCGAGCCCTCCCTTCTCTCTTGCGGCTCGGGGACGACGCTGCGGCCCTGTCTGCAGCTAGCGTCCACCGAGCGCCTCGAACTGCTCGCGGATCTCGGCCAACCCCTGCCGGGCAATCTGACCCCGCGGGTCGTGCCGCCGGGATTCGGTGGGCACGGCGATCCAGAGGATGAGGTAGAGCAGCAGCCCGACGGCGCCCAGAAGGGTCAGACCGACCCACAGCACACGGATCAGGGTCGAGTTGACGCCGACCGCCGCGGCGACCCCGCCGCAGACCCCGGCAATCATGCGGTCTGTCTCACTGCGGGACAGAGTGGCGTGGTCATTCATCGCGGTTTCCTCCTAGATGCGGTGTTGTCATCGGACGGATGGTTGATTTCCGGCGCGGTGACCGACCTGCGCGTGTGCCGCGGGACTGCGGGCTGGGGCGGACCGTTCGGCCGGGCGGGGCACCGCGGTTCGAGTTGCTCCCCGGACCCGGCCGCCTTCGAGGGATCCGCTCACCGGTCAGGGATGAGCGCGTTTCCGGTGCGGAAGGTGTTGGTCGGGTCGTACCGGTGCTTGACCTCGAGCAGCCGCTGGTAGGTCCGAGGGGGCCAGGGCCGCCCGATGTCGGCCGGTGTGCGGATGTCGGCCGCGAAGTTGACCGGGACCTCGCCGGTGCCCCAGGGCGCCATGACGTCGAGGAGCCCCTGACCGACGGCGGGGACGACGTCGCGCAGCGGTGGGGGCAGCGGCCCGACGACCCCGACGCTGTAGGTGGCGTCGCGACCGCCGGAGGCGTTGGGCGGCTGCGGTTGCCGGCTCGCGGCGCCGCCGAACTGCCGCAGCTCCACCATGATCAGTGGGAGCTGCTCGTGCTGCGGCCCGGCGGCGTCGAGCAGGGTGTCGATGGCCTCGGTCGGCAGGTCGCGGAGGAAGGCGCCGCGGTCCCAGCTCGGCATCGGATCGGTGGGGTCGTTGTGGATGGTGTCGACCTCGGCGTAGGGCATGTCGCGCACGCCGTCGATCAGCGCCGGTGCCGCGTACCGCATGGGGGCGACGATCCTTGCTCCCTGGGCCGGGTCGCCGAGGTGGGCGAACCGGAGGTGCACGGTGACGTTGCGGCGCAGCGGCGCGGGTACCTGCGGCAGGTCGGGCAGCCGCAGCAGCGCGATCGAGGTGGTGGTGTCCTCGTCCAGGGTTGCGCTCCATTCGCGGTAGGTGTGCAACAGGGTCGCGGCGTGCGCACCGGGGTAGTAGATGGCGCCGCCGTAGAGCCGGTTGACCGGCATCAGGTCGAAGGCGAGCCGGGTGACGATCCCGAAGTTGGCCTTGCCGCCGCGCACGGCCCAGAACAGGTCTGGATCGTGGTCGGCGTCCACCTGCCGGATCTGTCCGTCGGCGGTGACGAGCTCGAGGCCGGTGACGTGGTCGGCGGCGTTGCCGAAGCGGCGGACCATCGGCCCCATGCCGCCGCCGACGGTGTAGCCGACGACGCCGGCGTCGGAGGTGGACCCGTTGAGCGGGGCGAGCCCGTGCCGGGCCGCGGCTTCGATCACTGGTGCCCACCTGACCCCGGCGGCGACCCAGGCCCGGCGGGCCACCGGGTCGATGCCGAACTGCTGCATCCGGTGGGTGGTCACGATGACCGTGTCGTGGCTGGGCGCGCCGCCGTGTCCGGTGGCGTGGACGCCGACGGCGAGGCCGCGCCGGCTGGCGTAGCGCACAGCGGCGGCCACGTCCTCGGCGCGGGCAGCTGCGAACACCGCGGCGGGTTGGTGCCGGACGGCGGTGTTGTAGCCGGCCAGTTCGCCGTCGATGCGGGGATCTCCGGCGAGCAGCACGGGGCCGTGGGTGGTCGGCTGCGAACCGGACCCGCGGCCGGTCGGGTTCTGCTGGGGAACGGTGCGTGTCACGGTCTCTCCTCGTGTCCGCGCCGGTGTGTCCGGCGTCGTAGGAGAGGTTGGGACGGGGCTCTTCCGGGCTGCTTGTGATCGATTTGCGGATCGGCTTGCGCGGCGGTTGCGCTGCGCCCGCGGGGTGCTCCGCGTCGCGGTGCCGTAGGCGCGGCGCCGGGTGGGGGCCGGTCAGTGCCTCGACTCGAGGGTGGCCCACAGGTGCGGGGCGGTGGGCTGGTGGTCGAGCATCCTTCCGGCGCGGTCGGCCCAGCAGTCCAGTCCCGCGTTCCGGGACCGTGTTTCCAGCAGGTTCAGGTGCTGGGCGGTGCTGTCCTCGTCGCCGCGGGCGTGGGTCAGCAGGGCGAGGTAGTAGTCGACGGGGCCGGCATCGGTGGTGCCGGTTGTGGCGATCAGACCGCGGTAGGGGGCGAGGTCTGCGTACGCGGTGGCGCGTGCCTGGTCGTCCCCGCAGGCGGCGACGGCCGCGGCGCGCAGGCAGGCGGCGAACGACCACATCCAGTCGCGGCTGATCGCCGCGCGAGGCGAGCGGCGAACCAGGTCCGTGGCCTCGTCCGGGGAGCCCTGGGCGACCAGCATCAGCACCTCGGCGTCGCCGGCGATGGCGGGGTGTACCGAGCGCACCGCGGGCAGCAGCGGCGCGGCCTCGGCGATGCGGCCGGTCTGCCAGAGCAGCCCGAGCCGGGTGGCCGCGAGCAGTGGGTCGAAGCGCCACCACGGCAGGGCGGCGGCGGCGACGTCGTCGAGTATCGCCTCGGCGGCGTCGAACCGGCCGTCGAGCAGGTGCCGGTTGAACACCCAGCAGCGGTGCTGCAGGGCCGGGAGCGGCGCGGGGAGCCGGCGCAGTAGCGCCTCGGTCTGCGCGGCGTGCGCATCGGCCACGCTGATCTGGTAGCCGGTCACCGAGGCGGGCGCCAGGATGAGATGCCCGAGCAGCGCGAGGCCGGGCAGACGGTGTCGGTGGTCGAGGTCGAACAGCTCCTGGGCGATCGGCCCGGCGTCCCGGCGCCACGCCAGCGGGTCGGCGTCGCAGGCCAGGAAGGCGGCGTTGAGCGCGAAACCGAGCAGGCCGGGATCGCCCAGCGGGCGGGCGGCGGCGACGGCCTGGGCCGCTACCCGCTGCCGGGTGTCGCTGTCGGGGCTGTAGCTGAGCTCGTTGGCCAGCGTGGCCAGCAGCCGGCAGCGCAGATCGGGGGCGAGGTCCGGCTCCTCCAGGGCGCGGTGCAGGCGACCGACCATGTCCAGGTCGACGGCGTCGTAGCCGCGCAACGCCCACAGCGACGGTGCATCCAGCGCCACCAGCGCCCGAGCCCGTAGGCCGCTGTCGGAGTGGCCGTCGGCGGCGCGCACGGCGGCGTTGCGGGTTTCCAGGGCACCGATGGCATCGCCCGCGGCCAACTGAGCCGTCACGAGTCGCAACATCAGCTCGACCCGGGGGCGGGCGTCGGCGACGGGCAGATGTTCCTGTGCCCGCAGCGCGTGCCGCAACCAGCGGACGGCGTCGTCGTAGCCGAGCCGGGCGAAGTCCTGCTCGGCGGCGGCGGACGCCAGCCTCACGAGGTCACCGGCCGGGACCACCGCCCCCGCCGCGACAGCGTGCGTGGCCAGGGCGGTCACCTCGGTGCCCGGGCGCGCCTGCAGCGCGGCCAGGACCCGGGCATGGATGCGGGCGCGCCGCATCGGGGGCAGGTCCGCGTACAGCGTCTCCCGAATCAGGTCGTGGGCAAAGCCCAGGCCGGCCCGGTCTGCTTCGGTGAGGACGCCGGCCAGCACCGCGGAGTCCAGAAGATCGAGCAGCGCATCCGACTCCAGGCCCGTGAGCGCGCGCAGCAGGTCGACGTCGACGACGCGGCCGGCGACCGCCGCGGTCTGCAGCATGCTCACGGCCTGGGGGTGCAGCGCCGCTAGGCGCTGACGCAGCATGTCGGCGGCCGTGGCCGGCACCCCGGCGCCGGCCACGGCGCCGGCCGCGCTCATCGCGCGCAGGGTCTCCCGCAGCAGGAACGGGTTGCCCCCGGTGCGGCGGGCCAGCATCGCCGGGTCGGCGTCCACACCGCTCGCCCGGGCGACGGCGGCCACGGACTGCAGGTCCAGCCCGGTCAGCGCCACGCGGGTCCCGGTGCCGCCAACCGCCGGGGCGTTCCCGTTGGCCGCGCCGCTGCGGGCCGTGCCGAGGATCAGCAGCCGCCCGTTTCCGGCGAGCCCGGGCACGGCGGCGAGCATCCCCACCGTGGCCGCGTCGGCCCACTGCAGGTCGTCGAGCACGACCAGCAACGGGGCGGCGTTCGCCACGCCGGCCAGGTAGCGGGCCATCGCGTGATGCTGCTGGAAGCGGGCATCCGCCGCCTCCGCGCCCGGCTCCGGCAGACCCGGTCCCCCGGCGTCCAGGAGCCGCTGCAGCGGCGGCGGAGGCGCGGAACGGTCGGCCAGTTCGGTGAGCACCTGCAGCCAGGGCCACAGTGCCGGCGCTCCGGACGCCTCGTGGCATCGCCCCCACACCACGGTCCAGCCCGCCCCCCGGCAGGCCGCGGCCTGGGCCTGGGCCAGCCAGGTCTTCCCGATGCCCGGTTCCCCGGTGAGCAGCACCAGGCCGGGGTTGCCCGACTCGGCCGCGGCAGCCGCCCGGGCCAGGACGGTCAGGGTGTCCTCTCGGCCGACCACCAGCGGCGACGGGCCCGGCCCACCCAACGGGCGGTCACCTGATGGCACGGACCGGGCGGCGCCGGGCATGGACGCCCCCCGGGCCGTCGGCGCGCCCGGCGTCGCGGTCGTACCTGGGGCGGCCAGCAGGTCCGGTGACTGGGTGAGCACCGCGGCCTCCAGCTCCCGCAGAGCCGGGCTCGGATCGAGCCCCAGCTCCTCGGCCAGCACCTCGCGAGCGTGCCGGAGTGCGGCGAGTGCGTCGGCCTGGCGTCCGGTCCGGTAGAGCGCGAGGGCGAGCAGGCGCCACAATCCTTCGCGCAGCGGGTGCTCGCCGACCAGCACCTCGAGTTCGGCGATTGCGGCGTGCACCCGGTGGTCGGCGACCAGTGGAAAGAGTCGCTGCTCGCGGGCCGCCAGATGCAACTCCCGGAGCCGGGCGATCTCCGGGGCAAGCCAGGCCTCATCGCTCAGGTCCGCGTAGGGGACGCCGCGCCACAGACCGAGTGCCTGGTCCAGTAGGTGGCCGGCCGCCGACGGGTCGTCGCCGGTGGACAGTTCGATGCCCCGCGTCACCAGTCGGGTGAAGGCGTCGGCGTCGCTGTCGGCCTGCAGCGCATAGCCCGGGGGCCGGGTCACGAGCAGCTCGGCCGGCGCCCGCGGTGCCCGATCCGGCTCGAGAAGCCGCCGCAACGTGGAGATGTGCGCCTGGACGACGCCCAGGGCGTGCGGCGGCGGATCCCCGGCCCAGACGTCCTCGATGATCCGATCGGCCGGGACCACCGCGCCCCGGGCGACGATCAGCCGGGCCAGGACCGCGCGCTGCCGGGATCCGGCCAGCGTAAGCCGGGTTCCGCCGCGCAGCACCTCGATCGGCCCTAACACCCGGACGTCGAGCGTGGCCGCGACCACGGCGGGAAGTCTGGCCCGCGCCGGCGGCGCCGTCCACCGGGTTGCCGCCGCGGAGTGCAAACCGTCCGGAAGCCGGACGCAAGCGCGCTCGCCCACGGTGGGTGTCCTCACCCACGGTGAGCCGAGCCCCGCGACAGGCAGCTGGCTCACCCACCACGGCAGGAGCCGATCATGTACCGCAGCATCGTCAACCCGTGGACCTGGCAGGCCGACTACGGCTACGTCCAGGGCATCGACATCCACATCCCTAGCCGTCACGTGTACGTGGCCGGCCAGTGCAGCGTGGACGCCCAGGGCCGCCCGCAGCACCCGGGCGAGATGGCCAAGCAGCTGCTGCAGGCCCTGGACAACGCCGAGCAGGTGCTCGACGCAGCCGGACTACGGCTGTCCGATGTCGTCCAGCTCCGGGTCTACGTCACCGACCTGGCCCAGTACTTCGCCGCGCTGTCCACCTTCACCGAGCGGCTGACCGCCGCCGGGTGCCGCGCCGCGGGAACACTGCTCCAGGTCAGCGGGCTGGCGCTGCCCGACCTGCTGGTCGAGATCGAGCTGGTCGCGGCTGCCTAGCACCGCCGCCCAGCCGTAGCCGGCGTCCACATTGCTCTGGCGAGGCGACCCACGGCAATCGGCTCCTCACCGCCGCCGGTTCCACCCGAACCGCCCCGCCGAGGAAGACACATGAGCCATTACCCGCGCCACCCTGCGTCGGTCCGCGCCCCACCGCCAGGCATCCAAGAGACACGCCGCGGGGAGCTGTGGAACTCGCGCTCCTCGTCGTGAGCACGGTAGGTCCCCGCGGCCGGGTCAGACCCCGGGGGAGGCGCCGAGCAGGATCATCTGGCGGCCACCGCCCAGCATCCGACGGTAGACGCCACCCAGCACCCGCAACCCGGTCTGGTCGGCGGTCAGTCCGGTGACGTCGACCAGCCACCGGATGCGGCTGCTCTGCAGCACCACGGTGATCGCGTCGTGCACCAGATGCGCGGTGCGCCGCCGGACCACCGCGACCCGGCCGGTCCGGTGATCGACATGCACCGACAGTGCCGGCTGTTCGGCAGCTGCCGCAACTGCGGGGCCTGGGGGCTCCCCTCGACCTGGCCTTCGTCAGCATCCACCCACCGAGCCCCTGCCGGGTGACGGTGAGCGGCACGACCGTGGTGTTCACCCCGCTGAGCCTGGCGGCATAGCCGCTCCCCGAGGGCGCCCCGCAAGCCGCCAGGCCCTCCCCGGGCACGCCTGACACCTGAACAGGCCGACGGGCCCCTCGGCTCCGTGATCCGAGGGGCCCCGTCGAGCGTCTGGCCCGTAGAACCCGGACACGATGGCACGGTCTGCGGCCTAGCGTGGTTGCCTAAACGAGGAGGAGCTTATGTCTGCATTCGTCCCGCCCTTCGCCGTGCAGTCCGGCGACGGCATGGCATTGGAAACTCCCATCGGCGACCTGGTCACGATCAAGGCGGACACCCAGCAGACCAACGGCTCGCTGACAGTGCTCGAGTTCCTGATCGGACCGAAGCAGGGGCCGGCACTGCACACCCACGTCCGTGAGGACGAGCTGTGGTACGTCATCGAGGGTGAGTTCCGGTTCAAGGCGGGTGATGCCTTGCTCCAGGCGTCGACTGGCGGCATGGCCTTCGGTCCACGCGGCGCGCCGCACTGCTTCCAGAACATCGGTGACGCGCCAGGGCGGTTGCTGGTGATCACCACGCCATCGGGGCTGGAGCGCTTCTTCGAGCAGTTCGCCGAGCTGCTGCCCGGCCCGGTGGAATCGGAGAAGCTCGCCGCCGTCGGGCATGCCAACTGGGTCGAGTTCGTGGGTCCGCCAGTGGGAGTTTCCGACCCGCTCTAGGAGTCTCGGCGTCACCAACTGTCAGACACCTCGCCGGACCAAAGGACATCGCCGATAGGGACCGCCGTATTCGCCGTGCCCGTGGAGCGGTCAAGTGGCACGCAAGGAAGTTGCCTCTTCCGCGGCCTGGCGTGGGATGGGCGTCTGGACACCCGCGGGGCGGATGTTCGGGTTGTGGCGGAAGACGTTGTCCGGATCCCATTTGGCCTTCAGCGCGGACAGGCGGCGGTACTTGGCCTCTCCGTAGGAGCTGCGCACCCGGTCCTCGTCGGCATCGGCCAGGAAGTTGAGGTAGGTGCCCTCGTCAGAGGCGTAGGGCCGCAACGCCTCGATGAAGTCCCGCACCCAAGCCCGGTCCCGTGCGACCGTGTCCGCGTCCGGTGCCATCGCGGCGACGTTGATGACCCACCGGGTCGCCCTGGAGCCGCCGAACCCGGTGGCGTCGTCGGCGATGTCGTGGAAAGCGCCGGAGAGCGGGAACACCGGCATGAACGACATCGGTGACGCCTTCCGAGGTAGCCACTCCAGGACGACGTCGATCGCATCATCCGAGAGCTCCATGAGGTTGAGCGCCTTCTCATAACCCCGGGCACCCCACGGGGCGCTCTCGTCGAGCATCTGCTGCAACGCCACGTAGGGGATCGGTGTCACCAGCTCGAACAGCGGTCCGTGGTCACGCAGCGGCTGCACCGCCGCGGCGTGCTCCTCCGCGCCGCCCCAGCTCGCGATCAGCACGGCCATCCCGGTGAGACCGTGGTACTCGGGCGGCACGAACGGCGCCGGCGGCGCGGACAGGCCCGCCAACAGCACGCCCATCCCGGCAGGGAGCTCGAAGACGTAGTCCCGCGCGAACCGCAGCGGTTCCCGAGCGTCCTCCGGTCGCCAGAAGAAGAGCCCGAGGTTGGCCATCGGGTTGAGCTCGTGCAGTCGGAAGACGAACTCGGTGACGACACCGAAGTTGGTGCCTGCGCCGCGCAGGCCCCAGAACAGGTCCGCGTTTTCGGTCTCCGATGCGGTGACTGTGCGGCCGTCAGCGGTCACCATCGTGGCCGCGAGAAGGTTGTCGCTGCTGAGTCCCTGCGCGTTGGTCAGCCATCCCATTCCCCCGCTCAAGGTCAGGCCCGCCACCCCGGTGTGGCTGATGGTTCCCCCCACGACCGCGAGCCCGTGTTCGGCGGTCGCTGCGTCCACCGCAGCCCACGCCGCCCCGCCGCCGACGTACGCCCGGCGCTGCTCCGGATCCACCCGGACACCATTGAGTCGCGACAGATCGATCATGATGGCCCCGTCGGCGACGGCGTTGCCGGAGAAGCTGTGACCTCCGCCGCGCACGGTCAGATCGGCGCCCTGGGCGCGGGCGAAGGCCAGGACGTCGGCCACCTCGGCGTTCGAGGTCGGTTGCACGATGAGCGCCGGCTGACGGCCGATGTCCCCGTTCCAGACCGCCGCAGCCCGCGCTTCGGCGAACCCGGGATCGCTCGGGCGGAGGGTGATTCCGGCAAGCGAGTTGGGGAGCTGCGTGGTGTCGCCGTTGAGAGCCATGCCGTGTCCTTGCCGGGAAGGCGCAACCTCCCCGATGTGCAGATGGATTAGCCGGATGGAGCAGCTTGGCAGGGGTGCCGCGGCCCGGACGAGGTGCGGACTCTCGACCTCGCCGGTCCCGGCGCGGCCCTAACGCATCGCACATGTCCACGCCCCGTGTGAAAACAAGGACGTTGGCCCCATCTCACCTTCACCGTAAGGGGGCTGCGGTGACTACAGCACGCGCCGTGGCCACGCGTCTTAGCCGCCGGGTCCGGAGCCGGGGCCGGCACGCCGCGGCTGCGGCCGGCGACGCCGGGGTGTCCGGATGTCCGAGCCGGTAGTCGGTGGCGGGCGGTCCGATCGTGGCAGCAGCGGCCGCTGCCGGACCCGGCCGCCGGGCCCGAGGCGACGTGGCGGGGTGACCCGGTCAGCCCCGGCGACCTGACCCTGCTTCGGCGTCGGCTGGCCGCCACACTGCGCGGCAGCGCCATGCCCGCCGCCACCGACGACGACGTCGATCGGTTGCTGCTCGCCTTCGAGGAGCTCGCCTCCAATGGGCTAGGGCATGGCGAAGCGCCGGTGCAGGTGGTCGTGACCATCGCCGCCGCCGGCTGGCTGCTTGTTGTCTCGGACGCAGCGGTCGACCGGCCGCCAAGAACGGCCGTCGGTCGTGACGCCGCGACCGGCGGCCTGGGCCTGTACATGGTGGCCCGGATGGCAGCGGCACACGGCTGGGTCGTGCACGCTGGCCGCAAGCACGTCCGGGCCCGTATCGACGTCAGCGCCGCCCGGCCTCAACAGGACGGCGGGGCTCATCTGCAGCCGCGGAGCGGCGCTCCCTCCCTCGATCGCCAGTAGCGGGTGGCGTGGGGCGGCCAGCGCCGGTCTGCTCGGTAATCTTGCGCGGCACCTACCTCCGTGGCACGCGCCGCGTGCTGAAGAAGCTGCTCGGCGCCCGCTGGCCGGTCGCCGCGCCGACCACGAGCGTCGGCTGGCCGACGGACACCGTGCCGCTGGACACCGACGGTCTTCTCGAAGCCCGGCCGCTGTGACCTCGACGCCGGCATGCCCCGGCTACGCCAGCCGGGCCGGTCAGGCCCTGGCCGCCCCTGTCTGCGCCCGCGAGCACGCGGCGCTCGGCCACCCGAATCCAGAACGCGGCCGCGGCCGGGTCCTGGCCTGCGCCCCGGCGGCAGATGCCCTTGCCCTGTAGGACGTGGAGAGGCCGAGGGGAGCGCGGATGCCCGGCCGCGCAGATCAGGGCCACGGCGGTGTGGTCGTTGATGTAGGCGCCTCCAGGCGCGGGTTGTCCGCCGCACTCGGTGACGCGGTCCCAGAATGCTGCCGCGGTCTGGGCGGGCGTCCTTCGCGCCACCTCAGCCCGCCTGCGCGGCGAATGCGAGCGCGGGCAGCCACTCCCGATGGCAGGCGGGAGCCAGCTCCGCCGTGGCCCGCGCGACCCGCGCACCCCGCTCCTACTGCACCCGGCGGAGTCTGCCGGGTAGCTGAGGACCTCGGGCGCCTCGTCGTGAGAGATGACCCCGCGCCACCCGTGCTCCAGCGTCAAGGCGCTGGGTGGGCAATCGCCCACGTCAGCGGGCCGAAGTCCCCCCTCGATCACCTGACGCGCTGGCCGGGGGCTGGCGAGGCCATGCACTGGTCAAGGCAGTGGTCCGACCCGGGTGAGGGGTGGGCGCCGGCGTGCCCAAGACCATTCGGTCAAGAGAGAAGAGCCTGGTCAGCGGCCCGCGCGTTATGCTCCTGAACCAAAGTGCTGGTCGAGCAGCATCCCGATCAGCAGGGCCAGCGGATCACGGCCGAGCAGTTCATCGGCGGCGTCGTCCTGGGCGATGCGGAGTGTCGGCACACCCGAGATGGTGCCGTAGGGCACCGCCGAGGCGAGCACCCGCCGGTCGAGACGGTAGAACAGCCGTTTGACGTCGCCCGGTGAGCAAGACCATCGGATTCCCCCCGACCGAGGAGGACGAGCGGATCCTGCGTGAGGCGATACGGGCCGACGAGCGAACGGCCGACGTCATCCGCCGAGCGCTCCGCCTTCTGGACCGTGAAGCGTGGCTCGCGCGAGCTCGTGCCGCGGCCGAGCGACTGGCGGCGAAGACCTGTCCGGCGAGACCGACGCTTGGTGATCCGCGGCGGCGTCTACCGGGTCGACCTCGGCGAGGCACGCCGTGGGCACGAGCAACGCGGCCGGCGCTGCGGCCTCGTCCTGAGCCCGACCGACATGGCGTGGAGAGTCGCCACGATCGCGCCGACCTCGACGCAGGCACAGCCGGCCGTCTTCCGGCCCGAGATCGAGCTGGGCGGAATTCCCACACGGTTCCTCGTCGATCAGCTGCGCAGCATCGACGTGCGGTTCATCGATGGCGAGGCCGCCTACTTCCTCCACCCTCGGGGATCCGACCGCTCACGAGCTGTCGATCGTGTTCCAGGGAACGGGGTGCATCCAAATGGAGGGCTGACACGGCAGAAGGGGTGTCAGACCACCCCACGAAGGGACCACCCGTGATCCGAGCTCGCTTCTTCGGTCTCGCCGCCGTACTCGCGCTCCTCGCAGTCGGGCTGGGCGTCGGCCCCGCGTCCGCCGCCAGCACTGCAACGGTGTCGGTGCTGCACGCGGTACCGGGCGTGACCGTCGACGTCTACGCCAACGGGCAGAAGCTGCTGTCGAACTTCGCCCCAGGCACCCTCACCGACCCGATGTCCGTGCCGTCCGGCAGCTACGACATCGCCATCTTCCCGGCCGGCGCGAACCCATCTACCACCAAGCCGGCGGCCGAGGCGAAAGGCGTGTCCGTGCCGGCCGGGGTGAACGCCACCCTCGTGGCCAACCTCGACGCGCAGGGCAAGCCCACCCTCAATGCGTTCGTCAACGACGTCTCGTCGGTGCCGGCAGGCAAGGCGCGGGTCACCGTCCGGCACGTGGCCGCGGCACCGGCCGTGGACGTGCGGGCGAACGGCACTCCGGTGATCACGGGACTGACCAACCCGAACGAGAAGACGCTCGTCGTGGCCGCCGGCACGGTCAAGGCCGACGTCGTCCTCGCCGGGACCAGCACCGTCGCCATCGGCCCGGCCGATCTCGATCTGGCCGAGGGCACGAGCACCGTGGTCTACGCCTGGGGCTCCCAGTCGGCGGGCTACAAGTTGGCCGTGCAGAAGCTCTCGGGCATGTCCTCGGCACCGTCCGGGGTGCCGGCCGGGTCCGGCGGCCTGGTCAGCGACCGGACGCCGCCTCTGGTCGCCGGCATCTCGCTGGCCGGCCTGCTCGTCGCAGGGGCCGCTGGACTGCGGCTGACCGCACGCCGGCGCTGAGAGGCGGAGACAACCATGCGGTTGCGCCCCGCCGTCGTCGTCCTGGCCGGTGGCCTGGCCCTGGCCGTGGGGACACCCGCGGTCTGGGCCGGCACCCGCCCGCCGGCGGCGGCGGGGCCACCCCTCGCCTCGGTCGTCACGACGGATCCCGTTCCGCCGTCGACCGGCCCGCGATCGGGTTCCGGCACATCCGACGTGCTCATCCGCCCCGCCGACCCCACGCCGGCCACGCCGAGCGCCGCCCCCGTGCGACTCGTCGTCCCCGACGTCGGGATCGACGCACCGATCGAACCGGTAGGTGTCACCCCGGACGGGCTCCTGCAACTTCCCGACGACGTCCACCGGGTCGGCTGGTACCGGTTCGGTCCGGTTCCCGGGCAGCCGCAGGGCTCGGCGGTCCTGGCCGGCCACGTCGACAGCTGGAACCAGGGACTCGGTGCGCTGGGCCGGCTGCGGGCGGTCGAGCCGGGCCAACGCATCACGGTCGACGACGCGGCCGGACGGATCACCCGGTGGCAGGTGGTGACACGCCAACTGGTGGTCAAGCAGCACCTGCCTCTGCCAGAGCTGTTCGCCCGGTCCGGGCCGTCCCGGCTCGTGCTGCTGACGTGTGGCGGGCCGTTCGACGAGCGTCTGCGCAGCTACCGGGACAACCTGGTCGTCGTGGCCGTTCGGGCGTCGTGAGCGTCGCTGGGCGCTCGCAAGCATCCTTCGCCACGCCCTCGCGCTCTACCGTCACCGAGATGGTGGTCCAGGACGGGCCGGCGTTCGCCGACCCCCGGGAGCCGGACGACGACGAGATCGCCCGCCGGTTCGCCGCGGGCGACGAACAGGCGCTGGTCTGGGCCTACGAAAGGTGGGCGGCGACGGTCCACGGCATGGCCGTGCGCGCGGTCGGGCCCGGCCCGGACGCCGAGGACATCACCCAGCAGACGTTCGTCTCGGCCTGGTCCGGTCGCACGGGTTACAGCGCGGCCCGGGGCACGCTGGTCGGATGGCTGGTGGGCATCTGCCGCCACCGCATTGCCGACGCCTTCGTCGGCCGGGACCGCGCTCGCCGCAGCGCGGCCGCCGCCGCAACGGCCGCGCGTGACGTGACCGCGACATCCTCGGCCCCCGTCGACAGCCGCGTCGCCGACCGGTTGCTCCTGCTCGACGAGTTGGACCGGCTGGACCAACCCCAGCGAGGCATCATCGAGTTGGCCTTCTTCGAGGATCTGACCCACGCCCAGATCGCCGCCCGCACCGGGCTGCCGCTGGGCACGGTGAAGAGTCACATCCGGCGCACCCTCGAACGCCTGCGCGACCGATTGGAGGGGGACGATGCACTGCACGCCTGAGCAGCTGGCCCTCGCCGCCCTCGGGGAAGCGTTGCCGGCCGACGACGCACGGCACCTCGACCAGTGCGCAAGCTGCCAGGCCGAGGTCACGGCGCTCCGGCGCAGCGTCGATGCGCTCGCCGTCCCGGAACTCGCCGCGACCGGCCCGGCGGTCGTCCCACCGGCCGACGTGTGGCGGGCCATCGCCGCGGCGACCGGAGTTCAGATGTCCCCGCGGCGGCACCGGGCGGTGACGCAGGACGCAGCTGTGACCGTGCCGCGACGCCCCGAACCATCACCGGAGCACGTCGCCGGGACACACGGCATGCTCCGCCGGGACCAGCCGCGGGCACGAGGCGGCACGGGCGTCCCGCACTATCGACGACGACTGATCCTCACGGCATCGGCGGCAGCAGCGCTCGGGGCCGGCATTGCGCTCGGCGCGGTGACCCTCGCGCACGGATCGGCAGGCACACCGGTGGCGGTCACACCGCTCCGAGCCGTTGACGGCGGTGCGGCATCGGGAACCGCCGTCGTCGTCGAGCGGGCCGACCACACCCTCGACCTCCGGGTGACTCTGCACGGTCCCCCCGTGGCGCGCGGCTACTACGAGGCCTGGCTCGCCGACGCCGGGCTCGACCGCATGGTCGCCGTCGGCGCGCTCCACGAGGGCACCACGACGCTGCCCCTGCCTGGCGGTCTCAGCCTCGGCACCTACTCCGTCATCGATGTGTCGGTGCAGCAACTCGACGGCAACCCCGCCCACTCCGACCACTCGGTCGTCCGCGGCCGGCTCCGATAGGCCTCGGCGGCCACGACGACTCACCTCCTGGCGCACATCAGAATGCGTCTGAGGTTCGACGGCGGGACAGCAGGAGCCCAGGGACGGGCGTCCTTCCCTCGAGGGAAGATGGCCCTCGAGGGAAGATGGGCCTGTCGAGGCGGTCTGCCTGGGGGCCGGGCCCGACCCCGAGGGAATGCACTGGTCAGTGACTCGTCCGGTCATGCTCCTGATGGCAGGTGCTGGTCCAGCCGGCAGGATGGGCCGGACGAGCCCGCGACGTGGCATCCGGACGACCCGGCAACGCCGAAGATGAGGACGTGGTCCTCCTGCTCACCGATCTGGCCGCCCGAACCCGGGCGGCGTTCCGCGCGCGCGTCTCCGGTGACCCGACCGGTGCCCCGGACTGGGTACGGGACATCGCGCGCGTCGGCACGGGACCGGGGTGGTTCGAGCCCGACGGTGTCGTCTGGCGGGTGCACGGCGACCTCTCCACGCTGGTGGGCGGAGTCGCTGCACTCCTCGGTCAGGGCGCGCATCCACTGGCGTTGGCCGGTGTCCAACGGCACTCGGCCTACCGCGAGGACCCTTGGAAGCGACTGGCAGGCACCGCACGCTGGTTGGTGGTCAGCACCTTCGGCTCTGCCGAGCTCGCCGAACGCGAGGCTGCCCGGGTCCGGGGCATGCACCGCCGGGTCCTCGGCACGACCGACGACGGACGCCCCTATGCGGCCGGTGACCCGGAACTGCTGCGCTGGGTGCACCTGGCCTTCACCGACGCGTTCCTGGCCGCCCACGCCGCCGTCGGCCGGGACATGAGCCGGTTCGGTCCCCGGTGGGCCGATGCCTACGTCGGAGACTGGGCCCGCAGCGCGGAGGCGCTCGGGGCCGGCGACCTGCCCACGACGGCGTCGGAACTGGCCGAGGCGCTGGCGGACTACGCCCCCGTGCTGGAGCCGGTGCCGGCGGACCTGCTGACCTTCCTCTCCGCCCCGCCTGGGCTCAGCCTCCCGGAGCGGGTCGTCTACTCGGGCCTCTCCGGCGCCGCCGCGCTCCTGGTCTCACCCACCATCGCTCCGCTGGCGGGCGTGCCGGGCCGGGCCGGGCGTGGGCTCCCCGGCCGCGGACAGCTCACGGTGACCCGGCTACAGCTCCGGGCGATGAACCTGGCGTTGGGCGGGTCGAGTCCCTCGGAGCAGGCCGGCCGGTGGCGGCTCGGCTTGGGTCCGGCGCCGGACTGGGCCGCCTGATCCGCAGGCCGAAGGGCTGGGCCGACGGCCGGTCTGCGGTCGCGTCGGGCGACGACGCCTGCACCGGGACCCCTGAGCTGCGCGGCTGCCAGGTTCGCCGCGGCAGGGCAGACGAGGCACCCAGGAGGGCCGGGGACGTGGAAAGCTCGGGTCCGACCGCCCGGACCGGCTGAACCCGCGGCCGGTACCGGGGCCGGCGTGACGATGAGGCCATGTGCCGCGTCCGGCGCGCCTCGGCCCGCTCCATCCGCCCAGACGCCCCGAACGGACGCCGCGATGACCGCTTCGGCCAGATCCGCGTTCCCGGCCGAGCTGCTGACCTCGGCCCCCGACAGCGGGATGAACGCGCTGATGGTGGCCACCGACTGGTCGGTCACGTCGCTCGGCCCCGTGACGGGCTGGCCGACGACGTTGCGCACCGCGGTCAGCATCTGCCTGAACTCACGGTTCCCCATGCTGATCTGGTGGGGTCCGGAGCTGGCGATGCTCTACAACGATGCCTACGTGCCGATCCTCGGGACGAAGCACCCGGCATCGCTGGGCAAGCCGGGCGCTCGGGTATGGGCCGACGTGTGGCCCGTGGTCGGAGAGATGCTCGCCGGTGTGCTGACCCGCGGGGCGGCCACGTACAGCGAGGACCTCCTCCTGGTCATGGAGCGCCACGCCTTCACCGAGGAGGCGTACTTCACCTTCTCCTACAGCCCGATCCTCGGAGCCGACGGCAGGCCGGACGGGGTGTTCACGGCCGTCACCGAGACCACCGCCAGGGTGCTGAGCACACGCCGGCTGGCCACGCTGCAGGCGCTCGGCGGCGTCCGCGCCACGCAGACCGGCGACGTCGGCACCGCCTGCAAGACGCTGCTGGACGTGTTGGGTGGCTCGCGCGCCGACCTGCCGTTCGGAGCGGTCTACCTGACCGACGCGGATGGCGCCGGGGTCCGGTTCGCGGCCCGCTACGGCCTCCGGGACGACGACGTGCTACCGACCCGGCTGCCGCGGGGCGACATCAGCGACTGGGTCTGGGACGCCGTGCGCACGGGTGAGCGAACGACGTCGGACGGCGTCGCCGACCGGCGTCCGGGACTGGTCCTGCCCGGGGCCAGCCCGGCCGGAGACGCCGACGTCGATGTCGCGGTCGCGCTGCCGTTGACCGCCGTGGGGCACGAGCGCCCGCTCGGCGCACTCGTCGTCGGGGTCAGCCCCTACCTGCGGCTCGACGACGACTACGCGAGCTTCCTGGAACTGGTGGCCGGACAGGTGACCGCGGCGGTGGTGGATGCCCGCGCCTACGAGACCGAGCGGCACCGCGCCGAGGAGCTCGCCGCACTGGACCGCGCCAAGAGCGAGTTCTTCGCCAACGTCAGCCACGAGCTGCGCACACCGCTCGCGTTGATCAGCGCGCCGGTCGAGGACGCGCTGGCCGACGTCGAGAGCCCGCTGCCCCCGGCACAGCGCACGCGGCTGGAGGTGGTGGCGCGGAACGCGGGACGGCTGCGGCGGATGGTGGACACGCTGCTGGACTTCTCCCGCATCGAGGAGGGGCGCCTGACGCCGGAACTGGTCCCCGTCGACCTCGCGGCGCTGACCCGTGGCATCGCCGAGTCGTTCGCACCGGCTGTCCTGCGCGCCGGGCTGACGCTGGAGCTGGCCTGCCCGGACGAGGACGAACCGGTGCTGGTGGATCCGGAGATGTGGGAGAAGATCGTCCTCAACCTGCTGTCCAACGCGGTCAAGTTCACCCCCGCCGGCGAGGTCCGGCTGACCTTGCGCACCGGCCCGGACGAGGTGCGGCTGGACGTGGCGGACACGGGCATCGGCATCCCGGCGGACGAGCTGCCGCGGGTCTTCGAGCGCTTCCACCGGGTCCGCGGCTCCTCGGGGCGCTCCTACGAGGGCACCGGCATCGGTCTGGCGCTCGTCGCCGAGCTCGCGAGCCTGCACGGCGGCCGGGCCGTGGCGGACAGCCGCGTCGGGCAGGGCAGCACCGTCACCGTCACGCTGCCGCGGCGGACGGCGCACGCCGGCACCGCCACGCGAACGGTCGCCGCTCCCCCGTCGCCGGCGGTGGCCCGCTACCGGGAAGAGGCGCTGCGGTGGAGCGCGCCGGCGCCGGCCACTCCGGAGCGGGGACCGGCGGCTCTGGCCGCCGAGACCGGCGCGGCAGGCAGATCGACGGTGCTCGTCGCCGACGACAACGCCGACCTGCGCCGGTACCTCACCGGCCTGCTCGAGCCGGGGGTGCGGGTGCTTCCGGCGGCTGATGGGCAGGAGGCCCTGGATCTCGTCCGCGCCGAACGGCCGGACCTGGTCCTGGCCGACGTGATGATGCCCCGGCTGGACGGCTGGGCACTGCTGCACGCCCTCCGCGCCGACCCGGCCACTGCCGGCACCCCGGTCGTCCTGCTGTCGGCGCGGGCCGGCGAGCAGGCCGCCATCGAGGGCCTGGCCGCCGGAGCGGACGACTACCTGGTCAAGCCGTTCTCCTCCGCCGAACTGCTGGCCCGCGTCCGCGCGCACCTCGACCTGGCCGCCGCCCGGACTCGTCAGTCCCGGCGACTGGCGGACCTGGCCCGCGCCACCGCGGCGATCAACGAGGCGACGACCCCGGCGCACGCCCTCCAGCGGCTGGCCGACACGGCCCGGGAACTCATCGGCGCCCACCAGGCCGCGGCCAGCCTGGTTCCCGACGGGAGCTGGGCCCGGGCGACCAGCGCCCTGTCGGTGTCGGAGAAGTACGCCGCCTGGCGCGGCCGGGACGTCCAGCCGGACGGCGACGGCGTCTACTCGCTGGTCTGCCGGGACAACGCGGTCATCCGGATGACCCAGGCCGAGTTGGAGGCATCCCCCGCGTGGCGGGACCTCGCCGCGCGGGAGCACCCGCCGATGCGCGGTTGGCTGGCCGCCCCGCTGCGCACCGCGGCCGGGGACAACCTCGGGCTGGTCCATCTGACGGACCGCTTCGCCGGCGACTTCACCGCCGACGACGAGGCCGTCCTCGTCCAGCTCGCGGAGGTCGCCTCCGCCGTCCTGCAGAGGGTCCACCTGCTGCAGCAGCAGACCGACGTCGCCCTCACCCTGCAGCGCTCCATCCTCGGCCCGGCGACGCTGCCCGGCGGCTTCGCTGTCCACTACGAACCGGCCGCCGACACCCTCGAGGTGGGTGGGGACTGGTACGACGTGATGTCCCTGGCGGACGGTCGCTTCGCCGTCGTCGTCGGGGACGTGGTCGGCCGCGGGCTGGACGCCGCCGCGGTGATGGGTCAGCTGCGCAGCGCCGCCCGCGCACTGCTGCTCGAGCAGCGCACCCCGGGCGAGGTGCTCACCGTGCTGGACACGTTCGCCACGCTGATCCCCGGCGCCACCTGCAGCACCGTCTTCTGCGCGCTCATCGACCCGCGCGAGAGCACCGTCCGGTACAGCAGTGCCGGTCACCTGCCGGCCCTCCTGGCCGACGCCGACGGCGCCTCCCGGCTGCTCGACGAGGCCCAGTGCCTACCGCTGGCCGTCGGGGCCGCCCCGCGCCGGGAGGTCGTCACCGAGCTGGCCGCCGGAACGACGTTGCTGCTGTATACGGACGGCCTGGTCGAACGTCGGGGCGAGGACCTCTTCGACGGCGTCGCCCGGGCCGCTGCCGCGCTCGTCGAGGGGCGGGCCCTGGCCCTCGACGTCCTCGTGGAGCACCTGTGCACCGGCCTGCTCGCCGGCGGTCACGACGACGACGTGGCCTTTCTGCTCTACCGCCGGCCGACGACCGCCGGAGCGTGAGCGGTCGTCAGTCCTTCGCGTGCGCGGCGAAGCGGGCCGCCGCGGCCTCGTCGAAGGGTCCGGTGGCGCGGTCCATGATGTGCCCGTCCCGGTCGACGAGGAAAATCGACACCGTTGACCGGTCGGCGATGCCGAGGGCTTCGGCGATGCTCCCCACGTCGCCGTAGACGGTCAGCGTTCGGCGACGCGCCGTCTCATCACGAACGGCGGCGGCCATGCCGCCGTCGATGACCGGGCGCATCGGCGCCCAGCGTCGCCCCAGGACGGGCACCTCGTAGAACGCCAGCCGCTCCTCGACGTCCAGCCGGCGCAGCCACGGCCCCCAGGAATCGATGGTGGCCTGCTGCTCCCGGCGGAACGCGACGAAGACGAGGCCGAGCTGCTCCTGGAACGCGTCGGGCAACCATCGTGCGCGACCGGTCAGGTCGCGAGCCCGCAGCCGAGGAAAGTGGTCCACGGTCAGGTCCTCCCTCGCCGCCGACCCCCGCCGCTGCAGGGCACCACCAGTCAAGCCCTGCCGATCACGCCGCACCAGGACCTCGGCCGCCGACATCGGCGGCCTCCACGCCACTCGCCTCGAGGGCGCCACCGGCAGATCGCGGCATACTGGCGGCCATCCTGGAATCGCCACGGGGGCCGATCCTGCACAGGGGGTACCCGTGAACCATCCCGCCGGGACGCCGCATCCGACGGATGGCCACGCTGATCCTCGTCGGGGCGACCAGCTGCCCGCGCCACGGGACGGCTCCGACTCGGCCGGCGGACAGATCGGTGCAGCCGGCACGACCATGGAGCAGCCGGCGGATGCACGGGTGCTGCTCGAGCACGCGCCGGTCGGGATCGTGCTGCTGGACGTCGACACCGGCTGCTTCGTGTCGGTCAACGCGGCGGCAGCGAACCTGTTCGGCGTGGACCGCGAACGGCTGCTGCGGGTCGGCCCGGTCGAGCTCAGCCCGCGGGAGCAGCCCGACGGCCGACCGTCACAGGCGACGGCACGGGAGTACCTCGACCAGGCCCTGGCCGGCGGCCGGCCGCGGTTCGAATGGACGCACCGGCGCGGCGACGGCGCCGAGCTCCCCTGCGAGGTCACCCTGCTGCGGCTGCCGTCGGCCGACCGGCGGTTGGTGTGCGCCACCATCGTCGACGTCACCGGACAGCAGCAGGCCCGCTCGGCGGCGGAGGCCGGCGCGGCCCGCCTGCGGACGATGGTCGCCGGGCTCAACGCGGTCGTGTGGGAACGGGACCCCTACACGCTGCGGATCCGCTACATCAACGACCGGGCCGAGGAGTTGCTCGGTTACCCGGCCGCGCAGTGGCTGGAGCACAGCGAACTGTGGCCGGGCATCCTGCACCCCGACGACCGCGAGCCGGCGCTGCGCCGGGTGCGGCAGGCGGTGGCCACCGACGTGGACTTCACCATGTCGTACCGGGCGCGGACTCGGGACGGCCGGTGGCTGTGGTTGCAGCACCTCGGTCACGTGGCCCGGGACGACGCCGGCCACCCCCGGGCGCTGCACGTGGTGCTCATCGACGTCACCGAGAGCAAGCGGCGGGAACAGGCCGCCGCGCTGTTGGCCTCCGCCAGCCGGGTCCTGGCCACCGGGGGGAGCCTGGAGGAGCGGCTGGGTGAGGTGGCCGCGCTGGCCGTCGGGCCGCTGGGTGACCGGGCGCTGGTGTGGCTGCGGGGGGACGACGACCGCTACCGCCTCGTGGCCGCCGCCCCCGACGAGGTCGCCGCGCGCGGGACCGACGTGCCGCCGCTGACCATCCCCGACGAGCTCAAGCCGAGGGTGGGCACCGACCGCCCGTTCGCGGTCGGTGAGGTTTCCGAGGCCATGCGACGCGACGCCGCCGGGGGCGATGGTCGGTTCGCGCTCCTCGCTGCCGACGACGGCGTACGCAGCCGGTTGGTGGCCCCGCTGGTCACCGCCGGGCAGCGAGTCGGGCTGCTGACCGTCTCCACCGCCGACCCGCACCGCCACTACGACGACGACGACCTCGCCGTGACCGGCGAGCTGGGCCAGCGGATCGCCGCGATGGTCGCCGCCGAGCAGGCGGCCGTCCGACAGCGGCAACTGCAGCAGCTCACCGCGGCGCTGTCGGCGGCCGGCACGGTCGCCGAGGCGACCGCCGCCCTGACCGCCGGCCTGCGCGAGGCCCTCGACGCGTCGGTGGTCTCGGTGTCGACCGTGGACCCCGACGAGCTGCTGCACACCGTCGAGGCGCGCGGCTACCCGCACGAGCGGCTGGGCGTGTTCGCCACGATGCCGCTGACCGCTCCGTTCCCGCCTTCGGAAGCCGCCCGCACCCGGCGCCCGGTGTACCTGCCCGACCGCGCAGCAGCGGTCGAGCGGTTCCCGCAGGCAGAGCCGCACCTGCTGCCCACCACCCAGGGGGTGGCGGCGCTGCCGCTACTGGCCCAGGACCGGGTGGTCGGAGTGCTCAGCGTCACCTTCGCCACGCCGCGGCGGTTCGACGACGACGAGCGGGCCTTCCTGCGCACCGTCGCCGACCAGGTCGCCATCGCCCTCGAGCGCGCCGCGCTGGCCGACGTCCGCCGCGAGGTGGCCGACACCCTGCAGCGCAGCCTGCTGCCCACGCGGCTGCCCCAGCTGGACCGGCTCGAGGTGGTCACCCGCTACCTGGCCGCCGGAGAAGGCATGGCTGCCGGCGGCGACTGGTACGACGTCCACCGCCTCCGGGACGGCCGGGTCGCCCTCGCCGTCGGAGACATCGTCGGCAACGGCGCTGCCGCCGCCGCCGCGATGGGCCAGCTACGCAGCTCGCTGGCCACCCTGCTGCTCGCCGGGCACCCGCCGGCCGAAGCGCTCGAGCTGCTGGACCTGTTCGCCGACGAGGTGCCCGGCGCCGGAGTCTGCACCGTGGCCTGCCTGCAGCTGGATCCGGCCACCGGCACGCTGATCTACAGCCGCGCCGGCCATCCGCCACCCGTGGTGGTCGACAGCGGGGGCACCGCTTTCCTCGACGAGGGCCTGGGCCCGGCGCTCGGGCTGCCCGGCCGGGGGCCACGGCCGCAGGCCACGGCGACGGTGCCGCCGGGAGGGACCCTCCTGCTGTTCACCGACGGCCTGGTGGAGAGCCGGGCCGCCGCGCTCGACACCGGGCTCGGCCGACTGGCCGCCGCGGTCACCGCCCGCCGCGACGCCCCCCTGGCGGCCGTCGTCGACGGCGTGCTGGCCGACCTGGTCGACGCCACCGGCGCCGCCGACGACATCGCCGTGGTCGCGGTCCGGCTGCTGCCCCCACCGCTGCACCTGGACCTGCCCGCCGACCCCGCGCAGTTGTCCCGCGTCCGTCGGCAGGCGTTGGACTGGGCCAGCGGTGCCGGCCTCGATCCGGACACCGCGCAGGACCTCGAGCTGGCACTGGGCGAGGCCGTGGCCAACTCCGTCGAGCACGCCTACCGCGACACCGACGTTCCCGGTCGGGTGCAGGTCACGCTCGACCGCGACGCCGCCGGCGGCCTGACGGTGACCGTGACCGACGGCGGTACCTGGCACCCACCCGCCGCCGACTCCGGCTACCGCGGCCGGGGGCTGCAGATGATCAACACCCTTGCCGCCGACGTGGAGCTCCACCACGGTCCGAGCGGCACCGTCCTGCGGTTCCGGTTGCTCCCCGTGCCGTCGGTGCCGGGCAGCGCGACGGTTTCCGGCGCGCCGGTGCCGACCGTTGCCGCGCCCGCCGAGGAGCGGCCGGCGGCCCTCGCCACCAGCGAGGACGGCGGCCGGCAGCTTCTCGCGCTGACCGGCGACCTCGACCTGGTCGGCGCCACCGCCGTCCGCGACTCATTGCTGGCCGCCCTGGCCGACGGCGACCGGCCGGTCACGCTCGACCTCACCGGCCTCGGCTTCGTCGCCAGCGTCGGTGTCGGCCTGCTGCTGCACGCTGCCCGGGCCGCACGCGACCACCGCGACCTCGACGTCCTGCTCCCCACTGCCGGCCGGGCCCGACGCGCACTCGACATCACCGGGCTGACCACGGCCCTGCTGGCCCCACCCACCGACCCGTCGACCACCATCAGTTCATGGCCGTGAGCTGATCCGCGGGATCCCCGCCGGCGGCGCATTCGCGGGTGCGGCGGTCACCGGATGATCAGCCGATGCCGTCGGCAGCGGCTTGATCACGGACCTCGGCGGGACGCGGCTGCGGGGGGACGACCGCACCGTGGCAGTACTTCCACTTCTTCCCGCTGCCGTACGGGGAGGTGGCGAACCGGTCCTTCGGGCTCGCGGGCGAGCTCGCGAGTGTCATGGCCCGCTGCCGATTCTCATCGCTACTGCCGCGCCATCGCCATGCGCAGCTCGCTCTCGCTGTCGGTGATGAGGTCTCCGGAGACGTCGATCGTGACGGTGCGCAGCGTTCCGGTGAACCGGAAGGGCGACGGGTAATCGGGGGTCACCGGCGAGCCGGGGTTGGCGCCGCAGGTGAGTGCGCCGGGGTTCAGCGCGAACGGTGTGGTGACCGGCGCCTGATCGGCGGCGACCAGATCGCCGTCGACGTAGAGCTGCAACCGGCCGGGCGCGCCGCGGCCGTTCGGCAGGTCCGGCAGACCGGTGGGCTCGAACTCGAAGCGCAGCTCGTGCGAGCCGGCGGCCAGCGGTTCCGGCGAGGAGACGCGGTGCAGGCTGCGGCCCACGTAGTTGTGCACGTAGTGCAGCCGGCCCTCCTTGACGAACAGCGAGTAGCCGCCGGCCGCGGTGCCCTGGCACAGCAGGACGCCCTCGGCACCGCCGTCCGGGATGTCGACGTCCGCGGTGATGCTGTGCGGGCGGTTCAGGACCCGCGGCCCCGCGAAGAAGGGCACCGACTGCGTGTTCGGCAGGTACACGTAGCGGTCCCGCGGCGCGGCGACCAACGGCTTGTCCGCGACCATGCGGGCCAGCCCGCTGCCGTCGACCGGCAGCACGCCGTACCTGCCGGCCTCGACGTACCAGGTCGCGATGAGCGCGATGAGCTTGTCGCGGTGCTCCTCGCCGAGGTCGTGGTTCTCCGCGAAGTCCTTCTCGACGTGGTAGAGCTCCCAGCCCTTCGCGTCGAGCTCGGTGAGCTTGTCGGCGGTGATCGGCTGCCCGAAGCCGAAGCCGGCCTCGGCGAAGGAGGGGCCGGGCCACGGGCAGACCGCCCGCCAGCCGTCGTGGTAGATCGCGCGGTGCCCGAGCATCTCGAAGTACTGGGTGTGGTGACGGGTCGGCGCGGCCGCGTCGTCGAGGGTGTGCGCGAAGCTGACTCCGTGCAGCGGTGACTGCGTCACGCCCCGGATCGCCGCGGGTGGCTCGACGCCGAGCAGGTCGAGGACCGTCGGCACCATGTCGACGATGTGCGCGTACTGGGTGCGGACCTCACCGCGCGCCCTGACCCCGCGCGGCCACGACACGATGAACGGGTCGCAGGCCCCGCCCTTGTAGGTCTCCCGCTTCCAGCGCCGGAACGGGGTGTTGCCGGCCCACGTCCAGCCCCACGGGTAGTGGTTGAAGTGGTTGGGGCCGCCGAGTTCGTCGATGACCTTCAGGCTGTCCTCGAGCGGCTCCGGGGCGTTGTTGAAGAACTGGGCCTCGTTGGTTGTGCCGGCCGGCCCGCCCTCGGCGCTGGCTCCGTTGTCGGAGATGACCAGGACCATCGTGTTGTCGAGGTGCCCGTGGTCGCGGAGGAAGTCGAGCAACCTACCGAGGTGATGGTCGGTGTGGCTGAGGAAGCCCGCGTAGACCTCCATCATCCGGCTGAACAGCCGCCGGGACGGCTCGGGCAGCGAGTCCCAGTCCGGCACGTCGGGGTCGTGCCGGGAGAGTTCGGCGTCGGCGGGGACGACGCCGAGCTCCTTCTGCCGGGCGAACACCCGCTCGCGGTAGACGTCCCAGCCCTCGTCGAACTGCCCGGCGTACCGGTCGGCCCACTGCTTCGGCACGTGGTGGGGCGCGTGCGCGGCGCCGAAGCACAGGTGCAGGTAGAACGGCTTGTCCGGGTCCACCTGCTTGGCGTCGGCGATGAACCCGATCGACCGATCGACGAGGTCCTCGGTGAGGTGGTACCCCTCCTCCGGCGTCGAAGGCGGCTCGACCTGGTGGTTGTCGTAGACGAGGTCGGGATACCACTGGCTCGTGTCACCGCCGAGGAACCCGTAGAAGCGCTCGAAGCCACGGGCCAGCGGCCAGCGGTCGTACGGGCCGGCGGCGGTCTCCTGGCTGCTCGGCGTCAGATGCCACTTGCCGACCATGAACGTGCTGTAGCCGTGCCCGAGCAACATCTCCGACAGGAAGCCGTTCTCGAACGGGACGACGCCGTTGTAGCCCGGGTAGCCCGAGGCGAGCTCGGTGATCGCAGCCATGCCGTTGCTGTGGTGGTTGCGCCCGGTGACGATGCACGACCGGCTCGGCGAGCAGAGCGCGGTCGTGTGCATGTTGTTGTAGCGCAGGCCGCCCGCAGCCAGCGCGTCGAAGGTCGGCGTCGCGATGGGGCTGCCGTAGCACCCCAGCTGCCCGAAGCCGACGTCGTCCAGCACGATGAACAGCACGTTCGGCGAGCCGGGAAGGGCACGGACCGGCTGTGGCCAGGCGGGGCTGGACTCATCGGTCGTGCGCCCGATGACGCCCGGAAACGCCACTCCCCGCGGGTACTCGTCGATCGCCATGTCCGTCCTCCAGGGGGCGTGTCGGCAGGCTTCTCCCATTCCACCGGGGTCATCGGACGGAGGGCCTCCTCCCGGCGGGGTGAGCCGGTGCGGCTCCGCGGGTCGTCCCCGGCAACGCGCGCCCGCGCGCGGGAAGCCGTGTGCGGCGCGAGGATGGGGGGCGACGATGGTCGTGGTGGGTCGGCAGGACGCCCGGCACGGAGGCGAGGCCCCGCGCTTCACGACAACGACAGCCGTCGGCAGTTCGGCGGCGAGGAGTGCCGGGTGAATGCGACCGACCCCCGGAGCGACGCCGGATCCCAGGCTGTGGCGGCGCTGCAGCCCTATCAGTGGCGCAGGTTCCGCCCCGAGTTGCTGGCCCGCGCGGTTCTCGCCGCGAAGGACCGGCAGCACCTGCACGGCCTGCTGACCGACGTACCCGGTGCCGCCGTGGGCAGGTGGGAGCCACTGGAGCCGGCCGACCGCGACGATGCCCGCCTGCCCGGCCTCGTCGCGTTCCTGTCGTCCCGCCGCTGGACCGAGCTGAGCCTGAGCACCCTGTGCCGGGAGCTGCTGGCCCTGGCCGACGACGGCCCCGCCTGACCCTGGAGACGTGCCAGGGTGCCCGCGCCCCTACCGGGGCGGGGGAGGCAGGCCCGACTCGCTCGTGGCGGCCCGGCCCCCTGCCCGATGTCTCCAGCTGTCGGCCGGGTCACCTTCTCCGGTCGCGGCGGTCGTCCCGCCGGTCGTCCCTTCGGTCGTGCCGGCGGCCCACGCCGTGGGCGACGACGGCCGCCGTTCCCACGACCGCGGCCGTCCGGGCCACCGGCCGGCCGATCACTCCTCCGCGACGTGCCCTTCTCGCTGCCAGAGGCATGTCACTCACTCTCTTCCTCGGCCTCGACGGCCGCCAGGAGGGCTTGCACGGGGATCCGGCCGCTCGCGACCAGCTGTCCGCCGGCGTGCCGCACCGCCGACCCGAACGGAGCCGCCCAGAGGTTCTCCCACACCAGCAGGGCAGCGGTGCTGCCCGGCTCCACGGCCTCGGCGACGGATGCGACGTCCTCCTCGCTCAGCAGCACCGCCAGTTCCGTCTCGTAAGCCCTCAGGCTGCCGACCTCGCTCTCGTCGAGTTCGCTGAGCTCGTGGAAGTCCAGTGACCCGTCCTCGCCCTTCCTGATCAGCACGAGATCCAGGATCCGGATCGTGCCGTTCTCCACCAGACCGTCCAGGATCGGGGCGATCTCGCCCGTGAACCTGCTCCCAGGGAACTCCACCACCAGCCAGTCCACCGGGCCCAACTCGTCGACGGACTCGACGGACTCGACGGCCTGCTCGGTCGGCTGCCCGATCACCTGATCTGTCACGTCACCACCTCCTCTAGGTGCCACCGGCTCCGGTGCCACAGGCATCCGGGGCGCACGTTCGGCGACTGCCTCCATCTCCGCAGTCGCCCGGCCACCCGGCATCCCCCTGCACGGATGACTCCGCCCGGCACCACACCGTCCCGTCGGGACCTGCGCCGTCACGGAGCGGGATCGGGCGGGGCGTGACCCGCCACGTACTCCTGCATGCGGACGTCACCGGCCGCCCATGCCTGCATCACGGGGTCGATGACGCGCCAGGCCTCCTCGGCCTCGTCGCCGCGGATGAACAGCATGGGGTCGTTCCGCAGCATCTTGTGGATGAGGTGCGCGTAGGCCTCGAACCGCGGAGGGGTGGACCGCGCCTCGAGCTCGCGCGTCTCGGCGGTCTGCTCCGGGCCGTTGAGCGTGGTGCTCAGCCGCACGTACGGGTCGGTGAGGCCGAGCCGGAGCACGTTCGGCTGGACGCCTGGCCACCGGTCGAGCAGGTAGGCGGGCAGGGGCTTGAAGTGGACGGCGATCTCGGCCGAGTCCGCCGCCAGCGCCTTGCCCGAGCGCAGCGTGAACGGCACCCCGGCCCAGCGCGGGTTGTCCACGTCGACGGTGAGGGCCGCGTAGGTCTCGGTGTTGCGCCCGCGATCGACCCCGGGCTCGTCGACGTAGGAGGGCACCTGCCGGGCGCCGATCGAGCCGGCGGTGTACCGGGCGCGCACCGTGTTCCGCCGCATGTCCCCCGCCCGCGGGGTGGCCACCGACCGCAGCGCCTCGACGCGCACGTCACGGAAGGAGCGGGCGTCGATCCGCGCCGGGTGCTCCATCAGGACGAGCGCCATCGCCTCCATGAGGTGGTTCTGCACCATGTCCTTGAGCGAGCCGGCGCCGTCGTAGTAGCCGGCCCGCCCCTCAAGGGTCAGGGGCCGCGCCGAAGATCGTCAGGCCTGTCACCGCCGTCCATCGGGACACGTCCCGGCTGCTGCTCAGCACCGGGACAGGAACCTGGTCGGCCCGCGCCGTCGTCTCGGCCACCGGCACCTGGAGCCGGCCCTTCTGGCCGCACTACCCCGGCCGGCGCGACTTCGCGGGCCGGCAGTTGCACGCCGCCGACTACCGCACCCCCACGCCGTTCGAGGGGCTGCGCGTGGGCGTGGTCGGTGGCGCGAACAGCGCCGCCCAGATCGTCGCCGATCTCCATCCGGGCGCCGACACCGTCTGGTTCGTCCGCGACCCGCCCCGATTCCTGCCCGACGACGTCGACGGCCGAGCACTGTTCGACCTGGCCACCGCCCGCTGGCGCGCCCGGCAGGCCGGAGCCCCCGACCCCGGCGGAATCGGGGGCCTCGGCGACATCGTGGTCACCGAGGCCGTCCGCGGCCCGCGCACAGGGTCACCTGGCGCCCCAGCCGATGTTCACCCGGCTCACCCGCACCGGAGCCGTCGGACCTGACGGGCGTGGACACCGCCTCGACGCCGTCATCTGGTGCACCGGCTTCCGCCCTGCCCTGGACCATCTCCGCCCCTCGGTCTCCGCGACCCGCACGGCCGCATCCCCGTCGACGGAACCCGGGCCACCGCCGAGCCCCGGCTGTGGCTCGTCGGCTACGGCGACTGGACCGGCGACCCGTCCGCAACGGTCGTCGGCGTCGGGCGCACGGCTCGCGACACCGTCACGGAGATCGCCACCGCGCTCGGACGCGACCGCAGCCGCCCGTCAGTGACCGAGACGACCGAGCGGCGCCGCCCGTGACCTCGCCCCGAGCGGCGTGACGGAGGGCGCCGCGACGGGAGGGCGCCACGCCGCCGGTCACCGGTCGACGGCAGGAGAATGCCCACCAGCGACACGCGGCGGCGACGGCAGGAGGACCACCATGACCAGCTACCAGATCACCCCGACCGCAACCGGCGTCACCATCGAGCTCACCGGCGTCGGTGACCGGCGCCCCCAGCTCCTGGAGGCGTTCGAGGAGTGCCGGGCCGGGCGGTGCTCGTGCCCGACGACCGAGTACGACAAGGTCGCGACGATGGACGTCGAACCGGCCGAGGACCTGCTCGCCATTCGACTGCAGGCGCTGCCCGGCCACACGTTCGATCCCGGCCAGATCGCCGCGTGCGTGGACCACACCGTGAGCAAGGCCGGCGCGGAGCACGCAGGATGAAGCCGCCAGGGTGACTCCGCGGCCGGCCGGGGACGGCCCGCACCAGGCGGGTCCTCAGACGCTCCCGGGCCGCGGGCCCACCTGCCAGGTCCGGGCGGGCGGGCGGACAATGCACGAGTGACACGCGTCGGCCTGGTCCTGGGCGCCGGCGGCGTGGTCGGGCAGGCCTACCACGCCGGCGTCCTCGCGGTGCTGGAGCACGACTTCGGATTCGACCCCCGCACGGTGGACATGATCGTCGGCACCTCGGCGGGTTCCATCACGGGCACCCTGCTGCGACTCGGCGTCAAGGCGGAGGACCTCGCCGCGTGGACGGTGAAGGCTCCACTGTCCGGCGAGGGCAGCCTCCTGCACCAGATCGCCGCCACCTCGGTGCCCGAGCTGGACCCGTTCCGTCCGCTGGAACTACTGCTCCGCCCGATGCGGCTGCCCGCGCCGCGGATGGTGCACCGGGCCCTCACCCAGCCCTGGCGGTTCCGGCCACTGGCGGCGGCGCTGGCCCTGGTGGCGCCCGGACGGCACGACATCGTCGAGCAGCTCGCCGCCCTGCGTGGCCTGGAGCGGCCGCGGTGGCCGGAGCCAGCGCTGTGGCTCTGCGCCGTCGACCGGCACGACGGTCACCGGGTCGTCTTCGGCCGCCCCGGCACGGCACCGGCGCCGATCCATCTCGCGGTCGCGGCGTCCTGCGCGGTGCCCGGGTACTTCGCGCCGGTCCGGATCGGGCGGCACACCTACGTCGACGGCGGCGTGCACTCCCCCACCAACGCCGCTCTGCTGCGCGGCTGCGGGCTGGACCTGGCCCTGATCGTCTCACCGATGAGCGGGCCACCCGGGTCACGGCTCAGCGTCTACTCGGCCGCGCGCCGGCACGCCGCCCGGCTACTGCGACGCGAGGTGCGAGCGCTCGAAGCGGCCGGCGTCCCGACGGTGGTCTTCAGTCCCGGGCCGGCCGAGCAGGCGGTCATGGGCGACGACATGATGTCGCGGCACCGTCTGGACGAGGTGATCCAGCAGTCGTTCCTGGCCGCCGGCGCGCACACCGCCAGGCCCGAGGTCGCCGAGCTCATCCGGACGGCAGCCGCGGCGGGCCGCCGGTAGCCGGCGCTATCCGGGCGGCGCGACCGCGACGGCTGCGCGTTCTCGACGGGGTCCAGTGACGGTCAGCAGGACCACCCCCACGGCCACGCCCAGGAAGGCGCACGCGCCCATCGCCACCGTGGCGCGGTCGTCGGTGAAGTGCTCACCGAACAGCCACACGCTCAGCAGCACGCTGACCAGCGGGTTCACGACGGCGAGCAGCGGCTGCGACACCGTCAGGGGACCCACACGCAGCGCCGTCTGCACCAGCACGCCACTGCACGCGCCCGCCGCCACCAGGGCGTACACCGGCCAGTCGGTGAACACGGCGAGCACGCCGTCCCGGCTCAACGTGCTGGTCGCCGTCTTCAGGAAACTCGCCTCCAGCGCGCCCAGCGTGCCGGCCGCGGTCGCGCAGAAGGCGGCCCGCCGGACCGGGCTCCCCCGCCGTCCCAGCCAGGCCGTCCCGGCGGCGAACCCGCCGGTCCCGATCATCGCCCAGAGCCACGCCGACACGGTCGGCATGGGATGCCCGCCCCGCGGCTCGGCGGCGACGAGGAACACCGCCAGCGAGCCGCAGAGCAGCGCAGCCGAGCCCCACGCGGCCGTCCGCACCCGCCAGTGCATGACGAACGCGCGGATGATCAACACGAAGACGAGCTCGCTGACCAGCACCGGCTGCACCACCGACAGCCGCCCGACGTGCAGTGCCAGTGCCTGCAGGCCGAGCGCGACGACCCAGGCGGCCTGCCCGAGCAGCCACGGCGGATTGCGGACGAGATAGCCGGCCAGGCGCCGGCCGTGGACCCCGGCCGGAGCATCCCTGCTCGAGTCGCGCTGGACGACCAGCCCGATCGCACTCGCCAGCGCCGACAGCACGGCCAGCAGGACAGGCACGGGTCACGCCCGCGCAGCAGGGGGGCGCCTCCGCAACGGCGTTCTGCCGGGCACGCACTCAACCAACCGGGGATGCCGACCGGCGGCACCATCCTTGCGGGATGAGGACGCCGCACCCGGACCGGCGTGGACTGCGCTCGTGGTGGTGCTCCTGGCGCTCCTGGCGGCGACCGCCTTCGCACTCGGAACCGTCCTGCAGCAGAAGGGGACGCTGGGCGGGACGGGCACGACACCGGAGGGAGCCGACGCCGCGGGCGGAGCCGGCGGCCTGCGGTTCCTGACGCAGCTGTTCGCGCGGCCGGTGTGGCTGCTCGGCGGCGCCGTTACCGCCGTGGGGGCCGTCCTCAACGCACTGGCCCTGCACTGGGGAACCCTCGCCGGCGTCCAGGCGCTGACGACGCTCAGCCTCGTGATCGCCCTGCCGTTCGGCGTGCTGCTGACCGATCAGCGGATCACCGGCCCCGTGTGGGTGGGCGCGTGCCTGCTCGTCGCCGGGATCGTGCTGTTCGTGGTCGCCGGCTCACCGCAGCCGGGCACCAGCGCGCCGAGCGCCGCGGACTGGTGGGCGGCGGGACTGGTCAGCGTGGCCCTGGCGGCCATCGTCGTCCGGACCGGGCGCGGACGCCGCCCCGCGCTGCGGGCGGTGATCTTCGGCATGGGCGCCGGCCTCGGCTTCGGCATGGCGTCGGCGCTGACCAAACAGTTCACGGACCTGGTCGGCCAGGGGTTCGTCGCGATCCTGACCGGCTGGGAGCTGTGGGCTCTTCTCGTCGCGGGCGTCGTCGGCCTGGCCCTCGGGCAGTCGGCGCTGCGCACCGGCGTCCTGGCCCCGGCGATGGCGGCGACCAACGCGGTGACGCTGCTCGTCAGCGTCACACTGGGTGTCACGGTGTTCGGCGAGAGGCTGCACCGCGGCGGTGGTCGTCTCGCGCTCGTCGTCGTCGGCCTGGCACTCGTCCTGGTCGGCGTCCTCCTGCTGGCCCGCGCGCCGGCGCCCCGGCCGGACGAACGGCCGCCCGACGCCGAGCAGCCGCCGTCCTCGGCCCGGACTCCGGCCCCCGGCGTCCCCTGATCGGAGCGCTCAATCAGGCCGTGTCGGCCGCGGCGTCGGGGTGTGCGGGCACCACCGGAGCCGCCCAGCTGGCGAGGAGCGCGAGCTTCTCCGCCGACGGGGAACCCGGCTCGGCGGTGTACATCGTCAGGGTCAGCCCGGGGTCGGTCGGCAGCTCCGTCGCGTTGAACCCGACGGTGACGTCACCGACGACGGGATGGCGGAAGCGCTTGACCCCGGTGTGGTGGAGGCGGACGTCGTGCGCGGCCCACCGGGTGCGGAAGGCGTCGCTGCGCGTGGCCAGACCGCCACGCCGTCGGGCAGACCCTGCACGTCACCGAGGGCGTCGGACTGGTCGGCATCCGCGACGGCTCCGTCGTCCGGGTCCGGGCCGGCGACACCGTCGTCTGCCCGCCCGACGAGGAGCACTGGCACGGCGCCGCCGCCGACACCTTCATGAGCCACCTGGCGCTGCTGGAGGCCCTGCCCGGCGGGCAGGACCCCACCACCTGGCTCGAGCCGCTCCCCGACGCCGACTACCGGGCGGCCGACACGCGGTAGCCCTCCGCGGCACGACCCCGGCTGGACGTCGGGGTCCCGGCCCGGAATGCTCGGCATCCCGGGCCGGGGACGCCGGCCGGCCGGATTCCGTTCGAGCCGGGGGTGCAGACGCCGTGGCGATCTCCGACGCCGCTGTCACCGAGGTGTTCCGCGGCGTCGACCTGACCGGCGTGCTGGCCAACGCCGTCCTCGGCGGTGTGCTGGCCCGCCGGCAGCGGTTCGACCCGGTCGGTTTCGGCGCGCTGGCGATCATGTCGGGCCTGGGTGGCGGGATGATCCGCGACACCCTGCTGCAGCGCGGCACGCCGGTGGCCCTGACCGACTACGCCTACATCCTCACCGCGCTGGCCGGGGCGGCGATCGCGTTCGTGGTTCGCATCGAGGGGACCGCGTGGGACCGGGTGTTCCCGTTCGTCGACGCCCTCGCGCTGGGCTGCTGGGCCGCCGCCGGGGCGTCGAAGACGCTCGGGTTCGGGCTGGGCTGGCTGCCGGCGATGCTGCTGGGCACGATCACCGCGGTCGGCGGCGGCACCCTGCGGGACGTCGTCCTGCGGCGGATCCCGGCGATCTTCGGGGGCAACACCCTCTACGCGACGTCCGCCCTGCTGGCCAGCGGGGTGATGATCGTCGGCTACGACCTGGGCCGGCCCTCGGTCGGGCTGGTGGCGTCCACCCTGATCGGCGCCCTGCTGACCCTGCTGGCGCGGTGGCGCGGATGGCACCTGCCCGAGGCCTACCTGTGGCAGCCCCCGCCCCGCCTCCGGTACCGGCGGGTCCGCCGGAGCGCGCACCCCGACCGGCGCGATCCCTCCGTCGCCGGTGACGATCCCTCATCCGGTTCCCGGGAGTCCACATGACCGCCTCGCCCGACGCCGCCGCCCGCATCGCCGCCGTGCTCGAGGGCCTGCCCGGCGTCCGCGGCTGGCAGGAGGAGTTCTACCGCGACCTGCACCGGCACCCCGAGCTGTCCCACCAGGAGCAGCGCACCGCGCAGCGGGTGGCCGAGCGGCTCCGCGGCGCCGGGTACGAGGTGCACGAGGGGATCGGTGGCACCGGGGTCGTCGGCGTCCTCGCCAACGGCGCGGGCCCGACGGTGCTGTTCCGCGCCGACATGGACGCGTTGCCCGTGCGCGAGGCGACCGGCCTGCCCTACGCGAGCACGGCCAGGGCCACCGACCCGGACGGCACCGACGTGCCGGTCATGCACGCCTGCGGGCACGACGTGCACGTCACCTGCCTGGCAGGTGCCGCCCAGCTCCTCGCCGACGCCCGCGACGGCTGGCGCGGCACCCTGGTCGTCCTGTTCCAGCCGGCCGAGGAGACCGGCGACGGTGCCCGCGGCATGCTCGCCGACGGGCTGGCCGGCCTCGTACCCACCCCCGACGCCGCCATGGGGCAGCACGTGCTCGCCTTTCCGTCCGGTCAGGTCCGCACCCGGCCCGGGCCGACCCTCTCGGCGGCCGACAGCATGCGGATCACCCTGCACGGGCGCGGGGCGCACGGCTCGATGCCGCAGGCCGGCGTCGACCCCGTGGTGCTGGCCGCCGCCATCGTGCTGCGGCTGCAGACCGTCGTCGCCCGCGAGCTCGCCCCCGGCGAGCCGGCGGTGCTCACCGTCGGCAGCATCCAGGCCGGCACCAAGAGCAACGTGATCCCCGAGTCGGCGACGCTGCTGCTGAACATGCGGACCTACAGCGACGCCACCCGCACGGCCGTGCTCGACGCCGTCCGCCGGATCGTCACGGCCGAGTGCGAGGCCTCCCGCTGCCCGCAGCCGCCGGACTTCGCGCTCTACGACCGCTTCCCCCTCACCGACAACGACGAGGCCGTCACGAGCCGGGTGGCCGAGGCCTTCGCCGCCCACTTCGGCGACCGCGCCCAGCCCCTGCCACGGCAGTCCGCCAGCGAGGACTTCAGCGACATCCCCACCGCCCTGGGCGTCCCCTACACCTACTGGGGCATCGGCGGCATCGACCCGGACACCTACCGGGCCGCCGAGCAGGCCGGCCGGGTCGACCAGGAGATCCCGGTCAACCACTCCGCGAGGTTCGCGCCGGTCCTCCAGCCCACGCTCGACACCGGCACCGAGGCCCTGGTCGCCGCCGCGCTCGCCTGGCTCTGACGGTTCTGTCGGTGCCGACGGCGACAATCCGGGCATGGCTGCCTTCTTCCTCCCCCGGGCGAGCGACGCCGAGCAGGCCGAGCGGCTCTACGACGCCCTGGCCGAGTTCGCCGGTTGCGAGCCGGCCGCGGCCATCCGGCGCGTACACGCCATCGCCTTTCCCCACGACGGCGCCCGGTGGGTGGCCGAGGTCGGGGAGGAACTGAGCGGACGGCGGACGACGCAGCAGCTCCGCCGCGGCGAGCTGATCGAGCGCACCGAGCACCTGACGTCGTCCTCGCGGGTGCTCGCCGTCTATCCGGGCACCCCGTTCGTCGTCGTCACCGACGCCCAGCCGATCACCGGCACGCCCTCGGAGTGGGCCAACCCGTTCACCGCCCGGCCCGACGAGGTCACGTACTTCGACGCGGGGTGACCCGGCCTCGTTCGCTACAGCGGCTGTAGTTCCCGGAGCACTGCGGTCAGGACGTCGAGGGCGGGGCCCAGCTCCGCTCGTGCCGGCGCGGCGAAACCGAGCACGAGACCGGCGGTCGGCCCGCCGGCAGCCCCGTGCGTCCGGTGGCGGCCGAGACCGTCGAGCGCGACGCCCCGGGCGGCGGCCGCGGCGAGCACGGCCGTCTCGGTGCCGGCATCGGGCAGCGGCACCAGCACGTGCGCCCCGGCGGGGTCGCCGTCGGCGCGCCCGCCGCCGGCTGCCACCGCCGCGAGCACGAGCTGCCGCCGAGCGACCAGCTCGCGGCGCAGCCGCCGCAGGTGCCGGGCGAGGTCGCCACCGGCCGCCAGCGCGGCGAACACCCGCTGGCCGGCCCGGGCGGGACGGGTGCCGGTCTCGGTACGCCGGGCGAGCAGCTGCGCCCGCACCCCGGGCGGCGCGACCAGCCAGCCGGTACCCAGCGTGGGCGTGAGGATCTTGCTCGCGGTGCCCAGGTGGACGACGACGCCGGGATCGAGCGCGGCCAGCAGCGGGAGCGGTGCGACGTCGTAGCGGAGCTCGCCGTCGTAGTCGTCCTCCAGCACCCACCAGCCCTCGGCGCGGGCCCGCGCGACCAGGGCCACGCGGCGGGCGGCGGACAGCCGGCGGCCCAGCGGGTACTGGTGGGCCGGGGTGCAGTACACCGCGGCCAGGTCCGCAGGGAGCGCGTCGACGACCAGGCCGTCGTCGTCGACCGGCACCGGCACCAGTTCGGCGCCGGCCGCCCGCAGCGCGGCGGCGGCGCGGCCGTAGCCCGGGCTCTCGACCGCGACCCGCGACCCCGGCGGCAGCAGCCGGGCCACCTCGGCCACGGCCGCGGAGGTGCCCGCGGTGGCCAGCACGTCGTCGGCGGCGGCGGGCAGGCCGCGGTGGCGCAGCAGGTGCTCGGTCACGGCGGCCCGGAACCCCGGGTCCCCCGCGGGCTCCGGATAGCCGTCCGGGTCCCGGTCCCCGGCGGTGCGCCAGGCACGCCGCCAGGCTGCCGCGTCGAGCACCTCCAGGCACGGCGAGCCGGCCCGCAGGTCGACCAGGTGTGCGCGGGCCGCAACGTCCGGCGAGGCCGCCACCGGAGGGACGCTGCCCGGCGCCGCCGCGCCCACCACGAACGTGCCGATGCCGCGGCGGGCCTGCGCCCACCCCTCGGCCAGCAGCTGGTCGAAGGCGGCAGCGGTCACCGTGCGGCTGACCCGCAGCGCGCCGGCGAGCTCACGGGTCGAAGGCAGCCGCTCGCCCGGGCGGACGGTGCCCTGCGCGGCCGCGGCGCGCAGGGCGTCGGCCAGCTGCACCGCCAGCGGGACGTCGCTGTCGCGGTCGAGCACCAGTGGAGGCACTCCGCTCATCGGGTCCTCCCTCCACGCCTGCCGTGCCCGGTGGCCTGCCGAAAAGCTACCGGAGTGGCCCTTCCGGCAGGCCACTGCCGGATCCACGATGGCGGACATGACCGCCGCGCCGCCGCTCTCCCCCACCCCCCGCAGCACCGTCCGCCGCGCGCCGGCCCGCGCGCGCACCGATCGCGCCGAGCTGTACGCCGTGCTCGACGCCGGGCTCATCGGCCACCTCGGCGTCGTCCTGGACGGCGCTCCCGTGGTGCTGCCGACCGGCTACGGCCGCTCCGGGGACACCCTCTACCTGCACGGCTCCACCGGGGCGGCGACGCTGCGGGCGGCCGCCGCCGGCGCACCCGTCTCCTTCACCGTGACCCTGGTCGACGGCGTCGTCTACGCCCGGTCGGCATTCCACCACTCGATGAACTACCGCTGCGCCGTCGTGCACGGCAGCGCGCGACTGCTCACCGACCCCGCCGAGCGCCTTCTCGGCCTGGAGGCGCTCACCGAGCACCTCGCCCCGGGCTCGTGGACGGCGACCCGACGCCCCGACCGCAAGGAACTGGCCGCCACCGCCGTGCTGGCCCTGGACCTCGCGGAGGCCAGCGTCAAGGTCCGCACCGGGCCGCCCGGCGAGGACGAGCGGGACCTGCCCGCCGCCGGCAGCCCCGACCCGGTGTGGGCCGGCGTCCTGCCGCTGCGGACGGTGGCCGGCGAGCCGGAGCCCTGCCCGCTGCTGCCGCCGGGAACCGAGCTGCCCGAGCGGGTGCGCGCGCGAGCCTCAGGGTGGGCGCAGGTCACGCCGTAGTCCGCACCCGGTCATCTCTGCCCGACCCCGCGGCGGGGAGGATGCGCTGGTGCGCGCCGTGGTGAGCAGGGTCAGTACAGCCGCTGTAGCCGTCGAGGGCGCGGTGGTCGGCGAGATCGGCGCGGGCCTGCTGGCCCTGGTCGGGGTCGGTCACGACGACGGCGTCGCGCAGGCCCGTGCGCTGGCCCGCAAGATCCACCAGCTGCGCATCTTCCCCGGCGACGACGGCGAGCAGTCGGCCGCCGATCTCGGCCTGCCGGTGCTGGTCGTGAGCCAGTTCACGCTCTACGCCGACACGCGGAAGGGTCGCCGTCCCTCCTGGCAGGACGCCGCCCCCGGCGACGTCGCCGAACCGCTGGTCGACGAGGTGATCGGGGAGCTGCGCCGGCGTGGCTGCGCCGTCGCGACCGGCGCGTTCGGAGCCCGGATGAGCGTGTCGTCGGTCAACGAAGGCCCGATGACCCTGCTGCTCGAGGTCTGAGCGCCACACACTTCCGGCGGAGCACGTCTGAGATCGCCCCGATGCGGGTACAGGGGCCGTGACCGAGGACTCCCTGCGTGTTTCCTGAGAACCGGGCCTCCGTGGAACACAGAGCCCGGTACCGGCCGTTGTGCAGGGCGTACCACATCGGACAGAAGAGCAAGGGGCCGGCCGGAGATCGTCCGGAAACCCCGGCCCTTGACACCCGGATGCACCCCCGCCGCCGCCGACGACGAACGGCGGAGACATCCGAACCGAAGGCAAGGACGAAGACACATCGTGACGCTGCTTCAGTCTTCCCCCAATGACACCCTCGGGGTGCGCGCGCCCCGTCGCGAGCCCGACACCACGGGTCTGGTCTCGACCGACCTCGTGCGCGTCTACCTCAACACCATCGGCAAGACGGCGCTGCTCACCGCCGAGCAGGAGGTCGAGCTGGCCAAGCGGATCGAGGCCGGCCTCTACGCCGACCGCCTGCTGAACGAGAAGTCAGGTCTCTCCGCGGCGCGCAAGCGCGACTACAAGGCGCTGGCCATCGACGGGAAGGCCGCCAAGGCCCACCTGCTGGAGGCCAACCTGCGCCTCGTCGTCTCGGTGGCCAAGCGCTACACCGGCCACGGCATGACGTTCCTGGACCTGATCCAGGAGGGCAACGTCGGGCTGATCCGCGCGGTCGAGAAGTTCGACTACACCAAGGGCTTCAAGTTCTCGACCTACGCCACCTGGTGGATCCGCCAGGCGATCACCCGGGCGATGGCCGACTCCGGCCGCACCATCCGGCTGCCCGTCCACCTGGCCGAGCAGGTCAACAAGGTGGTGCGCACGCGGCGCCGGATCCACCAGGAGCTCGAGCGCGAGCCCACGGCGGAGGAGCTCGGCCTCGAGCTGGACATGACGCCGGAGCGGATCACCGAGCTGCTGGAGTACAGCCGAGACCTGGTCAGCCTCGACCAGACGGTCGGCGCCGACGAGGAGTCGCGCCTCGGTGACTTCATCGAGGACGCCGACGCCGCCGTCGCCGAGGACGCCGTCGCCTTCCAGATGATGAAGGGCGACGTCCGGACGGTGCTGTCCACGCTGGAGGACCGCGAGCGCGACGTCGTCGTCCTGCGGTTCGGGCTGGACGGCCACCAGCCGCGCACGCTCGAGCAGATCGGCAAGCAGTTCGGGCTGTCCCGCGAGCGCGTCCGGCAGATCGAGCGGGAGACGATGGCCAAGCTCCGCGACCCGCAGCGGGCCGACGCCCTCCGGGACTACCTCGGCTAGCACCAGAGCACGGCGAGAGCCGGTCACCTTCGGGTGGCCGGCTCTCGCCGTCTCTCAGACCGGGTTGCGCATCCGCCGCGGGCCCGGGTCGACCCGCGCCGTGGGCGGCCCGACGACGGCGGTGCCGCCGGCCACGACGAGCGAGCGGCCACCGTGCCAGGGGTCGTGCGGGCCGACGATCACCGGCTCGAGGGTGAGCCGCAGCACCTCGGGCAGGTCGTCGGCGAGCCGTGCCACCCGCAGCAGGAGGTTCTCCAGCGCGGCGACGTCGACCGGCTCCGACCCCCGGTAGCCGTCGAGCAGCGGCCAGGCCCGCGGCGCGCGCACGAGGTCGGCGGCGTCGAGGTCGGTGAGGGGAAGCGTGCGGAACGCGCGGTCGCCGAGCAGGTCGGTGGCCACCCCGCCGAGGCCGAAGCTGACCAGCGCACCGAAGGACGGGTCGTCGACGATCTCGATCACCGTGGCCACGCCGGGCGCGGCCATCTCCTGGACGATCACCGGGTCGCCGGAGGGGATGGCGCCGAACGCGGTGCGCACCGCGTCGGCGTCGACCAGGTCGAGGCGCACGCCGCCCAGGTCGGGGCGGTGCCGCAGCCACGGCGCGGTGGACTTGAGCACCACCGGGTAGCCGACCTCCTCTGCCGCGGCGACGGCCCCCTCGACATCGGTGACGGTGCGGGTACCCAGCAGCGGCACCCCGTAGGCGGCCAGCAGGGCGATCAGCTCGTCGTCGGTGAGCTCGCGGCCGAGGGCGGTCTCGGCGAGGACCCCGGTCACGATGCGGCGGCCGGCGTCCTCGTCGACGTCCGGCAACTCGGGCAGCTCGCCCACCGGCCGGCGGCGCCACCGCGCGTACTCGGCGACCTTGGCCAGCGCGATCACGGCCCGCTCCGGGGTGGCGAACGAGGGCACGGACCCGCGCGCCGGCATGCCGCTGTCGTCGAGGACGGCGAGCTCGGGCGGGATGCCCTCGGTGGAGAGGAACGTGGCGACGATCGGCTTGGTGGAGTGCTGGGCGACGTCGCGCAGGGCCGGCCCGAACTCGCGGGAGCCGGCCATCAGCGGGGGCAGGAAGACGGCGACGACCGCGTCGACCCGCTCGTCGTCCACGGCCTCCTGCAGCGCCCGGCGGAACTCCTCCGGGCTGCCGTTCACGCCGATGTCGACCGGTGCCTCGCGGGCGAGGTCGAGCCCCTCCTCGAGGACGGCGTCAGCGACCAGCTGACCCATCGCGGTGGAGTTGCCGACGACGGCGACACGGCTGCCGGCCGGCAGCGGCTGGTGGGCCAGCACGGCCCCGACGTCGAGCAGCTGCGCCACGGTGTCGACCCGGATCACACCGGCCGAGGCGAACAGCGCGGCCACCGACTGCTCGGGCACGGTGACCGACGTGCCGGCCAGACCCGGGGTCATCGCCACGTGCCGGCCGCTCTTGACCGCGACGACCGGCTTGGTCCGGCCGACCGTGCGGGCGAGGCGGGCGAACTTGCGGGGGTTGCCGAAGCTCTCCAGGTAGAGCAGCACCACCTCGGTCGCCGGGTCGGTCGCCCAGTACTGCAGCAGGTCGTTGCCGCTGACGTCGGCCCGGTTGCCCGCCGAGACGAACGTGGACAGGCCGATGTCGCGGCTGCGGGCCCGCTCGAGCAGCGCGACCCCGAGCGCGCCGGACTGGGCGAAGAACCCCACGCGCCCGCGACCGGGGACCATCGGGGCCAGGCTCGCGTTGAGCCGGACCTCGGGTGCGGTGTTGACCATTCCCAGGCAGTTCGGGCCGACGACGCGCATTCCGGACGCGCGGGCGGCGGCGACCAGCTGCCGTTCGGCGGCCAGGCCCTCAGGGCCGAGCTCGCCGAACCCGCCGGAGATCACCACCAGCCCCTTGACCCGCTTGCGCCGGCACGCCTCCACGACGGCGGCGACCTCGTCGGCGGGCACGGCCAGGACGGCAAGGTCGACGTCGTCGGGGATCGCCTCGATGTCGGCGTACGCGGGGACGCCGCGCACGTGCCGGGCCGCCGGGTTGACCGGGTAGACGGGGCCGGCGAAGCCGTAGTCGAGCAGGTGCTTGAGCAGCGCGTTGCCGAGCTTGCCCACGTCGTTGCTCGCGCCGACCACGGCGACCGACGACGGGGTGAGCAACCGGCCGATGGAGCGCGACTCGCTGCGCTGCTCGCGCTCGTAGGCGACGGCGAGCGCGTCCTCGGTCTGCTCGATCGGGAAGGTCAGGTGGACCACGCCGTCCTCGTAGGAGCGCGCGGACTTGTAGCCCGCGTCCTGGAAGACCCGCACCATGCGGCTGTTCTGGGCGAGCACCTCGGCCACGAACCGCTTGATGCCGCGCTCGCGGGCGGCGGCAGCCAGGTGCTCGAGCAGCACCGAACCCAGCCCCCGGCCCTGGTGGGCGTCCTCGACGAGGAAGGCCACCTCGGCGTCGTCGGTGTCGGGGTACCGGTCGTAGCGCCCGACCGCGATCACCTGGTCGCCGAGCAGGATCACGAACGCCACACGGTGGTCGTGGTCGACGTGGGTGAAGCGGTGCAGGTCCTTGTCCGACAGCTTCTTCATCGGGCCGAAGAACCGGTAGTAGCGCGTCTGGTCGCTGCTGCGCTCCATCAGCCCGACCAGGCCCTCGGCGTCGTCGGGGCTGATCGGGCGCAGGTGCACCGTGCCGCCGTCGGCGGCGACGATGTCGGCCTCCCAGTGCGGCGGCGCGGTCGGGGGCTCGGCGTGCTCGGGAGCCGGCACGGCGGCCGGCTGAGCGACCGCGGACGCCGGGTTCGGGTCAGTCACGCGGATCGTCCGGGTCGAGGCCGAAGTACGGGAAGGAGGCCCGCCGGGTGCGCATGACGGCGCGGTCGACCCGCGACTCGGTGAACGCGTCCCAGCGGGAGAAGCCGGTGTAGCCGCCCTCCGTCATGTGGGTGGGCGGCCGGACCCGCAGCCCCCGGGCCACGACGTCGTCGCGCCAGGACTGCGGGATCTCGGTGGCCGGGTCCAGCGGGGTGCCGCTGACCTCGGCGATCAGGTGTGTCCAGGCCCGGGGGACGCAGCGCACCAGGCCGTACCCGCCGCCGCCGAGGGCGATCCAGCGGCCGTCGGAGACCTCGTGCGCCAGCTCGTGCATCGCCCGGTAGCTGGCTCGCTGCCCGTCGACGGTGAGGGCGAGATCGGCCAGCGGGTCCTCGTGGTGGGCGTCGCAGCCGCACTGGGTTACCAGGATCTGCGGCTGGAAGGCCCGCAGCACGCTCGGGACGACGGCGGTGAAGGCACGCAGCCAGCCGGAGTCGTCGGTGCCGTTGGGGAGCGCCAGGTTCACGGCGCTGCCCAGGGCCTTCTGCGGGTCGCCGGTCTCCTCGGGGAAGCCCGTGCCGGGGAACAGCGTCAGCGGCGTCTGGTGGACGCTGACGGTGAGCACCCGCGGATCGTCGTAGAACGCGGCCTGGACGCCGTCGCCGTGATGGACGTCGAGGTCGACGTAGGCGATCCGTTCGTAGCCCTGGCGCAGCAGCCAGGCGATCGCGATGGCGGCGTCGTTGAACACGCAGAACCCGGATGCCGCGTCGCGCATCGCGTGGTGCAGGCCTCCGGAGATGTTCACCGCGTGCTGGGCCTTGCCGCTGTGCACCTGCTGGGCGGCGAGAACGCTGCCGCCGACGATCAGCGCGGCCGCGTCGTACATGCCGTCGAAGATCGGGTTGTCGGGGGTGCCCAGCCCGTGCCCGACGTCGGGGTCGGCCGGAGCACGCTTGACCGCCTCGAGGTAGGCGGGGTCGTGCACGAGCGTCAGCAGCTCGACGTCGGCAGGTGTGGGCGCGAGGACCCGCAGCCGGTCGGTGGCGAGCACGCCGAGGCTGTCGGCCAGGCGCATGGTCAGGTCGAGCCGCACCGGGTGCATCGGGTGGTCGCCACCCATGGTGTAGCTCAGCAGCGCGTCGTTCCAGACGACGGTGACCGAGTCGCTCACCTGCCGGACGCTACCCGTTGCCGCGGCCTCCGCACCCCGCCCGGACCGCCGGTGACCAGGGCTCGGGCGGGTCCGGCCCCCGTAGACTGCGCAGGACATGGAGGAGTGCCTGTGAACGACCTCATCGACACCACGGAGATGTACCTCCGCACGATCTTCGAGCTGGAGGAAGAGGGCATCGTCCCGCTGCGCGCGCGGATCGCCGAGCGCCTGCACCAGAGCGGCCCGACCGTCAGCCAGACCGTGGCCCGGATGGAGCGGGACGGTCTGCTCACCGTCGAAGGCGACCGGCACCTCCAGCTCTCCGACGAGGGCCGCTCGCTGGCCACTGCGGTCATGCGCAAGCACCGCCTCGCCGAGTGCCTGCTCGTCGACGTCATCGGTCTGGACTACGCCGACGTGCACGAGGAGGCCTGCCGCTGGGAGCACGTCATGAGCGAGGCGGTGGAGCGCAAGCTGCTGACCCTGCTCGGCAACCCCACGGTCTCGCCGTTCGGCAACCCGATCCCGGGGCTCGACGCCCTGCGCGGCGACCCGGCGCTGTGGGGCGAGACGGCCACGGCACGCGACTCCCTCGCGCTGCTGTCGACGACCGCGACCGTCGACGGCCGGCCGGTGGTGGTCCGCCGGATCAGTGAGCAGTTGCAGGAGAACGCGGAACTGCTGCGGGTGCTCGCCGAGCAGGGTGTACGCCCCGGCGCCGCCGCGGTGGCCCGGCTGGTCGGCGACTCGGTCAGCCTCGACGGCCAGCTGCTGCCGCCCGGCGTCGCCCAGCACGTGTTCGTCAGTGCCGGCGACGGCGCCCGGCTGCCGGTCGAGGTGGCCGCCCTGCGCTGACCGCCCGCCGTACCGCGAGCCGCGGCCCCGCATCGTCGGGACCGCGGCTCGCGGCGTTCCGGCTCTCTGCGCCCGGTCCTCCCGGCGGCCTGAGCCGCGCTGCCGGGCGGGCGGTGGACGGCCCGCGACATCGCAGGCGGACGGCTCACTACGGTGGAGGCGACATCCGCACCCGCGCGAGAGAAGACACCGGTGAGCCTGCCCGCTCCTGACCCCAGCTCCGAGGCCGGCCCCGCGGCCGCCGACGCTGCGACCAGTCCGTTCGCCAACTTGGCCGACTACGTCGCGCTGCCCCGGGTGGGGGCGCTGGCCCTCTCCGCCGACGGGGCGCGGCTGGCCGTCTCGGTGCAGACCCTCGACCCCGAGAAGAAGAAGTGGCAGTCCGCGCTCTGGGAGGTCGACCCCGCCGGAGAGCGGCCGGCCCGCCGGCTCACCCGGAGCGCACCCGGCGAGTCCGCGCCGGCCTGGGCCCCCGACGGCTCGCTGCTGTTCACCTCCGCACGCCCCGACCCCGAGGCGACCGAGAAGGGCGGCGACCCGAAGGCCGGGCTGTGGAGCCTGCCCGCGGGCGGCGGCGAGGCACGGCTGCTGCTCACGCGGCCCGCCGGGATCGGCGCCTTCTTCGTGGCGGCGGACTCCGGCGACGTCGTGGTCGCCGCCGACACCCTCTCCGGCGGCTCCGAGGCGGCCGCCGAGGAGGAACGCCGCAAGAAGCGGAAGGACGCCGGGGTCACGGCGGTGCTGCACGAGGCGTATCCGGTTCGCTACTGGGACCACGACCTGGGCCCGGCCGCGACGCACCTGTTCTGGGCCGGCCGCCTGCCGGCCGACGAGGCCGCCGGCGACGAGCCGGTCGTGCTGCGCGACCTCACCCCGGACGCCGCGCCGCCGAGCGGGGCCGGCGACGACGCCTGCCTCTCCCCCGACGGCCGTCTGCTGGTGCGGACCGAGGACGTGCCCGACGGCCCGGCCGGCCGACGGCACCGGGTCGTGGTCACCGAGACGGCCACCGGCGAGACCCGGGTGCTGGTGGACGACCCGCTGGCCGACGTCTACGCCCCGTCCTTCTCCTCCGACGGCGCGCGGGTCGTCTGCGTGCGCGAGTCGCTGCCGACCTACAGCGAGCCGCCGGACTACACCCTGCTGCTGGTCGACGCCGCCGGTGGCGCCCCGCACGACCTGACCGCGGGCTTCGACCGGTGGCCGAGCGCGCCGCAGTTCAGCGCGGACGGCACAGCCGTCTACTTCCTCGCCGACGACGACGGCCGGCACGCGATCTTCCGGGTGCCCGTCGACGGCGGGGAACCGACGCGGCTCACCGGCGACGGGGCCTACAGCAGCCTGCAGGTCGCCCGCGACGGCAGCGCCCTCTATGCGCTCCGCTCCGGCTACGACTCGCCGTCGGTCCCCGTGCGGCTGGACCCGGTGGCGACCGGGCAGGAACCCACGCCGCTGCCCAATCCCGGCACCCTGGACGCGCTGCCGGGCACGCTGCACGAGGTGGCGGTCACCGCGGCCGACGGCACCCGCGTGCAGTCGTGGCTGGTGCTGCCCGAGGGAGCGTCGGCGGAGAACCCGGCGCCCCTGCTGCTCTGGATCCACGGCGGCCCGCTGATGAGCTGGAACGCGTGGTCGTGGCGCTGGTGCCCCTGGGTGATGGCCGCCAAGGGCTACGCCGTGCTGATGCCCAACCCGGCGTTGTCGCAGGGCTTCGGCCAGGACTTCGTGCGACGGGGCTGGGGCGAGTGGGGCGGCTCCCCCTTCACCGACCTGATGGCGGCGGTCGACGCGGCCGAACAGCGGCCCGACATCGACGCCTCGCGCACCGCCGCCATGGGCGGCTCGTTCGGCGGTTACATGGCCAACTGGGTGGCGACCCAGACCGCTCGCTTCCGCGCGATCGTCACCCACGCCAGCCTGTGGGACCTCGACGCGTTCACCGGTACGACGGACGCGGCCTACTACTGGGAGAAGGAGTGGGGCGACCCGCTGCGCGAGCCGAAGCGCTACGAGCAGAACTCCCCGCACCGCTACGCCGACGCCATCCGGACGCCCATGCTGGTCATCCACGGCGACAAGGACTACCGGGTGCCGATCGGCGAGGGGCTGCGGCTCTGGTACGACCTGCAGAAGCGCAGCGTGCCGTCGAAGTTCCTGTACTTCCCCGACGAGAACCACTGGGTGCTCACACCGGGCAACACGATCGTCTGGTACGAGACCGTGCTGGCCTTCCTGGCCGAGCACGTGCTGGGCGAGGAGTGGAAGCGCCCCGAGCTGGTCTGAGCACGCCGGGCCCGCCACGGCGGGCCGGTGAGCCATGTCAGTCGGCCGGGCGCGCGCTGCCGCGCCCGGCCGGCTCGGTGTCCGGTGGCACCGACGCCCGGATCATCGCGCGCAGCTCGGCCGGGTTCAGGCACTCGGCGAGTGCCCGGCTGAGCAGCCTCGCCAGCGGGTAGCCGGGCTCGCCGTCGAGCGCGCGCTGCAGGGCCACGTTGGCCATGGCGCCGTCGCCGCGCAGCCAGGCACTCACGGCCAGGAGGGTGGCGGGGGCCGCGTCCAGCGGTGCGGGTGCCCGCCGGGTGCACTCGGTCCACAGCGTCTCCAGCGCTGCGGGGTGCTCCCCGAGGGCCAGCCGGAGGGCGTGGTCGCGGACGCCGGGATCCCGCAGGGCCCACAGCAGCCGGGCGACCTCGTCGTCGGTCAGGGGGGTGCCCCCGGAGCCATCGGTCCGGCAGCGCACCGCGGCGGACTCGACCGCGGACCGCGCCTCCCGGGCCACGGCCTCGGCACCGCGCTCGTGCACGGCGGCGGCGTGCTCGCGGCCGATCCGCAGGACGGTGTCGCCCATGGCGAGCCGAGCGGAGGCACCCGGCGGGTCGATGCGCGCCTCGAGTTCCTCGCGGCTGCCCGCCGCGACCAGCCCGGAGACGATCGAGGCCACCTCGAGCGGGGTCACCTCCGAGGGCAGCGCCGTGCCCGCGCCCGGTGCGCAGCAGGAGTGGGGGCAGTCGTAGGACCACCACCGGCCGGCCCGCACGAGCAGGGTGTCGCGCAGCGCCACGCCGCGCTCGGTCAGCGCCACGAGCACCTCGTGGACCAGGCGCCGGTGCGGAAGGACGGCCTCGGCGCGGCCGGGCTCGTCGGGGGCTTCGGAGACCACCACGAGCAGCACGCCGGACGGCTGGTCGGTGCACACGCTGCGCACCAGCGCGCGGGCGAACGCCGGCACCTGGCCGGAGGGCGGGAGGTCGGCCCGGGCGGTCAGGCCGACCCGGCTGCCGTGGTCGCCCGCGAGACCGATCAGCACCGCCGACTCCTCGGGCCGGAAGCCGATCAGATGCGGTAGTCCGGCCGCGATCTCCCCCGGATCGGAGACGGAGACGGTGGCGGGCCCGGAGCCCGGGAGTGCGTCGGTCGAGATGTCCATGCGCCCGACCCTGGGGCTCGCGCACGCTCCGCGGCCGACCGTCAGCGCATCTGTGGACGGCGCGGCCCCTGTGGACGGCGGAAGGCCGTCGCGTCGGTCAGATCTGGTATTGCAGCGCGCTGCGCGACCTCAGCCACGGCCGCACGTGCTCGGCGACCACCGCCAGATGCACTGGGTCCTGCGCGTAGCGGTAGTAGGCCTGCGCGTCGGGGAAGTCGGCGATGAGCACGGCGTCGGCGTTGCCGTCGGCGAGATCGGCGTCCTCGGCCACGATCAGCATGCTCATGCCGCCGACGTCCTGGCGCAGCCGCCGCAGGGCCGCGATGGTCGTCCTCCGCCGCTCCTCGTCGGCGGCGTCGGACCAGGTGAAGAGCACGACATGACGGAGCATGGCCAGCACCCTGCCAGGTGCGGTGAGCGCCGTCGGAAGCTCCCGGCCGCCGAGCGGGTCGGCGGCCTCTGGTTACCGGCTGGTTAGATTCCGGCGTATGGGACGGTCGTTGCGCATCGCACTGCTGTCCTATCGGAGCAAGCCGCACAGCGGCGGCCAGGGCATCTACGTGCGGGCGCTCTCCCGGGAGCTGGCCGAGCTCGGTCACCGCGTCGAGGTCCTCAGCGGCCAGCCGTATCCCGAACTCGACGCCGGCGTTCCGCTGACCCGCGTGCCGAGCCTCGACCTCTACCGCGAGCCCGATCCCTTCCGCACGCCCCGGCCGTCGGAGTTCCGCGACGGCATCGACGTCCTGGAGTGGGCGGCGATGTGCACCGCCGGGTTCCCCGAGCCGCTCACGTTCAGTCTGCGCGCGGCCCGGTCGCTGCTCCCCCGCGCGCAGGAGTTCGACATCGTCCACGACAACCAGAGCCTGGGCTGGGGGCTGCTACGGCTGGTCCGCGCCGGCCTGCCCACCGTGGCGACCGTGCACCACCCGGTCGCCATCGACCGGAAGCTGGAGCTCGCCGCCGCACCCGGGCTGCGGCGCCGGCTGACGCTGCACCGGTGGTACGGGTTCACGGGCATGCAGGCCCGCGTCGTCCGCCGGCTTAACGGCGTCACCACGGTCTCGGAGAGCTCGCGCCGCGACATCGGCACGCACATGGGGCTGCCCGCCGAGCGGGTGGAGGTCATCCCGGTCGGCATCGACCCGCACGAGTTCACGCCCCCGCCCGCCGGTCAGGCCCGCGATGCCGACTCGATCCTGGTCATCACCAGCGCCGACGTGCCGCTCAAGGGCCTGGTGCACCTCCTCGAGGCCCTGGCGAAGCTGCGCACCGAGCGGCCGGTCCGGCTCACGGTCGTGGGCACCGCCCGGCCCGGCGGCCCGGCCGAGGCGGCGCTCGACCGCCTGGCGCTGCGCGACGCCGTCCGTTTCACCGGCCCGGTGCCGGAGGCCGAACTGGTGCGGCTCCTGCAGCGGGCCGCGGTCGTGGCCATCCCCTCGCTGTACGAGGGGTTCTCCCTTCCGGCGATCGAGGCGATGGCCTGCGCGACCCCCCTGGTCACCACCGACGCCGGCGCGCTGCCCGAGGTGGTCGGCGGCGAGGCGGGGCTCCGGGTGCGGGCCGGCGACGTGGGTGAGCTGACCGCGGCCCTGCAGCGCGTGCTCGACTCGCCGTCCCTGGCGGCGCAGCTGGGCCAGGCCGGGCGCCGCCGCGTCCTCGACATGTTCACCTGGCGGGCCACGGCGCAGCGCACGGCCGACTGGTACACCGACATCCTCGACCGCAAGGGCGCGCAGTGCTGACCGTCGACTACGACCTGCTCGACCTCCGGGCGGGGATGACCGTCCTCGACCTGGGCTGCGGCGAGGGCCGGCACGCGTTCGAGGCGCTCCGCCGGGGCGCGAAGGTCGTCGCCGTCGACTGGGGGCAGTCCGAGGTCGAGACGACGAAGCGCTGGCTCGGCGCGATCGCCGAGGCCGGCGAGGCCCCGGACGGCTCTCGGTTCGAGGTCGTCCGCGGCGACCTGCTGCACCTGCCCGTGCCCGACGCCAGCGTCGACCGGGTGATCGCCTCCGAGGTGCTCGAGCACATCCCGGACGACGTCACGGCGATGGCCGAGATCGCCCGCGTCCTCAGGCCGGGGGGCCGGGTCGCGGTGACCGTGCCTCGCTACGGCCCGGAGCGGATCTGCTGGGCGCTGTCCGACGAGTACCACGCCAACGAGGGTGGCCACGTCCGCATCTACCGGCGCGACGTCGTCCGCACCCGGCTGGCGTCGGTGGGCCTGGTGCCGGGCGGGAGCCACCACGCGCACGCCCTGCACGCCCCCTACTGGTGGCTCAAGTGCGCCGTCGGCGTGGAGCGTGACGCCGCGGTGGTGCGCGCCTACCACCGGCTGCTGGTGTGGGACCTGACGAAGCGCCCGTGGCTGACCCGGGCCGCCGAGCGCGCGCTCGACCCCGTGTTCGGCAAGAGCCTCGTCGTCTACGCGGACAAGCCCGCGGTCGCGGCCACCGGCTCCGGATCCGCCGCCGGCGGGCCCTCCGCGGAGGAGCGGACCGCTGCCGCCCGCTGACCGGGACGCCGTGCCCGAGCTGCCCGGCGTCCTGACCGCGGACCAGGTGCGGGAGACCGTCGCGTCGATCGCCGCCGAGCAGCACGCCGACGGCGCACTCCCCTGGTTCCGCGAGGGCCAGCTCGACCCGTGGGACTCGGTCGAGGCGGCGATGGCCCTCGACATCGGTGGCGAGCACGCCCGCGCGGCCGACGCCTACCGCTGGCTGGCCGGCCGCCAGCGGCCCGACGGGTCGTGGGCCGCCGAGTACCGGGCCGGCTGCGAGTCCGCGCCCGCCGCCGAGAGCAACCACGCCGGATACCTGGCGGTCGGCGGCTGGCACACCTGGCTCGTCAGCGGCGACGAGCGGCTGGTGACCGACCTCTGGCCCGCGGTCCGGCGCGGGCTGGACCTGGTGGTCCGGATGCAGCTGTCGGGCGGCGCGGTCAGCTGGGCGCTGCGCCCCGACGGCACGCCCGACGACACGGCGCTGCTCACCGGCAACGCCAGCCTCTTCCAGGCGCTGCGCTGCGGCATCGCGCTCGCCGCGCTGCACGGGGAGGCCCAGCCCGACTGGGAGCTCGCGGTCACCGACCTCGGTGCGGCGCTGCGCACCCGCCCCGGCGACTTCGCCGACCGCAGCCGCTACTCGATGGACTGGTACTACCCCGTGCTGGGCGGCGCGCTCACGGGGACGGCGGCCCGCGAGCGGCTGGCCGGCGACTGGGACCGCTTCGTCGTCCCCGGACTCGGGGCCCGCTGCGTGGCCGACCATCCGTGGGTGACCGGGGCCGAGACCTGCGAGCTGGCCCTGGCGCTGGCCGCAGCCGGTCAGCCGGACGCGGCGATCGAGCAGGTCGCGGCGATGCAGCACCTGCGCCACGACGACGGCTCGTACTGGACCGGCCTGGTCTACGCCGACGACGCGCGGTGGCCGGTCGAGCGGACCACGTGGACGGCGGCCGCGGTGGTGCTCGCCGCGGACGCGCTGGCCGGGGCGACGCCGGCGGCCCGCCTGTTCACCGATCCGGCCGCCATCCCGGCGCCGGGGCTGACGGATGCCCCCGAGAGCGACGCGGTTCTGCCCTGACGCCTCAGCGGGCGCAGTCGATGCACGTGCGCGCGGCCGGCCGGGCGGCGAGCCGCTCCGGCCCGATCGGCCGGCCGCAGTTCTCGCAGATGCCGTAGTCGCCGGTCTCCCGGTGGGCCAGCGCCGCCTCGACGTCGGCCAGCCGGCGCCGCGCCTGCTCGAGCAGCGCCACCACCTGCTGCCGCTCGAAGGCGATCGTCGCGCCCTCCGGGTCGTGCTCGTCATCGGCGTTGGACGCCCGCGACGCGTCGATCACACCCTCGAACTCTCTGCTCAGGGCCTCGATCTGGGCGAGGGCCGCGTCACGCTCGGCCACCAGCGGATCGATCACCGCAGCCGCCGGAGCAGGCGCAGCGACCCCGTGCCCGGCTGCTCCTCGAAGTCGCCGGACGCGAGCACGCGGCGGTAGACGCCGAACGGGGCCTGGCCGCCGTCGGCGGGGTCGGGGAAGACGTCGTGGATGGCCAGGGTGCCGCCGACGGCGAGCTTGGCGACCCACGCGTCCTGGTCGCGGCGGGCCGACTCCTCGGTGTGGCTGCCGTCGAGGAACAGCAGCGCGAGCGGCGTCGTCCACAGCGGGGCGAGCACCTCCGAGCGGGTGACGACCGCGACGACGACGTCCTCGGCGCCGGCGGCCGCGATGGTCCGGCGGAAGGAGGGCAGCGTGTCGATGCGGCCCACCAGCGGGTCGACCAGCGCCGGATCGTGGTACTCCCAGCCCGGCTGGTGCTCCTCGGAGCCGCGGTGGTGGTCGACGGTGACGACCTGCCGCCCGGTCTCGCGGGCGGCAGCGGCCAGGTAGAGCGCCGACTTCCCCATCCAGCTGCCGACCTCCAGCAGCGGCCCCGGGACGGCGACGGCGCGGGCGGCGGCGTAGAGCGCCGCGCCCTCGTCGTCGGGCATGAACCCCGGCGCGTCCCGCGCGGCGGTCAGCAGGTCGGGCGACAGGTCGGTGGTCACCTGCCCAATCTTGCCCGCACCGGGGAATGTCGGCTCCGCTGCCTACAGTCGGGGGCATGACACCGCGCTGGACAGCCGCCGACATCCCCTCCCAGACCGGCCGGACCGTGGTCGTCACCGGCGCCAACAGCGGTCTCGGACTCGCGACGGCCCGTGAGCTCGCCCGAACCGGCGCCCGCGTCGTCCTCGCTGTGCGCGACCTCGCCCGCGGCGAGCAGGCGGCGTCCTCCCTCACCGGCGACGTGAGCGTGCGGCACCTCGACCTCGCGAACCTGGACTCGGTGCGCACCTTCGCCGCCGACTGGACCGGTCCGCTCGACGTCCTGATCAACAACGCCGGGATCATGATGGTGCCGGCGGGCATGACGGCCGACGGTTTCGAGCTGCAGTTCGGCACCAACCACCTCGGCCACTTCGCGCTCACCAACCTGCTGCTGCCGCACGTGACCGACCGGGTGGTCACGGTCAGCTCGTCCATGCACCGCGCGGGCCGGATCGACCTCGACGACCTCAACTGGCAGCGCCGGCCGTACAACGCGACCGCCGCCTACGGCCAGTCCAAGCTGGCCAACCTGCTGTTCAGCCTCGAGCTGCAGCGCCGGCTGGCGGAGTCCGGCTCCCGGGTCGGGTCGCTGGCAGCGCACCCGGGCTGGGCCGCGACCAACCTGCAGGGCCGGTCGGGCAGCCGACTCGTGGACGGCGGGATGAAGCTCGGCAACAAGCTGCTCGCCCAGTCCGACCGCATGGGCGCGCTGCCCACCCTGGCCGCGGCGACCCGGGACCTGCCCGGTGGCAGCTACCTCGGCCCGAGCGGTTTCCAGGAGCTCCGCGGCTACCCGACGCTCGTGGGCCGCACCACGGAGGCCAGCGATCCCGACCTCGCCCGGGCACTCTGGGAGGCCTCCGCCCGGCTGACCGGAGTCGACTTCCCGGTGGCCGCGACCACCTGACCGCCCCAGGTGAACCCGCAGGTGGCGGGGTTTACCGGCGCGCGCGATGGAGGTATTCTCCAGTCGCCACTAGAGGTTTACCTCGGGCAGCGATCAGCACCCGTCGAGACATCAGGAGGTTGCAGAGCCATGCTGACCGCCTACGACCCGTTCGCCGCCACGTCCGCCGCCTTCCGCGCGCTGGACCAGCTCACCGGCCGCTCGGGATCCATGACCGCCCGCCCCCTGTCGGGCATGCCGATGGACGCGTACCGGGTCGGCGACAACTTCGTCGCCCACTTCGACCTGCCCGGCGTCGACCCCGGGTCGATCGACCTGTCGATCGAGGGCACGACGCTGACCGTCAGCGCGGAGCGCTCGGTGCCACAGCTCGAGAACGCCGAGTGGAGCATCGCCGAGCGTCCCTTCGGCAGCTACACCCGCCAGCTGGTGCTCGGCCGGAGCCTCGACACCGACCGGCTCGAGGCCAGCTACCACGACGGGGTGCTGACCGTGAGCATCCCGGTGGCCGAGAAGGCCAAGGCCCGCAAGATCACGGTCACGCGCGCCGACGCCACGATGAGCGACCGCACCATCGAGGGCGAGTCGGTCCCGAGCAAGGCGGTCGAGAGCTGATCCCGCGCTCTCCCGAGGGGCCGGGCCCGGTCGGGTCCGGCCCCTCGGGCTTTCCGCACCCGACAGGAGGGACGGCGATGACGCCCGGCCCCGACCCGCTCCGCCGGCTCGACGACCCCGACTTCCCGGCGCTCACCATGAGCCAGGCGGCCGAGCTGCTCGGGGTCCAGGCCGCCTTCCTCCGCAGCCTCGACACCTCCGGCGTGCTCGAGCCGCACCGCTCCCCCGGCGGGCACCGCCGTTACTCGCGCCAGCAACTCCTGCTCGCCGCGCGCTTCCGCGTCCTGCTCGACGACGGCCACTCCCTCGCCTCGGCCGGCACCATCCTCGAGCTGCAGGACCAGCTCGCCGCGGCCCGGGCCTCGGTCGACGAGCTCCGCCAGGCCTTGGGGGCACACCCTAGGGGGGTATAGTTCCCGGGGCACCGCAGCTGCGGACGACCGGCCGGAGGAAACCATGGAGCTCGCCGACCCCGAGAGCGCACCGGGCCATCAGCACGGCTACATCCAGCGCAAGGACGACTACCTCAAGCGGCTCCGCCGGATCGAGGGCCAGGCCCGCGGGCTGCAGCGCATGGTCGAGGACGAGAAGTACTGCATCGACATCCTCACCCAGGTCTCGGCGATGACGAAGGCACTCCAGGCCGTCTCCCTCGGCCTGCTCGAGGAGCACCTGAGCTCCTGCGTCGTCGAGGCCGCGAAGGTCGGTGGCCGCGAGGCCGACGAGAAGGTGCGCGAGGCCTCCGAGGCCATCGCCCGCCTCGTCCGATCCTGATCCCACCCCGAGAGGACAGCTCATGAGCACCGCCACCTACACCGTCGTCGGCATGACGTGCGGGCACTGCGTCAACGCCGTCACCGAGGAGGTCACCCAGATCCCCGGTGTCACCGCGGTCGACGTCGACCTCGCCAGCGGCGGGGTGACCGTCACCAGCGGGGCGCCGGTCGACGACACCGCCGTCCGCGCCGCCGTCGAGGAGGCCGGCTACGAGGTGGCCGCCCGCTGACGCGGCGCGATCCCCCATGACGACTCCCCCACCCACCACCGGCCACGACGTCGAGCTGCTGATCGGCGGGATGACCTGCGCCTCGTGCGCCGCCCGCATCGAGAAGAAGCTCAACCGGATGGACGGCGTCACCGCCACGGTCAACTACGCCACCGAGAAGGCCCGGGTCGCCTACGGCCCCGGGATCACCCCCGCCGACCTGGTCGCGACCGTGGAGAAGACCGGCTACACCGCCCAGCTCCCCGCACCTCCGGAGCCGGAGCCCCCGGACGTCGCCGAACCAGGCGGTGACCCGGCCGGTGCACTGCGGCAGCGGCTGCTGATCTCGACGGCGTTGAGCGTGCCGGTGGTCGCGATGGCGATGATCCCCGCACTGCAGTTCACCTACTGGCAGTGGCTGTCGCTGACGCTGGCCGCGCCGGTCGTCGTCTGGGGCGGGGCACCGTTCCACCGGGCCGCCTGGACCAACCTCCGCCACGGCGCCGCCACGATGGACACCCTGGTCTCGCTCGGCACCATCGCCGCGTTCACCTGGTCGCTGTACGCGCTGTTCCTCGGCACGGCCGGGATGCCGGGCATGACGCACACGTTCGAGCTGACCATCGGGCGCAGCGACGGCGGCGCCAACATCTACCTCGAGGCCGCCGCCGGGGTGACGACGTTCATCCTCGCCGGGCGGTACTTCGAGGCCCGCGCCAAGCGCCGCGCCGGCGCCGCGCTGCGGGCCCTGCTCGAACTCGGCGCGAAGGACGTCGCGGTGCTCCGCGACGGCGTCGAGCGGCGGGTCCCCATCGGCGAGCTGGCCGAGGGCGAGGAGTTCGTCGTCCGGCCCGGCGAGAAGATCGCCGCCGACGGCGAGGTCACCGACGGCTCGTCGGCGGTCGACGCCTCGATGCTCACCGGGGAGTCGGTGCCGGTCGAGGTCGGCCCCGGCGACACCGTGGCCGGCGCGACGGCCAACGCCGGCGGCAGGCTGGTCGTGCGGGCCACCCGCGTCGGCGCCGAGACCCAGCTCGCGCAGATGGCCCGCCTGGTCGACGAGGCGCAGACCGGCAAGGCCGAGGTGCAGCGACTGGCCGACCGCATCTCGGGGATCTTCGTGCCGGTCGTGCTGGCCCTCGCGGTGCTCACCCTCGCCGGCTGGCTGCTCACCGGCAACGGTCCGGCGGCCGCGTTCACCGCCGCCGTCGCCGTCCTGATCATCGCCTGCCCGTGCGCACTCGGGCTGGCCACGCCGACCGCGCTGATGGTCGGCACCGGCCGCGGCGCCCAGCTCGGCATCCTGATCAAGGGGCCGGAGGTGCTGGAGTCCACCCGCCGGGTCGACACCGTCGTCCTGGACAAGACCGGCACGCTGACCACCGGCCGCATGGCGCTGCACGACGTCGTCCCGGCGGCCGGCGTGGACGCCGACGAACTGCTGCGCCTCGCCGGCGCGCTGGAGGACGCGTCGGAGCACCCCATCGCCCAGGCGATCGCGCGGGGAGCGGCCGAACGCGGCCTCGACCTGCCGCCGGTCGCGGAGTTCACCAATGCCGAGGGCCTCGGCGTGCACGGCGTCGTCGAGGGGCACGCCGTGGTCGCCGGCCGCCGCCGGCTCCTGGCCGACTGGGCCCAGCACCTGCCCGAGGACCTCGAGCGCGCCGCCGTCGAGGCCGAGACCCAGGGGCGGACGGCGATCGCCGTCGGCTGGGACGGCGCCGCGCGCGGGATCCTGGTCGTGGCCGACGCGGTGAAGCCGACCTCGACCGAGGCCGTCCGCCGGCTGCGCGCGCTCGGGCTCACCCCGATCCTGCTGACCGGCGACAACGCCGCGGTCGCCGCGTCGGTGGCCGCCGAGGTGGGCATCGACCCGGGCCCGGCCACTGTCATCGCCGAGGTGCTGCCGCAGGACAAGGTCGCCGTCGTGCGGCGGCTGCAGGGCGAGGGCCGGATCGTGGCGATGGTCGGCGACGGCGTCAACGACGCCGGCGCCCTGGCGCAGGCCGACCTGGGGCTGGCGATGGGCACCGGCACGGACGTCGCGATCGAGGCCGGTGACCTGACCCTGGTCAGCGGTGACCTGCGGGTGGCCGCCGACGCGATCCGACTGTCCCGCCGCACCCTGACGACGATCAAGGGCAACCTGTTCTGGGCCTTCGCCTACAACGTGGCAGCGATCCCGCTGGCCGCCGCCGGGCTGCTCAACCCGATGATCGCCGGCGCCGCGATGGCGTTCAGCTCGGTGTTCGTCGTCTCCAACAGCCTGCGGTTGCGCGGCTTCGCCCCCCTCCGGAGTTGATCATCGTCTGCGTGCCCGCGACACGGCGGGACACGCCGCCGCGCCGCGCACGCAGACGATGATCAACTCGGAGATGGGCGTCAGAGCGCGGGGACGACGAGCAGCGCGGTCGGGGCCAGGATCAGCAGCGTCGCCGCGGCGAGGGCCGCCCAGCGGGCCGGCGGGGGCAGCGGCGCGGGCGGGTCGAGCAGCCGGACGACGCGGGCGCGGATCCCGCCCCCGGTGACGGCGAGCGCGCCCTCGGGCACGCCTCCCCCGCCGTCGGCCCCGGCGGCCGCGACGATCGCCCGCGCCAGCGTGCGCCGCGGCGCGGGGCCGGGCAGCGAGCCGAGCGCGACGTCGTCGGCCCGCATCTCCACCAGTTCCCGGACGGCCGCGTGCGCGCGGGCCGCCGCCGGCAGTACCGGCAGCGCGGCCTCCCACGCGACGAACGGCAGCAGGAGCAGGTGGTGGTGCTCCCTCAGGTGCGCGCGCTCGTGCGCGACGACGGCGGCCAGCTGCTCGCCGTCGAGCTCGGCCACCATGCCGGAGGAGAACACCAGCAGCGGGCGCGCGCCCGGGATGCAGAACGCGACCGGCGCCGGATGGTCCAGCAGCCGCGCGTCGGGCACGTCGACCGCCGGCCGGACGACGAGCTCGAGCAGCGCCCGGTGCCTGCGGCGGGTACGCGTCGTGCGCACCCAGGAGAGCAGCAGCACCCCCACGAGCTCCACCGCGAGCACCCCGGCCAGGGTGAGCGCCACCCAGTGGTCGCCGCGGACCGGGTCGACGGCGGGCCGGCCGCGCAGCAGCGCCCAGGCGGCGCCGGGCACCGACGTCCCCCACGGCGCGAGCCCGTGGACGAGTAGCGCGCCGATCATCGACAGCCCACCGGCCAGCCCGACCGCCTGCCAGCAGACGAGCGCCACCAGCGGGTCGCGGCGGGTCCAGCCGGCCCGCGCGAGCAGGGCGGGGACCGGCCAGGCGAGCAGCACCGCCAGGACGGCGAGCGCGGCCGCGGTGGCGGGCAGCACGGGCGGGTGGGGCGGGGTCAGCCGCGCCCGGCGTCGTCCGCGCCGTCGAGCAGCTCCCGGAGCAACCGGGCCTCGTCCTGCGACACGCTGCCGACGAAGCGGGCCAGCACCGCCTGTCGGTCGCCGGAGTTGCCGAGCACCTCGTGCATGAGCTCGGCGGAGTGGTCGGCGCGGGACGCGCTGGCCCGGAAGCGGCGCGGGCGCTCGTCGTCGTGCACGACGAACCCCTTGTGCTCCAGCCGGGTCAGCACGGTGTGCACGGTGGTCAGCGCGACCCCGCGGTCGGCGAGCTCCTCGCGCAGGGTCGTGGCCGGGACCGGGGCGTCGGCGGCCCACAGCCGGTCCATGAGCGCCCGCTCGAGCTCCCCCAGCGACGCCACGGGCCTCTCCTGTCTGCCAGCTCACACGGCGGATTTCTACGTGTCGTAGAAAAGTGTCTTCTACCCGGCGTAGAAAGAACACGTCGATCGTAGCTCGCCGAGGAGGGAACCGTCCGTGGACGTCCTGGACATCGCACGCTGGCAGTTCGGGATCACCACCGTCTACCACTTCCTGATGGTGCCGCTCACGATCGGCCTCGGGGTCCTGGTCGCGGTCATGCACACCATGTGGGTGCGCACCGACAAGCCCGAATGGCTGCGGATGACCCGGTTCTGGGGCCGCATCTACCTGATCAACTTCGTCCTCGGTGTCGCCACCGGGCTGGTCCAGGAGTTCCAGTTCGGGCTGGCGTGGAGCGAGTACTCGCGGTTCGTCGGCGACGTGTTCGGCTCGCTGCTGGCCATGGAGGCGCTGCTCGCGTTCTTCCTCGAGTCGACCTTCCTGGGGCTGTGGATCTTCGGCTGGGGCCGGATCAACAAGAATGTGCACCTGGCCACGCTGTGGGCCGCGGTGGGGGGCTCGGTCGTGTCCGCGTACTTCATCATCGCGGCCAACTCGTGGATGCAGCACCCGGTCGGGGTGACCATGCAGGGTTCGGGCGCCACCGCGAAGCCCCGGCTGACCAGCATCGGCGCCGTCCTCACCAACAACACCGCGATCGCCGCGTTCAGCCACGCGATCATGGCGGCGCTCACCGTCGCCGGCGCGCTGCTGGTCGGCATCGGTCTGTGGCACCTGCGCCGCCGGAAGCTCGCCGGGCAGCCGGCGACCGACGTCGACCATCAGGTGTGGCGCCGCTCGGTCCGGCTCGGCGGATGGATCTCGCTGGTCGCCTTCCTCGCCGTCGCCCTCACCGGCGACTGGCAGGGCAAGCTCATGTACCACCAGCAGCCGCTGAAGATGAGCTCCGCCGAGGCACTGTGCGAGACGGAGGCGCCGGCCTCGTTCTCGATCTTCGCCTGGAACAAGCTCGGCTCCAACGAGTGCGACGACGTGCACTCGATCACCGTGCCGGGGCTGCTGTCCTTCCTCGCGCACGACGACTTCTCCACCGCCGTCCCGGGCGTCCACGACCTGCAGAAGCGCTACGCCGCGGTCTACGGCGCCACCTACCCCGACGACCGGGCGCGGTTCGGCGACAAGGCAGGGCAGCCGATCGACTACCAGCCGGTGCTCGCCGTCACCTACTGGAGCTTCCGGCTGATGGTCGGGATGGGCATGGTCTCGGCCGCGGTGGCCGCCTACGCGTTGTGGGCCACCCGGCGGGGCCGGGTGCCGACGTCGCGGATCGGCGTCTACGGGTCGCTGCTCGCCGTCGGGGCGCCGTTCCTCGCCAACGCCACCGGCTGGATCTTCACCGAGATGGGGCGGCAGCCGTTCGTCGTCGTCCCCAATCCCGACGTGCCGGTCGGCAAGCAGATCTGGTTCTTCACCGCGCAGGCCGTCTCCCCCGGCGTCTCCGCCGCCGAGGTGTGGACGTCGCTGTCGGTGCTGACTGCCGTCTACGGCGTCCTGGCCGTCATCGAGATCGGCCTCATCGCCCGCTTCGTCCGGCGCGGGATCACGACCGGTGACGGCACCCCGACGCCCACCGGCACGCCCGGCGGCACGGAACCCGACCGCGCGGCCGACGACGACGTCCTCTCCTTCGCCTACTGAATCCCCGGAACTCGAGACCTGGAGTCCTGACATGGACCTGCAGACCCTGTGGTTCGCCGCCGTCGCCGTGCTGTGGACCGGCTTCCTGCTCCTCGAGGGCTTCGACTTCGGGGTGGCCGCCCTGCTGCCGGTGCTCGGCCGTGACACCGCCGACCGGCACCTCATGCTGCGCAGCATCGGCCCGCTGTGGGACGGCAACGAGGTCTGGCTGATCACCGCCGCCGGCGCGGTGTTCGCGGCCTTCCCCGGCTGGTACGCCACGTGGCTCCCGGCGCTCTACCTGCCGTTCGTGGTCGTGCTGCTCGGGCTGATCGTGCGGGCGGTCGCCTTCGAGTGGCGGCACTCCTCGCACGACCCGCGATGGGACCGCACCTGGACGCGCATCATCACCGGCGGCTCGCTGGTCGCCGCGCTCGGCGTCGGCGCCGCACTCGGTGCGACCACCCTGGGCCTGCCGATCGACGCCCACGGCACGCGGGTGGGCGGCAGCCTCGCCGGGGTCGGCTGGCCGGCGCTGCTCGGCGCGGTCGCCGTCCTCGCCTTCGCGGTCGTGCACGGCGCGCTGTTCCTCGCGCTGAAGACCGACGGCGACGTCCGGCTCCGGGCGCGCGCGCTGGCGTTGCGCTGGTCGCCGGTGGCCGCCCTCCCGCTGCTGGGATGGGCCGGCCTCGTGCACCTGCGGGAGGGGACGCCGGTCACCGCGGTGCTGTGGCTGGTGTCGGCGCTGGCCGTCGTCCTCACCTGGGCGCGCATCCGGGTCGACCGCGAAGGGCAGGCCTTCGCCGCCTGGGCCGCGATGCTGATCGCGGCGGCGGCGACGATCTTCGGCGCCGCCTACCCGGTCGTCGTCCCCTCGACCATCGACCCGGCGTTCGACGTGACCGTCTCCGAGGCGTCGGTCAGCCACTACACGCTGACGGTGATGACGTGGGTGGCGGCGGTCGGGCTGCCGGTCGTGCTCGCCTATCAGGCCTGGACCTACTGGGTGTTCCGGAAGCGCCTGACCGCGCAGCCGCAGTCCGCGCCGGTCGAGGTGGGGGTGTGAGCGAGCCGCAACCGGACCGGAAGGGCCCGCTCGGCGCGCTGACCGGCGTCCCGGGTCTGCGCGGCGCACTCGCCCGGGCGGCGCTGGCCGCCCTCGGGCAGACCGTCGGCGTGGTGCTCCTGGCCGCCGGCCTGGCGCAGGCGGTGGCGCGGGTCGCCGGCATGTCGGCCGGGGCGGTCACCACTCCCCTGGTGCTGGCCGCCGCCGGTGTCGCGCTGCGGTCGGTGGCCGGCACGCTCGGCCAGATCGTCGCCGCCCGCGACGCCCGCCGTGCCGAGGACCGGTTGCGCCGGAGTCTCCTCGACCGGCTCGCCACCTCCCCCGCCGCCGTGGCGACCGCCGGCGGTCCGGGGCCGGCGGCGGTACTGGCCACCACCCGGCTGCACGACCTCGGCCCGGCGCTCGCGACCTATCTGCCCGCGCTCGCCCAGACCGCCGTCGTCCCACCGGTCGTGCTGCTCGTGCTCGCGCGCACCGACCTGCTCTCGGCCGTACTGGTGGCGGTCACGCTGCCGCTGGTGCCGGTGTTCATGGTGCTGGTCGGGCGCCACACCCAGGCGGCGACGGCGGACTCGGCCCGCGCGCTGGACCGGATCGCCGCGCACGTCGCAGAGCTGGTCCGTGGCCTGCCGGTGCTGGTCGGTCTCGGGCGGGCCGCCGACCAGACCGCGGCCCTGGCCCGGCTCGGTGAGGCCCACCGCCGGCGCACCCTCGCGACCCTGCGGGTCGCGTTCCTCTCCGCGCTGGTGCTCGAGCTGATCGCCACGCTGTCGGTCGCGCTCGTCGCGGTGACGGTCGGCGTGCGGCTGGTCGACGGGCACCTGGCGCTCGCAGTCGGGCTCACCGCGCTGCTGCTCGCGCCCGAGGCGTTCGCGCCGCTGCGCGCGCTGGGCTCGGCACACCACGCCGCGCAGGACGCGGCGCTCGCCGCCGCCGAGGCGCGGGCGGTGCTGGCCGCCGAGGACCGCGCCCCCGTGGTCCACGGTCCCGGCCCGGACGACGACCCCCGCGGTGCCGACGTCGCCGTCGCCGGTCTGACCGTCCGGTACCCGGGACGCGCCGTGGCGGCGTTGCCGCCGGTCCACCTGGCCCTCCGCCCGGGCGAGCTGGTGGCGCTCCGGGGAGGCAGCGGCTCGGGCAAGTCGACGCTGCTCGCCGCCCTGGCGGATCAGGCGGGGGCCCAGGCGGCGGTCGCGGGCCGGGTGATCGGCGTCCCGGCCGGTGCGGTCGCGTACGTGCCGCAGTTCCCCCGCACCACCGGCGCCACCGTGGCCGACGAACTGCGCCGGCACGCGGATCCTGTCCCCGGGGTCGATGCGATCGTCGCCGAGGCCTACGTCGTCGAGGCGCTGGCCCGGGTCGGCGCCACCGAGCTGGCCGGTCGCGCCCCCGAGACCCTCTCCCCCGGGCAGCTGCAGCGGGTGGGCCTGGCCCGGGCGCTGGTGCGGGTCCGCCGGGGAGCGCGGCTGTTGCTGCTGGACGAGCCCACCGCCCACCTCGACGACGACGCCCGCGCGCTGGTCGCCGAGGTGCTCGCGGGCCTGCGTGGCACGATCACGATCCTGCTGGTCACGCACGATCCGGTCCTCGCCGGCCTCGCCGACCGCACCGTCGACCTGCCCTCCCCCACCGCCGCGCCGGCGCCGGAAGCCCGGGTCGAGGTGCGCACGTCCGCCGCCGGCAGTCCCGTTCCGGTGGCCGAGGGGACGACGGCGCCGCGGCGCGGGGCGATGGGCCGGGCGGTCGCGGCCGGCACGCTCTCGTCGGCCGCGGGGATCGCGCTCACCGCCACGTCGGGCTGGCTGATCGTGCGGGCCGCCGAGATGCCCCCGGTGCTCACCCTCTTCGTCGCGATCGTCGGCGTGCGGTTCTTCGGCCTCGGCCGCGCCGGCATGCGCTGGGTCGAGCGGATGACCGCCCACGACGCCGCGCTCCGGGTCGCCGCCACGACCCGGGTGCGGGTGTGGCGTGCACTCGCCGCGCAGGGCATCGCGGCCGACCGCACCCCCGGGTCGACCCTGGCCCGGGTGGTCGGCGACGTCGGGCTGGTGCAGGACCTCACGGTGCGGGTGCGGCCGCCGATCCTGGTGGCGGCCACCGTCACCGCCGGCACGGTCGGCGCGCTGGCGTTCATCGCGCCCGCGGCCGCACTGGCCGCGGGGCTGGTGCTCGCGGCGGTGACCGGCCTGGTCCTGCTGGTGCACCGCCGGGTCGACGCCGGCGCCGCACGCACCGAGAGCGCCCTGCGGGTGGCCGCCCTGCGCGAGACCGCCACGGTGCTCGACGGTGTGCCCGACCTGCGCGCGCACGGCCTCGCGCACCGCGCCGCGAGCGACCTCACCGCGCTGGCCGGCGACCAGGCCCGCATCGCCCGCACCGGCACCCGCGCCGCGGCGCTCGGCACCGGGCTGGTGACGCTCGGCACGGGGCTGGCCGCGGTGGTGGCGACCGCCGTCGGCGCCGCCTCGTCACTGGGCGGGCCGGCCCTCGCCGTGCTCGCCCTGGCCCCGCTGGCGCTGGCTGAGCCGCTCGACGGGCTGATCGGCGGCCTCCAGCGGCGCGGCGCCCTCGCCGACGCGCAGGGCCGGATCGACGCCGTCCTGGCCGCGCCCGTACCCGCGGACCCGGCCGAGCCGCTGCCGGCGCCCGCGCCGGTGCGGTCGCTGGAGACCGCCGGCCTCGCCGCCGGCTGGCCGGGCGGCCCCGATGTCCTGCGCGACCTCACCGTCCGGGCCCGGGCCGACGACGGCTGGCTGGTCGTCCGCGGGCCGTCGGGGGCGGGTAAGTCGACGCTGCTGGCCGTGCTCATGGCAGCCCTGCGGCCACGCGCCGGCGAGTACACGGTCGAGGGGATCGCGGCCGACCGGCTGGCCGGCGACGACCTCCGGGCGCGGCTGGCCTGGCTGCCTCAGGAGGCGCACGTGTTCGCGTCGACCATCCGGGCCAACCTGGCGATGGCCGCGCCGCGCGGGGAGCTGGCCGGGCCCGCCGGTGAGGCCCGGATGCGGGGCGCACTGACCGCGGCCGGCCTGGGCGGCCTGCTCGCCGGGCTGCCCGACGGCCTCGACACCCCGGTCGGCGCGGGCGGCACGGCGCTGTCCGGCGGTGAGCGGCGCCGGCTGGCCGCCGCCCGGGCGCTGCTGGCCGACCGCGACGTGGTCCTGCTCGACGAGCCCACCGCCCACCTCGACGCACCTACCGCGGCGGACCTGGTCCGCGACCTGCGCCGGGCACTGGCCGGCCGGGTGGTCGTGTGCGTGACCCACGACGAGCTGGTGGAGGCCGGCGACACCGTGGTGCGCCTCGGCGCCTCCGCAGTCACCCCCACCCGCAGTTGATCATCGTCTACGTGCACGCGACACGGCGGGACACGCCGCCGCACCGCGCACGCAGACGATGATCAACTCGGTCCAGGAGCCTCCGGGACGTCGACCGGGATCTCGGGCCCGAGCCGGGCGCCCTGGAGCAGCTCGAGGTCGTCGCCGGACCAGAAACTGCCCGGGTCGTAGGCGTTGAGCGGCCGGTCGCCCGGCAGCAGGCCCATCGCGGTGTAGGTGGCGGCGACCAGCTCGGCGCAGAACACCGTCTCCGCGGCGGTGCTGCGCCGCAATCGCCCGTTGACCCAGCCCCGGACCAGGCCACGGGTGGTCGGGAACGGGCGGCCGTCGAGGCGGGCGACGGTACGCAGGACGGCGTCCTCCATGTCGGGGGTCACGCCGCCGTCGTCGGCCGGGCCGACCAGCTGCCGCAGCCAGGCCCGCTGCCCGTACCGGCGGCGCCAGGTGACGACGGCGTCGGTCAGGTCGTGCAGCTGGACCCCGCGCTGGTGGGTGCCGGTCCAGGCGTCGGGCAGCGACCGGCCGAGCTCGGCGTGCCACAGCAGCGGCGGCATGTCGTCGAGCACCACGGCCATGCCCACGTGGTTGACCGGTGCGTTGGTCACCGCCCGGATCGCCCGGTCGGCGAGCGAGGCGCCGCGGAACACCCACACGTCTCCGGTGCGGGTGAGCTCGACCGCCTGATCGAGTGCGAGATCGGCCACAGCGGCTACGTTACGGACCGTGCGCCTCTGGAAGCTCCTCGGACTGGCCGGCCTCGCCGGTGTCGCTGCGACCGGTGCGGTGCTCGCCCGCAACGAGCGACAGCGCCGGGCCTACACCCCCGACGACGTCCGGGCCCGGCTGCACGAGCGGCACGCGGCGCTGGTCGAGCAGTCCGAGCCGGAACCGCCGACGCTCGCCGAGCTCGCGGCCGGCCGCACCCACCGCCTCGCCCGCGTGCTCCGCGGGCGCTGACCGTCGCGGCCACCCGCGCGGCTTGCGACACTCGGCCGGTGCAGCACCGACTTCTCCTGATGCGCCACGCCCAGGCCGCCCACGGGCCGGTGGACGCCGACCGCCCGCTGACCGACCACGGCGCGGAGCAGGCTGCGGCGCTCGGGCGCTGGCTGGCCCAGGCCGGGCTGGCGCCCGACCGGGTTGTCGTCTCCCCCGCCCGTCGCGCAGCCGAGACGTGGGACCGGGCCGCCGCCCAGCTGACCGCGCCTCCGGCGCCGATCACCGACGCCCGGATCTACGACAACACGGTCGAGGCCCTGCTCGACGTGATCCAGGACAGTCCCGCCGACGGCGAGATCGTCGCCGTCGTCGGCCACAACCCGTCGGTGGGTGTGCTCGCGAGCGTCCTGGACGACGGTGAGGGCGACCCGTCGGCGCTGCGGAACCTCCACGCCGGCTTTCCGCCCGGCGGCGTCGCGGTGTTCACCCTCGAGACCCCGTTCGACTCGCTCGAGCCGGGCACCGCCCGGCTGACCGACCTCACCGTGCCACGCGGGTGACGGTCAGGCGGGGAGCGCCGGCCCTTCGTCCTTGAGCGCGACACCGGAGGCGCCCAGTGCCCGGGCGCCCTCCAGCAGCGCGGCCACGGTCCGCGCCGCCTGCCCGTAGCCGAGCCCGTGCGGTGGCCGCACGTTCGAGACGCAGTTGCGCTCGGCGTCCACCCGGCCCGGCCGGGCATCCCACGTGAGGTAGATGCCGAGCGAGTCCGCCGCCGACAGCCCCGGCCGCTCCCCGATCAGGACGACGACGGCGCGCACGCCCAGCGCCGCCCCGATCTCGTCCCCGAGCGCCACCCGCGCCTGCGTGGCGAGCACGACCGGCGCCACCGACCACCCCGGCAGCCGGGCCAGCAGCGCGGTGACCACAGCGGCGGCGTGCTCGTGCACCGCGCGCGGTGAGAGGCCGTCGGCGATCACGATCGCCAGGTCGGCGTCCGACCGGGGCAACGACGTGCCGGCGGTGAGCCGCCGGCCCAGGTCCGGCCGCTGCAGGTACTCCTCGCGGTCCCTTGCGGCCGACGCCACCTCCAGCAGCTCCATCCGGGGCAGCGCGGCGCGCACGAGGGCCGGGTCCAGCGGCTCGTGCACCGCGTCGCGGGCGGCGGCGTGCGCGGCGCGGAACTCCAGCTCGCGGGCGGTCGGCAGCCCGTCACCCGCCCGCCCGAGCGCCACGCGCGCCGGGGTCGCCCCGCGCAGCACCGCCCACGGGTCCGCGCTCACGGGCGCGCCGACGCGAGCAGCGCGCGGGCCGCGGGGGCGTCCGGCGACAGCGCGCGGACGCGGCCGTCGTCGTCGAGCAGGCCCATCCGGGCCAGCCACGCCTCGAACTCGGGCGCCGGCCGCAGCCCGAGCACCTGCCGGGCGGTGAGCACGTCGGAGAACGACAGCGACTGGTAGTGCAGCATCACGTCGTCCGACCCCGGGACGGCGATCACGAACGAGCAGCCCGCCGCGCCGAGGAGCAGGACCGCCGCGTCGGTGTCGTCGCCGTCGACCTCGGCGTGGTTGGTGTAGCAGACGTCCACGCCCATCGGCAGGCCGAGCAGCTTGCCGCAGAAGTGGTCCTCCAGGCCCGCGCGGATCACCTGCTTGCCGTCGTAGAGGTACTCCGGGCCGATGAATCCGACGACGGTGTTCACCAGCAGCGGTTCGAAGTGCCGGGCCACCGCGTACGCCCGCGCTTCGAGGGTCTGCTGGTCGACCGGGCGGCCGTCGACGCCCAGGTGCGCCCCCGCGGACAGCGCCGAACCCTGCCCGGTCTCGAAGTAGGTGACGTTGCGCCCCACCGTGCCCCGCTCCAGCGCCAGGACGCCGGCCCGCGCCTCGGCGAGCAGGTCGAGGGTGACGCCGAAGCTCCGGTTGGCCGCCTGCGTGCCGGCGACCGACTGGAACACCAGGTCGACCGGCGCCCCGGCGTCCACTGCCCGCAGCGTCGTCGTCACGTGGGCGAGCACGCACGACTGGGTCGGGATCGCGTAGCGGCCGATCACGTCGTCGACCAGTTCCAGCAGGGCCACCGTGTGCGCCGGGGAGCCGGTGGCCGGGTTGATGCCGATGACGGCGTCGCCGGAGCCGTGCAGCAGCCCGTCGAGGATGGACGCCGTCACCCCCAGCGGGTCGTCGGTCGGATGGTTGGGCTGCAGCCGCGACGCGAGCCGGCCAGGCAGGCCCAGCGTGCTGCGCAGCCCGGTGACCACCCGCGCCCGCCGGCCGACCACGACCAGGTCGGCCAGGCGCATCAGCTTCGACGTGGCCGCCACCATCTCGGGCGTCAGGCCGGGGGCCAGCGCGCTGATCGCGGCCTCGTCCCCCTCGGCCGCCCAGCCCAGCAGCCGGTCCCGGAACTCCCCGACGGTCAGGGCGGAGACCGGGGCGAAGGCGGACCGGTCGTGGGTGTCGAGGACGAGCCGGGTGACGTCGTCCTCGTCGTAGCCGACCACCTGCTCGTCGAGGAAGGTGGCCAGCGGCAGGTCGGCGAGCACCGTCTGCGCCGCGACCCGCTGCGCCGCGGATTCGGCGGCGATCCCCACCAGCACGTCGCCCGACCGGGCCGGGGTGGCCTTGGCCAGCAGGTCCGACAGCGACGGGAACTCGAACGTGTGGCCGCCCAGCGTCGTCCGGCGGACGGTCATCGGCCCTCCCGCCCCGGCCCCGGCGGCCGCCGCCCCAGCCTGGCCGCGGCCGCGGCGCCGGTCAACGCCGGGTCAGATGCTGCGCCAGTGCCCCTCGGTCGCGTTGCCTGCGGGCTTCGACTCGAAGACGTTGCCGTCGGTCGGCGGCACCTCGTCGTCGGCGACCGCCAACCGCTCCAGCAGCGGCCCGACCAGGAAGTCGTACACGCCGGGCAGCAACCGGAAGCCGGCAACGATCAGCGGGTTGAACAGCCCGGCGGAGACCAGCCGACGGGGCCGGTCGAAGGTCGACAGCACGATGCGCGCCACCCGCTGCGGCGAGTAGACCGGCGGCGGCGGGCGGCCCGTGCTGCCCATCCAGGACGCCCCCTGGAAGTAGATGGGGGTGTCCACCCCGCCCGGCTGCACGGCCGAGATCGAGATGCCGGGCACGTCCCGCGTCTCCTGCTGGAGCACGCGGACCAGCCCGAGCTGCGCCCACTTGGCGGTCACGTAGCTGCCCATCTGCGGCGCGGTGATCGAGCCGAGCAGCGAGTTGACGACGACGAGGTGGCCACCGCCCTGCCGCCGGAAGACGGGCAGCACCGCGCGGGCGACGTTCGCGGTGCCCTGCACGGCCGTGTCGACGACGGCCTCGAACACCTCTCGGGGCACGTCCTCGATCCGGCCGTAGGCCATGGTCTGGGCGGCGTGCACGACGGCGTCGAGCCGGCCGGACCGCTCGACCGTGGCCCGCACCACGCCCTCGATCGCCTCGGCGTCGGTGACGTCGGCGGGGCGGACGACCACGTCGGCGGCACCGGCGGCGCGGGCCTCCGCGGCCGCCTCCTCGAGCGGTCCGCGCCCGCGGGCCACGAGCACCAGGCTCGCGCCGCGACCGGCCGCCTCGACCGCGGTGGCCCGGCCGATGCCGCTGGAGGCACCCGTGACGAGCACGACCTCGGGGTCACCGGGATGGGATGGCGTGGGCATGTCGGGCGATCAGCTCCCTCGGGGCGGGCGAAGGAGGACCACGGCCAGCCCGCCTCGGCTCGGCGTCCCCGACCGGCTACCCGTCAGCCCGGCGGGTCATGCGGGGCGGCGTCCAGGCGATCGAGGAGCTCCAGCAGCCAGCGGGGCCCGGTGACCGCCGTCCCCGGGAGGAGCCGGTCGCGCAGCCCCCGGTCGGCGGTGACCACCAGCAGCGTGGCGCCGCCGTCCGCGAGATCGGCCGCGGCGGCCACCAGGGCGTCGTCCCCGCTGCCGGGGGCACGGACGACGCCCAGCCCGGCGGGAGCCACGACGTCGCGGGCCCGGCCCTCGACGACGGCGACCACGCCGGTGAGGCGCAGCGGCGCGCCGTCCGGGCCGCGGACCGACGTGCCGGGCAGCGCGGCCAGGCGCCCCAGCAGCCGCTCCGTCGCCGCCGCGCGGTCGCGCCACCAGCCGTCGGGACGCGAGCCCACCACGTTCGCGGCGTCGACGAGCAGCACCGGCCCCTCCTCTCGGTCGCCCTTTCGGGGGACGACCACACCGTTCCGTTTGCCCGCTGCCGGGCCGGGCATCCAGGAGGACCACTGCCCTGGGGGACCAGTGCGCACATCCCTGCACACGCCACCCTCACGAAGGAGGCCCACCATGGCCGGCAACAACGACATCGAACGCGAGCGGGCGGTCGACCGCGACCAGACGCAGGTGATCGGCGAGCGCCCCGCACCCGCCGCCACCACCACCACCACCACGACCGAAGGGGCGACGGTGACGCGCGGCGCGGCCCGCGACGCCGTCGCCGTGCAGCGGGCCCGCTTCGGCGGGATCAAGTGGGGCGCGGCCTTCTTCGGCTGGCTGTCGGCCAACGGGCTGGCGGTGATCCTGATCGCGCTGCTCTCCGCGGCGGGAGTCGCCCTGGGCCTGGCCAATAGCGTGAACACCGCGAACGACGCGGCCGCCAAGGCAGGCACGCTCGGGCTGGGCGGCGGGATCGCCGTCCTCGTGGTGCTCTTCCTGGCCTACCTCGCCGGCGGCTACGTCGCCGGCCGGATGTCGCGCTTCGACGGGGCACGCCAGGGCCTGGCGGTCTGGTTCATCGGCCTGATCGTCGTGGTGCTGCTGGCCGCAGCCGGCGCGATCCTCGGCGCGAAGTACAACGTGCTCCAGCAGCTGAACCTGCCCCGCATCCCCGTCAACGAGGGCACGGCGACGACCGCCGGCATCGTCACGCTGGTCGCCATCCTGCTCGTGACGCTGCTGGGCGCCGTCCTCGGCGGCAAGCTCGGCGACCGCTACCACCGCCGGATCGACCGCGCGGGCTTCGTCGCCTGAGGTCCGCCCTTCCCCCGCACGAACCGCACGACCGTCCGGCCCCGGGCAGCAGTTGCTGCCCGGGGCCGGACGCTTCCTCCTACGCTGCGTGCATGTGCCGGAACATCCGCCCGTTGAGCAACTTCGAGCCCCCGGCCTCGGACGACGAGATCCGGGCCGCCGCGCTGCAGTTCGTCCGCAAGATCAGTGGCACCACCAAGCCCTCCCGGGTCAACGCCGAGGCGTTCGACCGGGCCGTCGAGGAAGTGGCCGCGGTGTCGGCCCGGCTGCTGGACGCGCTGGTGACGACCGCCCCTCCGAAGGACCGCGAGGTCGAGGCGGCGAAGGCCCGCGAGCGCGCCGCCGCCCGCTACGCGAGCTGAGGCGACACGTGGACACGTCGACAGCCCGACCGGGCGACGGCGGAGGTGAGACCAAGAAGCAGCAGATCGACCGCGAGCTCATCGAGCTGCTCAACGAGATCCGCGTGGCGCTGCCCGGCGTCCAGTTCCTGTTCGCCTTCCTGCTGGTGGTGCCCTTCCAGCAGCGCGCCGGGAGGATCACCGACTTCCAGCGCGAGGTCTACGTCGTCACGCTGATCTCGGCCGCGCTCGCCAGCATCCTGCTCATCGCCCCGGCCGCCCAGCACCGGGTGCTGTTCCGGCAGCACGACAAGGAGGCCCTGCTGCGGCGCAGCAGCCGCTCGGCATTCGCCGGCCTCATGGTGCTCATCGTCGCCATCTCCGCGGCCCTGCTGCTCGTCCTCGACGTGTTCATCGGATACTGGCAGGCATGGGTGACCTCCAGCGTGATCGCCCTGCTGCTGGTCTGGTGGTGGGCCGTCGTCCCGCTCTGGCACCGCGCGCACGACGAGCAGGACGAGCCCGGTGCCTGAGCCGCTGCGGCTCCGCCGTGCCCCGTTCGCCGAGCTGACCCCCTTCGAGGTCTACGGGCTGTGCCGGCTGCGGGTCGACGTCTTCGTCGTCGAGCAGGCGTGCCCCTACCCCGAACTGGACGGCCGCGACGTCGAGCCGGCCACGGTGCACCTGTGGTTCGAGCAGGACGGCGAGGTGGTCGCGACCATCCGCGTGCTCGACGACGGCGCGACCCGCGTGATCGGGCGGGTGGCGACGTCCACCGCCTTCCGGGGGCGCGGGCTGTCGGGGCGGTTGATCCGCGAGGGCATCGCGCTGTGCGGCGACACCCCGATCACGCTGGGCGCCCAGGCCCACCTGGAGGGCTGGTACGAGGGGTTCGGCTTCTGCCGCAGCGGCCCCGGCTACGTGGAGGACGGCATCCCGCACGTCCCGATGCGCCGGGATCCGGCGTGAGCGGCGCCCCGCCGGACGACGGCGCGTTGCTGCGGGCCGCCGCCGACCGCCTGGAGCGGCTGGCCGCGCGCAGCACGCCGGGCGACTGGCGGCTCGGCGGGCTGCTGGCCAGCCGGCCGGAGGTCATCGCACACGCGGCGGACGGCGGCACCGAGCACGTCGCCGAGGCGCGGGCCCACACCGCGGCCTGGATCGTCGCCCTCTCCCCCGCCGTCGCCGGCCCGCTCGTCACCTGGCTCCGGTCGAGCGCCGCCAGGGCGCCTGTCGCGCCCGCCGCGGTCGACCTCGCCCGTCTGCTGCTCGACCGGCTGCCCTGAGCCGACCGGTCAGGAGTTCTCGACGACGACGTCGATCCGCGTCGCCGCCGGGGAGCACTCGTCGAGCGCCCGGATGCCCCAGCGCCCGGTGGCGGCGCTGCCGGTGAAGTTCGACTCCGCGTCGTGGGGCTCCGTCTCCCCGGCTGTGAGGGTGAGGCCGGCGGAGAGGTAGGCGTCCTGCATCTTCTTGAGCACGTCGTGCTCGGCGCCCGGCACCACCCCGGTGACGACCGTGCGGCCACCCGACCGCGACCCGACGGCGACCACGACCGTGCCGTCGGGCAGCGGCGCGAGGAACCCGGCGGGCAGCTTCACTGCCTTCGCCGTGCCGGGGCAGTCGACTGTCGTGGGCGTGCCACTGCGCTCCGCCCCCGTGGCCGCGGCGTCGGTGTCGCTCGCGACCTTGCTCTCACCGGCGGCGGCGGACGACGAGGACGCGGAGCCGGCCGACCCGGAGCAGCCGGTCAGGAACCCGAGTCCGGCCACCAGCAGGACGGCGGACAGGACACTACGACGCATCACGGGGGGACCTCTCGGTAGGGAAGCGCCGTGTGCGCGCCAGCCCGGGGATGGCGGGTCGGCGCGCACACGGTGGAACGGCGGGGCGTGCTCAGGTGCAGATCGTGGCCCGCCCCCGGTTGTTCCCCTCGTTGGACTCGGCGATGCGGTCCAGCGGATCCACGATCGCCGTCAGACCCTGCGTGCCGCGGGGGATGCCGGTGGTCGTCACCGTGACCGTCCTGCTCTGTCCCGGCGCCAGCGTGACCGCCCCGGTGGTGCCGTACTTCTTCGTGCCGTTGGAGAAGGCGACGGTCACCCCGCTCGCCGGCGCGGTGCCGCGGTTGGTCACCACCGTCGACATCGTGACGGTGTGGCCCTTCCGGGACGCCTTGGGCGGCGCCACGGTCAGGTCCGGGGCGGCGTCGAACGCGGCGAACAGGCGCGGCCCCGCCGTCTGCCGGGCGATCGTGGCGAGCGCGTCGAAGTTCTGCGCTCCCCCGGAGGCGCAGGTGCCCGTGCACCCGTCCGCGTAGCCCACCAGTACCCGGCCCTGACCGTCGACGGTGACGTCCATGAAGTCGAGCAGGTTGCGGTCGTTGCCGCAGGTGGTGCCGCCGGTGCAGATGGAGCCCTTCTGCACCGGATCGGTCGGCGTGGCGTCCACGGTCTTCCAGTGGGCGCCGCCGTCGATCGTCGTGGCGATGTAGAGGTGCCAGACGCCGTGGAAGGTGGTGGCGTTCTGGTAGTCCCCGCCGGTCGTGCTGCCGAGGAAGGCGAACGCGGCGCGGTTGTCGTCGCCGGCGACCATGGCCGGGAACACCACGTTCTTGACGCCGAGCTGCGCGCCGACGTCCTGGCCATTCACCCACGTCCGGCCGTGGTCGCGGCTGGTGGACACCCGGGCGTGCCCGTCGGCGGCCTGGTACCCGAAGTAGACGGTGCCGTTGTGGCCGATGCCCACGGAGGGGTCGGAGTCACCGGGGGTCGAGCCGGGCACCTTCCGCACCGTCCAGGTCAGCCCGTTGTCCTGCGACACCGCGACGGCCTGGTTGGCGCCGCAGCCCTTGTTGGGCACGTAGACCGTGCCGCTGGACGGGTCGACCTTCACGTGCCCGTGCAGGCCACCGCAGTCGAGCGTGCTGTACATCGGCACGGCCGGCCCGAAGGTCAGACCGCCCGTCTGGCTGACCGCGCACGAGGCGTCGGCGATGTCCTGCGAGCAGTAGTAGACGGCGTCCTTGTAGCTCGTGAGCGGGCCGATCGGGCCGCCCGGCGCGAAAGGGCCCCCGCCGAGCGTCTGGTGGTCGACGCCGCTGTTGATGCCGGAGCCCTGGGTCGGGGTCCAGGAGTTGCCGTCGTCGTCGGTGTAGCACGTGGCCGCGGCCTTGCCGAGCAGCTGTGACTCGAACGTGCGGCCGGTGTTCCGGTCGGTGACCAGGATCGGGTCGAGGCTCTCCGTGCTGCCCAGCGGGCAGCCGGTGGCGGCGCTCGCGCTCTTGTCCAGCCAGGTGGCGCGGGCCGGGTTCTGGTTGCCGAAGGTCACCCGGTACGTGGACAGGTAGGACTGGTACATGACCGCGCCGGTCTTCGGATTGACCCCGATCGAGGGCTCACCCGCGTTGTGCGAGTCCTTGAGCGCTGTCGGCGCGGCGTAGTTCTTGTAGGCCGGCTTCGGGAAGCCGGCCGGCGGCGGGTTGCTCGGCAGCGGGGTCAGCTGCGCCTTGCCGGTGATCGACTGACCGAGCGGGGCGTAGGGCACCACGCGCACGGTGTAGGTGCCGCTGTCCGGCGGGAGCACGACGAGTTCGGGGTCGGCGCTGGAGGCCGAGGTGCCGACGGTCTGCCCAGCGGCGTCGAGCACGTAGAGGTCGAAGTCGGCGGCGCTGTTGGGCCACGAGACGCTGATCGACAGCTGGTGCCCGGTGCCGTACCCGGCCGGGGTGCTGACGGTCAGCGTGTAGTCGTCGCACGGTGTCGCCGGGCTGCACGTCGGGGCACCGGTGGCGCCGGTCGCATTGGGGACGGCGAACGGTCCCGCCGTCCAGGTGACGGTCGTGGCGGTGTCGGTCACGGTTCCGGACGTCGGCGTCGCCGCGTCCGCCCCGGGAACCGCCGCGGGCAGGAGGAGAACTCCCGCTCCGATCGCACCGGCCAGCGCCAGCCGGCGGCGCAACTGTCGAACTACGGGCATGTCTCGCCCACCCTCCGTGTGCCGTCGCCTCGCGGCGAGGGGTACCCGAGAGACACCACAACCGGCGCCCCGACCAGTGGGAAGTCCTGGTAACGGGCGTCAACGATCATGAGCGGAAAAGGGAACGGCAACTCGGGAAGGGCCGCTCACCAGGCCGGACGCACCCGCCTTTCGATAGATGTCTAACCTTTTGACGTCTATCGTCGCCCCATGAGCCCCTCCGACCTCCCCGTCGGCCTCCTGGTGAGCCGCACCGCCAAGGCACTGAGCCGGGCGTTCGACGAGGCGCTCACCGCCGCCGGGGGGTCGACGGCGACCTGGCTGGTGCTGAGCGCGCTGCAGGCCGGCCCCCACCGCACCCAGGGCGAGCTGGCCGAGACGGTCGGCGTCCGGCAACCCACCCTGATCCATCACCTCGACGGGATGGAGCGCGCCGGTTTCGTCACACGCAATCGCGCGCCCGGCAACCGCCGCGTCCAGCGGGTGCAGCCCACCGAAGCAGGCGAGGCGCTGTTCCTCCGGTTGCGCCGCGCCGCGGGTTCGTTCGACGGCCGGCTGCGGGCCGGGCTCGACGACGCCGAGGTCGCCGAGCTCCGCCGCCTCCTGGCCCAGCTGACCGAGAACGCCCAGCCCGACTGACCGGCGGTCAGCCGCCGGCGGTACGGCAGTCGGCCGCGCGCGCCAGCAGCAGTGCACGCTCGCGCTCGTTGCGGGTCGACGACGCGGCGCGCTCGAACTCCGCCCGGGCCTCCTCGCGTCGTCCCAGCTGCAGGAGCAGGTCACCCCGGACGCTGGGCAGCAGGTGGTAACCGCGCAGGGCCGGCACGTCGACCAGCGCGTCCACCAGCTCGAGCCCCGCGGCCGGGCCGTAGGCCCGGGACACCGCCACCGCCCGGTTGAGCTCCACCACCGGGGACGGCGACCGCTGCGCGAGCGCCTCGTAGAGCGCCGCGATGCGCACCCAGTCGGTGTCCTCGACCGAGCCGGCGCGGGCGTGGCAGGCCCCGATCGCCGCCTGCAGCGCATACGGACCGAGCACCCCGCCGGCCCGCGCCGCACGGTCCAGCGCGGCGAGACCCCGGCCGATGAGGACGCGGTCCCACCGGGCGCGGTCCTGGTCGGGCAGCAGCACCGGATCGCCGGTCGGCCCGACCCGCGCCGGCAGCCGTGAGGCCTGGATCTCCATCAGCGCGACCAGCCCGTGCACCTCCGACTCCCCCGGCGTCAGCTCGGCCAGGATGCGGCCCAGCCGCATCGCCTCCCGGCACAATGCCGGGCGCACCCAGTCCTCCCCGGCCGTGGCGGCGTACCCCTCGTTGAAGATCAGGTAGATCACCTCGAGCACCGAGCCGAGGCGAGCGGTGAACTCCTCCCCCGCGGGCATCTCGAAGGGCACCCGGGCCGCGGTGAGGGTGCGCTTGGCGCGGACGATCCGCTGCGCCAGGGTCGGCTCGGCCACCAGGAACGCGCGGGCGATCTCGTCGACGGTCAGGCCGCCGACGAGCCGCAGGGTCAGCGCGACCCGCGCCTCGCGGGAGAGCACCGGATGGCAGGAGATGAAGACCAGTCGCAGGACGTCGTCCTCGACCACGTCGTCCAGGGCCGCCGCCCAGTCCGGCTCCGCCGCCTCCTGCGCGCGCAGCTCCCGGCCGAGCTCGGCACTGCGCCGCTCGTGCAGCTGCGCGCGGCGGAAGGCGTCGATCGCGCGGTGTTTCGCGGTGGCCATGAGCCAGGCGCCCGGCCGGTCCGGGACGCCCGATTCCGGCCACCGCTCCAGGGCCGCGACGAGCGCGTCCTGGGCGAGCTCCTCGGCGAGCCCGAGGTCGCCGGTGACGCGGGTGAGCGCGGAGATCAGCCTCGCCGACTCCATCCGCCAGACGGCGTCGACGACGCGATGGATCTCGACGCGGGGGATCTCCGCGCTCATCCCGCGGTCAGGCGCCGTGCTGCGCGGCCGCCGTCGCGCGCTGCCGCTCCTCCTGGGCGCGCAGCTCCGGCGTCAGCGCGTCGCCGAAGTCGTCGGCCGAGAACACCTGACGCACCTCGATCTCGGCGCCGCGGAACGGCGCCTTCCGCATCCACTGGAGGACCTCCTCGCGCGAGGACACCTCGAGGATCCAGAAGCCCGCGATCAGCTCCTTGGTCTCGGCGAACGGCCCGTCGACCACGGTCGAGCCGCCCTCGGCGTCGAACCGGATGCGCGCCCCGGTCGAGCTGGGGTGCAGTCCCTCCCCCGCCAGCAGGACGCCGGCCTTCACCAGCTCCTCGTTGAACGCGCCCATCTCGGCCAGTTGCGCCTCGGTGGGCAGGACGCCGTTCTCCGAGTCCTCGTTCGCCTTGACGATCACCATGTACCGCATCGCTGCCACTCCTTCTCGGTCTGTGCCGATCGCTCTCCGGCGGGACGGACCCCGCTCTACCTTGACGTCGAACGGCGGCCGACGGAATCGACACGGCAGCCGAAAATTCTTCGTCTCCCGCCAGTGCCCCGCCGGCGGGGCGGCGGGAGATCAGACGGGCTCGGCGCAGTAGATCTTGCTCTTGTCGGTCTCACTGCCGATGAAGAGCGCGACCTCCCACGACTGGAAGGCCTGGCAGACGGTCGGGTCCTCCCTCATCTCGGGGTAGGTCCGCTCCTTCTTGTTGATGCCCACGACCTTGTACTGCGCATCCGAGGAGCCGCAGTCGACGACCTCGAAGTCGGTCTGCCCCTTGGTGTGCACGCAGTCGCCGACCTTCGGGTCGTTGATGCCGAACCAGCCGGTGCTCGACCCGATGCCGATCACGGCGGCGACGACGAGCGACCCGCCCGCACGGACCCACTTCTTGGCGCCGCTCTTCCGGGCCGGCGCGGCCGGGGAAACGGGGGCTCCGGCGGGCGGCCCGGAGGCGGCGGCATTGGCGTCGGGCGAACCGGGGTCGGTCATGACTGCTCCTGGGGTCGGCAGGTCCCACCGGCGTCCGGTGGCCCGCCGCCCCCACCAGCCACTTCCGCAACTCCCGAGTGCCCGCCCCGACCGCGGGTAGGGAGGTCGCGTGACTGACGACGTGATCGAGGGTGGATTCGCCGAGCGACTCGGCGCCGAGGTGGAGGCGACGGGAGAGGGCACCGCGCGCGTGCGGTTCGAGGCACGGGAGGAGCACCTCAACGCGGCGGGGACGCTGCACGGCGGTGTGCTCGCCACCCTCGTCGACACCGCCATGGGCATGGCCGTCCGGAGCGCCACCGGTGCCGACGACGTGCCGGCCACCAGCCAGCTGACGGTCACCTACCTCCGCCCGGGCAAGCCCGGCCCCCTCGAGGTGACCGCCCAGCTGCGCACCCAGGGCGAGCACCTGACGGTCTGCGACGCCGACGTCGAGCAGGACGGCCGCGACCTGGTCCACGCCGTCGCCACGTTCGCCGTCCTGCACCGGTAGGGCGTGTCCCGTCGCTCACCCGATGGGCTGGACCCACCGCTTTTCCCGTCCCGACCGCCCCGGGTACTGGCGCGCCTGAGTAGCGTCGGGGTGTACACCACTTCTCCCGGGAGGCACCCCGTCACCACTCGGTCCGGACGCTGCGCTGACGCCCATCTCGGCTGCCCCTGCCGGGGCGACGAGACCATCCACGAGGAACGTGCGAAGGAGATCAGCGAGGCCCGTGCGCACGCGACGGAGGTCGTCGAGTGCCCGGAGTGCGGAGAACCGACCACGCCGCTGAACATCGTCACCTGGGGTCACTGCCGGGCCTGTCGCACGGCCCAGTCGCGGACGATCTACCCGCTGCGCTGGTAGCCGGGCGGTCGTGCACCGGACGGTGCAGGATCGGGGCATGACCACCGCGAGCTGGAACGGCATCACGATCGCCGAATCCGACGACATCATCACCGTCGAGGGCAACGCCTACTTCCCCCGCGAATCGGTGCGGGACGACGTCCTGCGGCCGTCGGAGACGCACACGTGGTGCCCCTGGAAGGGCACGGCCTCCTACTACAGCCTCGAGATCGACGGTCAGGTCAACCGCGACGCCGTCTGGTACTACGCCGAGCCGAAGGACGCCGCCAAGGAGATCACCGGCCGGGTGGCCTTCTGGAAGGGCGTGGAGGTCCGCTAGGACCTGCTGCTCGATTCCGCATAGAGGGCAGCGAGGCACCGGTAGAGCGTGGGCTGGGTCAGTACCTCGGTGTTGTCAGTGACCTGGTCGACGGCGCCGATCGGCGGGAGCGCCCGCAAGAACGGGTCCCTGACGGTGGACAGCAAGGCCTCGGTGAACCGGTCGGCCATCAGTACCTGTGCCGGCCGGCTGTGGTAGCTCCCGATGGTCACCGGAATCACCCCGGTGAGGCCGGTCGCGTTGTGCCGGTGACCGAGGACGGTCCAGGCGTCGGCCAGCGCCGCCTCGCGCTCGTGCGCCCCCGTGGCTGCGAGCGCCCGGGCCAGGCTTTCCGGAAGCCCGTCTCGATGCGGAAGGGCAGCAAAGGCGGTGCCGAGCCACTTGCTGTAGGGGGCGTAGCGACGGTCCAGCAGAAGCGCCAAGCGCATCATCTCGCGGACCAGCCGGCCGGCGTTCACCGCAGAGCCGGTGGCGTCACCGACCTCGGCGGTGCGCGCGACGAACGCTTCCTCCTCGGCGAGACGGTGCCACTGGCAGGCCAGGATCCACCGCCAGACCTGCTCCGGGTACCAGGTCAAGGCCTCCCGGACAGCGGCCAGTGCGCCGTCCGCGTCGGCGTAGACCGCCCCACCGACCACGCCGAGCAGTCGCTGCTGCGGGGTCAGCAGCCAGTCCCGCGTGCCCATGGCGTTGCTGGCGTCCACGCCGAGGAAGTCGATGAGCCAGTCGGCCAGCGTGGTGACGGCGACGTGGTGGCACGGGGACACCTCGTCCCAGCCGAAGCGAACCGGCCAGCCGGCAACGCTCTCCGGCAACCCGGCGTCCAGGAGCTGCTCGACCGGTTCGACGCCGCCGCGATCCGGGAGAAGGACCAGCAGGCGTGGCCCCCAGCCGTGATCGGTGGATCGCTCGGTGTCGTAGCCCAGCACGTCTGAACCCCAACCGAGCAGCGCCGCCGCGTGCGGACGACCGGCAAGGAGTGGCGCCACGGCCTGCCGGTAGAACGCACTGGACAGCTCTGCGGCGGGCAGGAACCGGGCGGCGCACACGGAAGCGACCTTGCCACGGCCCCGCGCTCAGCGCCGACCGCTCACCACTGGCGGGCGGGTCGCGCTGAATCCGCCTTCAGGCCGACCCTCGACAGCCGGACCTAGTTCGCCGGGCGCGCGCCGGCCAGCTCCCGCGCCGCGTCGGCGGCACCGGTCTCGAGGCCCTCGGCGATCGAGGCGGAGAAGTCGTCCCAGGCCTCTTGCGGTGTGACACCGAGGGCGACGGCGATCTGCTCCCAGGTCGCGCCCCCGCGCAGTGCCGCCCGGACGCCGACCAGCCGGCTGTCGTGGGCCTTGCGCGAGATGACCTCGCCCAGCGCGAGCAGTTCCAGCGACTCGTCGACGTCCAGCGACGTGTCCGTCACCTTCAGGGACTCCCAGTGGTCCTGGTCCCCGTCCGCGTCCACGTCACGCACCGTGTTCAGCGCGGTGTCGCCGCTGTCGCGGCGGCTCAGGAAGTCCAGGCGGGTCGCTGCGGTGGACAGGGAGAACTCCGCCTCCAGCGCCTCGGGGCTGATGTTCATGCCCTGGGCTTCCCCGCTCGACCGGGGGGACCAAACCCCCACCGCGGGTGACGCCCGCGACATCACCCGGGCGGGCCTCCCGCCGACGCGCGGAGGGCCCGCACCCCGACGACGGGATGCGGGCCCTCCGAAGGGTGGCGCGGGGTCAGCTGCTGACGCCCACGGCCTCCTTGGCCAGCTCGGCGAGCTGCGTCTGCGCGGCGCTGCTGACGCTCGAGCGGTCCTTGTGGGTCTCCTCGTAGCGGATCACGACGTTGATGTCGTGCGCCGTCTTGAGGTTCTTGACGGCCTTCACCGCGTCGGCCACCGAGAGCGAGTCGTAGTTGCGGATCGGCAGCTCGTCGGCGGAGACGTCGCCGAGCTCCTCCCGGGCGGCCTTGGCGGTCGAGGCGGCGTCGGTGTTGCCGTTGCGGCGGGCCAGCTGCTCCGCGCGGCGCAGCGACGCGCCACGGCCGGCGGCCAGGGTCTCGCGGACGGCGCCGGTGAGGGCGGCCGCACGGTTGGCTACGGCACCGAGCCGCTCGGTGGTCTCGTCACCGGCCTGCTTCACCGTGTCGACGGCGTTGTTCACCGTGTTGGCCCAGAAGCGCACCGGGGCGTTCACCGCGCGGGCGGCACCGCCGGCGACCTTCTGCAGCGGCGTGGCCTCGAGCGCGACGGGGCCACCGAGGGCCTCCTCGGCGAGCACGACGGTGAGCCACTCGACCGTGGCCTGGTGGGCGGTGATGAGCTTCTCGGCGAGCTGGCGCACCTTGGCGGTGCCGCTCTTCTCGGCGAGCACCTTGAGGTAGGTGGCGCGGTCGAGCAGCTGGTGCTCGAGCTGCAGGTCGCTGAGCAGCGCCTCCTCGAGCGGGAACGCCTGCTCGAAGGTGGCCTTGAGGGTCGCGCTCACGCGCCCCAGGGCCGGGGTGACGACGTCCGGCACGCCACCGAGGGCGCGCAGCTGCTCGGTGATGAGAATGCTGCGCTCGCCGGCGTGGTCGGCGTTCTGGGTGAGCTCGCGGCGGACGGCCTCGGTGCGGGCCTGCGCGATACGGGTGCGGGCGACCTGCTCTTCGGTCTGCGTGAGAAGGGCCAGCGCCCGCAGCTGATGGATGAGCTTGCTGTTGTCGGCCATGAGAGACCCATGCCCGCCGATCCCCCACTGCTAACTTCAGCAAGCAGATTGCTAGCGGTGACACCCGTCACGCACGCTGCGCCGGTCCCCCGCGCGGGCGGCGGACATGGTGTCCCGGCAACGTTGTGCTCTGCCCACCCCGGTGGGCAGAGCACAAGGTTCCGCAGACCTCCCCCAGGACGCCGCCGCCGAGACCCTCAGTACGCCGCCGTCGCCACGGCGACCTGCTCCGCGGGCAGCGGGAGGCGGGGCGTGGGACGGAACCGCAGGACCGGCTGCGTGTCGTCGTCGTACCGCGGGGCGAGCCGGACCCGGCGCACGGGCAGGCCCGACGGCGGCATCAGCTTTCCGCAGCCGACGCAGTAGCGGCCGCGCTGTTCCACGGCGTTGCAGTGCGTGCAGGTCATGGGTGCCTCCTCGACGCCGGCGGCCCGGCGAACCCGGGCCCAGCACGGAGGCTGCCACCGCGTTACCGATGGGTAGCCGCGCTGAGCCGTCCTGGGACGAGCTGTAACGAGACCGAAATGTCCGGCCGCGGAGGCCCGGGCAGCGCTCACAGGTGGTCGAGTGCCTCCTCGAGGGAGACGACGTCGGCGTACTTGGCGTCGAGGTCGGCCAGGTTGTTCTCGTGCAGGGCGGTCGTGCGGTCGGCGCAGGCCTGCCGGACGACCTGCGGCCGGAAGGCGGAGTTGAGCGCGTCCATCGCGGTGGCCCGGACACAGCCGGACGTGGAGACGCCCGCGATCACCAGCGTGTCGACGCCGGCCGCGTGCAGGGCCGATGCCAGCGGGGTGCCGAAGAACGCCGACGCGTACTGCTTCACGAGCACCGCCTCCCCGGGCTCCGGTTGCAGGGTCAGCTCGCCCCAGTCGCCGGGCGCGTCCTCGGCGAAGGCGGCCAGCGCCGGCACCTTGCGCACGAACAGGCCCCCGTCGGCCAGCCCGGGGGCGTAGCGGACCGCCGTCCAGACCACCGGCCGCCCGGCCTCGCGGGCGGCGTCGACCAGCGCGGCCGTCGCCGCCACCGCGGACCCGGCGTCGGGCAGCTCGAACGGTCCCCCCGGGTCGGTGTACGCCCGGACGAGGTCGACCACGAG
>DASYGS010000145.1:0-12027 GCA_035999465.1 Blastococcus sp. | reverse complement strand
GCGAGGCCCCAGGCGTTGGCGTGGAACATCGGCACGATGGGCAGCGCGACGTCGTCCAGCGTGAGGGCCAGGGCGTTGCCGCTGATCACGCCCATCGTGTGCAGGTACGTCGAGCGGTGCGAGTAGACGACGCCCTTCGGGTTGCCGGTGGTGCCGCTCGTGTAGCACATCGACGCCGCGCGGCTCTCGTCCGTGACGTGGAACTCGACCGGCTCGGCCTCGGCCAGCAACTGCTCGTAGAGCAGCACGCGCCGGTCGTCGGGGATCTCGTTGTCCCCGCCGTCGTCCATCACGACGACGGTGTGGATCGTCTTCATGGAGTCGATCACCGGCCACAGCAGCGGCAGCAGCGTGCGGTCGACGAAGACCGCCTCGTCCTCGGCGTGGTTGGCGATGTAGGTCAGCTGCTCGGGGAACAGCCGGATGTTGAGCGTGTGCAGGACCCGCCCCGTCGACGGCGCGGCGAAGTACAGCTCCATGTGCCGCGCGGAGTTCCAGGCGAAGGTGCCCACCCGGCCCCCGTCGGAGATTGCGAGCCCGTCCAGCACGCCGCCGAGCCGGCGGGTGCGCTGCGCCCAGTCCGCGTACGTCGTCCGCACGACGCCGTCCGGGCCGTTGGTGGCGATGGCCTGGTCGCCGAAGTGCTTCTCGACGTGCCGGAAGATCGCGTCGATCGTCAGCGGATAGTCCTGCATGAGGCCGCGCATGACCGGATCCTGCCAGTGACCGGGCTCACGTTCCACCGCCTCCCGCCGGGGAACGGCCGTTGGCCGGGGTTGCCGTGACGAGTGGGGCCCGGAGGGTTCCGCGAGGAGTGGCTGATCGGCTCAGCGGGCCGGGGAACGGCTCCTGGCCGCGTTGGAGGCCGGAGGCCGACTATGGACAGAGCACGACGGGCAGTTCGGCGAGGCCGCGGATCACGAACTCGGGACGGCGTCTCGCGGGGTGGGCGAGCTCGAGCCGCGACGTGCGGTCGAGCAGCGCGCCGAACGACGCCTGGAGCTCGACGCGGGCCAGCGGCGCCCCGATGCAGAAGTGGACGCCGGCCCCGAACGAGATGTGCGGGTTGTCGGTGCGGCCCACGTCGAGGGTGTCCGGATCGGTGAACGCCGCCGGGTCGCGGTTGGCCGCCCCGAGCAGTGCGGCGATCTTCTGGCCCTCCGCCACGGTCACGCCGCCGATCGCGACGTCCTCGGTGGCGGTGCGCTCGAACAGCTGCAGCGGCGAGTCGAAGCGCATGAGCTCCTCGATCGCCGTCGGCAGCAGGCCGGGGTCCGCGCGCAGGCGCTGCAGCTGGTCGGGGTGCTCCAGCAGGGCGAGCAGCCCGTTGCCGCTGACGTTGACCGTCGCCTCGTGCCCGGCGTTGAGCAGCAGGATGCAGGTGGTGACCAGCTCGTCCTCGGTGAGCCGGTCGCCCTCGGCGTCGCGGACGCCCACCAGGTGGGAGAGCAGGTCGTCGCCGGGGGCCTTCCGGCGCTCGGCGGCCAGGGTGCGCAGGTAGGCGACGAACTCGGCGGCCGCCCGCTCGGCGGAGTCCTCGACCTCCGTCGTCCGCCCGTACTCGTACATCTTCACGATCGCGTTGGACCACGGCCGCAGCAGCGGGCGGTCGGACTCCGGGACGCCGAGCAGCTCCGCGATGACGGCGACCGGGAGTTCCACGGCCATCCCGGAGAGGACGTCGACCGCCTCGGTTCCGCCCGACCGCTCGACCATGGCGTCGACGAGCCCGCGGGCCAGTTCCTGCACCCACGGCCGCAGCCGCTCGACGTGCCCGCGCGCGAAAGCGGTGCTGATCAGCCGCCGCAGCCGGGTGTGGTCGGGCGGCTCCATCTCCAGGATCGCGTTGCGGTGGATGAGGTTGAAGCTCCCGAACCGCTCGGCGGGCGTCCTGTCCCGCCAGATCCGGCCCAGCCGCCGGTCGCGCAGGACGGCGTTGGAGTCGGCGTGGGTGAACGCCAGCCAGAGGCCCAGGCCCTCGTGCCACTGCACCGGCGCGACCGCGCGCGCCCGGGAGAACGCGGGGTACGGGTCGGCCACCACCGCGGGGTCGCCGAGGTCGAGCGGGGGCACGGTCGCGGTCACGGGACCGACCCTAAGTCCGGCGACCGCCCCGGCGGCGCTCCCACCTACGCTGCTCGGCATGGCCCGATCCGCGACCCGCCGTCCCGCCCATGCCGCCCAGGAGGGCGTGAACCCGAAGGCGCCCTGCCCGTGCGGGTCGGGTCGCCGCTACAAGCACTGCCACGGCTCGACCTACGCGCCGCCGGTCTCCCGGCCGTTCGAGGGGCTGCCGGGGGAGGTCGACTGGGTGGCGCTGCGGGAGCTCGTCTCGGCCGCCACCGCCACCCTGCGCACGACGGAGGGGCGCGAGGTCACGCTGGTCAGCGTGCTGCCCGGCGGTGCCCCCGCGCTGGTGCGGGCCAGCGGCGAGATCCTGCTCGGCGTCCAGATGCAGACGTCGTCGGACGACGTGAGCCGCGACATCGGCACGGCGCTGGCCGCCGCGCTCGAGGCGCCGGCCGGCACCCCGGTCGACCCGGGCCCGGTCGGGGCCGCCGGCTCGGCCGGTCCCCGCCTGCAGGACCTGCTCGACCTCTCGGCGCCCTTCGAGGTGACCGTGCACGACACCTTCGGGTTCTGGCTGGAGGGCACCGATCCCGACGCCGCCGCGCTGGCCGGTCTCGAGCACGCCAACGAGGCGATCCTGCCGACCGTGCGGCTGGCCGGCCTCGAGGCGGCCTACTGGGTGCGCCCCGGCAACGAGCGGGCCCACCTGCGCTGGGTCCGGCCCGAGCCGGAGGAGAAGCTGCTCGACGCCATGGCCCGGCTGGGCGCCGCGGAGCAGCTGACCCTGGGGGAGGGCACCCGCTACGCCGGGGCGTTCCGCGCGCTCGGGCTCGTCGTCCCCGTCTGGGACCTGCCGGCCGACGTGCCGGCGGAGAACTGGATCGGGCCCGCCACCGAGTTCCAGACGCGGCTCGAGCAGGCGCTGGCCGTGACCGGCGAGCTCAGCGCCGACGAGCGCCGCTCGCGGGCCGGGCTGCTCTCCCGCCAGATCACCCTGCGCTGACGGTCGGCGGGGACTCCCGGCGCCGGGAGTCCCTCGGCCGGGGGCGATGCCTCGAGGGGAAGGCAGACACGTGGGCAGGAAGCTCGGCATGGCCGCCGTGGGCGCAGTCATCGCGCTCGGGCTGGCGGCCTGCGGAGGGGCCGGGCCGGGCGGCAGTTCTGCCCCGAAGGGCATGACCATCGGCGTCGCGCTGCCGACGCGGACGTCGGAGCGCTGGATCGCCGACGGCAGGGCGGTGACGTCGCAGCTGGAGGCCAAGGGCTACCGGGTCGACCTGCAGTACGCGGGCGACGACGTCCCCACCCAGGCGCAGCAGGTCGACCAGATGATCACCCACGGCGTCGACCTGCTGATCATCGCCGCCGTCGACGGCACCGCGCTCGGCAGCCAACTGCAGGACGCCGCGGACGAGCACATCCCGGTCATCGCCTACGACCGGCTGATCCGCAACAGCAGGAACGTCGACTTCTACGTCAGCTTCGACAACTACGAGGTCGGCGTCGCGCAGGCGAATGCGCTGCTCACCGGCCTCGGTCTGCTGAAGGAGGACGGCTCGAAGGGCCCGGCCACCGGCCCGTTCGACATCGAGCTGTTCGCCGGCTCGCTCGACGACAACAACGCGCACTTCTTCTTCGACGGCGCGATGGACACCCTCGGGCCCTACCTCGACGACGGCACCCTGAAGGTGAAGTCGGGTCAGACCACGATCCAGCAGACGGCGACGCCCCGCTGGCAGCAGGAGACGGCGCGGCAGCGGATGCAGGACCTGCTGATCAAGAGCTACAACGACGGCACCAGGGTCGACGGGGTCCTCTCGCCCTACGACGGCATGTCCCGCGGCATCATCACCGCGCTGCAGAACGCCGGCTACGGCGCCGAGGGGGCCCCGATGCCGCCGGTCACCGGGCAGGACGCCGAGATCGCCTCGGTGAAGCTGATCAGCGAGGGGATCCAGAGCTCCACGATCTTCAAGGACAACCGCAGGCTGGCCGCACGGGCCGTCGCCGCAGCGCAGGACCTGCTGCAGAAGCGGACGCCCGCGGCCAACGACACCGTGACCTACGACAACGGGGTCACGGTCGTCCCGTCGTACCTGCTGCCCGTCGTCACGGTCTACAAGGACGACATCCAGCAGGACCTGATCGACACCGGTTACTGGACGGCCGCCGAGGTCGCCTCGGGACGGGCCGGCACGTAGCCGCCCGGCCGGGGGCGCGGCTGGGCCGGACGGTCCTACATGGCCTCGCGGGTGATGGGGCAGGACATGCACCGGGGGCCGCCGCGGCCGCTGCCCAGCTCCGAGCCCGCGATCGCGATCACCTCGATGCCGGCCGCCTGCAGCGCGGCGTTGGTGACCGTGTTCCGCTCGTAGGCGACGGCCAGCCGCGGGGCCAGGGCGAGGGTGTTGTTGCCGTCGTCCCACTGCTCGCGCTCGGCGGTGACCGGGTCGAGTCCGGTGTCGATCACGCGCAGCCGGTCGATGCCCATGGCGGCTGCGGCCGCGACCACGAACGGCTGCGGCCCGGCGACGGCGAGCTCGGCGGTGTCGGCGTCGTCGGCCACGCCGTCGGGGGCGGTGACGGTCCAGGCGGCCAGCGAGTCGGCGATGGCCGGGTACATGACCATGGCGTCGGCGTCGACCATCGTGGCGATGGTGTCCAGGTGCATGGTGGCCCGCTGCTGCGCGATGGGGACGACGAGCACCGTGCGGGCCAGCCCGCGGGCGAACAGGCGCCGGGCCAGGCGCTCGGCGCCCCCGGGCGTCGTCCGCTCGCCCACGCCGACCGCCACCACGCCGGCGGCCAGCAGCAGCACGTCGCCGCCCTCGAGGTGCTCGAGGTGGGCGCCGTAGAGCTGCTCGACGCCGGCGAAGCGCGGGTGGTGGGTGTACACGGCGGCGGTGATCGTGCTCTCCCGGTGCCGGGCCGGCATGGCCAGCGAGGTGACCGCGACCTCGTCGCCGATCCACACCGAGGAGTCGCGGGTGAACAGCAGGTTGGGCAGCGGCGGGACGACGAAATCGCCGCGGTCCATCACCTGGTAGGCCAGCCCGTGCCCGCCGCGCAGCTCGTCGTGGGCGAGCCCGGCGATGAGGGTGGCGGCGAGGTCGTCGGGTGCGAGGCCGGCGAGGTGCGTGGACGCGCTGCGCTGCAGGCTCGCGCCCAGCCGCGGGTCGTCGACGGCCGCGGCGATCAGCTCGGCCCGCGCCGACGGGAAGGACAGCACCTCGGTGAGCAGCCGGTCCAGGTGCAGCACCTCGACGCCGCGTCCGGTCAGGGCAGCCGCGAACGCGTCGTGCTCCTCCTGGGCGCGGGCCACCCAGGGGACGCCGTCGAAGAGCAGCTGGTCGTTGTTCCGCGGGGTGAGCCGCCGCAGCTCCGGTCCGGGCCGGTGCAGCAGCACGGTCCGCAGCCGGCCGACCTCGCTGCTGGCGCCCATGGGGCGGTCGGCCGCGGCGGCTGGCTCGGGGGACCCGGTCGCGATCATGGGCAGAGGCTGGCACAGGCCGCCGTCGCCGGGCCCGTTACCCCGGCCCAACCCGCTGGATAAGGTCGCGAGGACCCCGGTCACCGACGCCCGGGCGAGCCTTCCGGAGGTACCCGTGGAGCTGTTCGACCTGACCGGCAAGGTCGCCGTCGTCACTGGTGGCACCCGCGGGATCGGCCTCATGATCGCCCGCGGACTGCTCCAGGCCGGTGCGCGGGTCTACATCAGCTCCCGCAAGGCCGAGGCCGGCGACGCCGCCGTCGCCGAGCTGGGCGGTCACCGGGTGATCTCGATCCCGGCCGACCTGTCGAGCGAGGCGGAGTGCACGCGGCTGGCCGCCGAGGTGGGCACGCGCGAGGACCAGCTGCACATCCTGGTCAACAACGCGGGCGCCACCTGGGGCGAGCCGCTGCAGACGTTCCCGGAGTCGGCCTGGGACAAGGTGCTCGACCTGAACCTGAAGTCGCCGTTCTTCCTCACCCGCGCGTTCCTGCCGCTGCTCGAGGAGGGCGCGACCGACGACGACCCGGCGCGCATCGTCAACGTCGGCAGCATCGACGGGCTGCACGTCCCGCCGATGCACACGTACTCGTACTCGACCAGCAAGGCGGCGCTGCACCACCTCACGCGGGTGCTGGCCAAGGAGCTCGGCCCCCGCGGGATCACCGTGAACGCGGTCGCCCCGGGCCCGTTCGAATCGAAGATGATGCACGCGACGCTCGAGACGTTCGGCAAGGAGATCGCCGCCCGCTCGCCGCTGGGCCGGATCGGGCGGCCCGACGACATGGCCGGCGTCGTCGTCTTCCTGACCAGCCGCGCCGGCTCGTACGTGACCGGCTCGGTCATCGCCGTCGACGGCGGGATCGCCACCACCCGGTGACCGAGCCTTTTCCCACGAAAGCACCGCGCACTGAGGCTCGTAGAAGAGAGGACGGCGAATGCGGAAGATCCTCGTGAGCACCTCGGTGTCGGTCGACGGCTACTTCGAGGGGCCGGGGCACGACCTCTCCTGGCACCGGGTGGACGAGGAGGTGCACGCCTACTTCAACGACTACCTGGCGCCGATGAGCGTGTTCCTCGACGGCCGGGTGACCCACGAGCTGATGGCCTCGGTCTGGCCGGCCGCCGCCGAGGACCCGGACGCTGACCCGCTGTTGGCCGAGTTCGGCCGGATCTGGGTCGACAAGCCCAAGATCGTGTTCTCCCGGACGCTGGAGGACACGCGCTGGAACACCACGGTCCGCCGGGAGGTCGACGCCGCCGAGATGCGCGCGCTCGCGGCCCAGCCGGGCGGCGACATGGTGGTGGGCGGCGCCGACCTGGTCGACACCTTCCGGCGGCTGGACCTGATCGACGAGTACCGGATCTTCGTGCACCCGGTGGTGGTCGGCGCGGGCACGCCGTTCTTCCGGGGGTCCGGCGCCCTGACCTCGCTGGAGTTGCTGGAGACGCGGACGTTCGGCAACGGCGTCGTCCTGCTGCGGTACGGCCGGGAGCTCCCCGCCTGACCCCGTCAGACCGTCGACGGCGCGGCGACCCGGGCGAGGTGCGACTCCGCCAGCGCGACCTGGTGCGGTGACCCCACCAGGTGGCCCTGGTCGCGGGCCGCCGCCCACCAGCGCCGGGCCTCGTCGAGGTCCCCGCGGCGCTCGGCGATCCGGCCCAGCAGCTCGTCGTAGGCGCCCAGGGTGAGCGCCGGCGTCCCGAGCACCGCCTGCCGCCCCTGGAACGGGAGGAGGGTCTCGACGGCGCCGGCCCAGTCGCGCTCGCTGCCCAGCCACAGGGCCGACTCGGCCTGCAGCAGGACGGCGACGTCGCTGGCCCAGTCGCGCACCAGCGTGCGGCCCCAGCGGGCGCGCAGCCGCCGGGCCTCGGCGAGGTCACCGCTCTCGGCGGCGGCCAGCACCGCCATCTCCTGCAGCATCGGGTTGCCCTCGTCGCCGGTCTCGACCAGCAGCGCGATCGCGTCGCCCAGCCGGTGGTCGGCCCGCCGCAGCGCGAACTGGTGCGCGGCGTAGGCGTGGCGGGCGTGCGGGGTCACCCGCCGGAAGCGCTCGTACGCCTCGGTCGTCAGCTCCTCGGCCCGCGCGGCGTTCCCGCGCAGCCAGGCGAGTCCACCGGCCTGCCAGAGCACGTGCGGGCGCACCTCGGGGCCGCTGAGGGAGACGGCCAGCCGGCGTCCCTGGGCGTGGTCCTCCTCGAAACCGGCGAGGTCGCCCAGGTGCAGGCGCAGCGCGGCCCGGTGCAGGCGGGCGATGAACTCGGTGCGCCGGGGCAGCCCGTTGCCGGCCATGGCCAGCGACTCGTCGGCCGCGGCGAGACGCACCTCGGCGGCGCCCGGGCGCCCCCACACGGCCAGGCTGAAGTTGTTCAGCGTGCGGCCGAGCAGCTCCGGGTCGCCGAGGCCGCGGGCCAGTTCGACGGCACGGCGGGCCGCCCGCACCCCGCGGTCGTCGGGCCCGAACGCCAGCTCCACGCCCAGGGTGCCCAGCAGCCGGGCGGTCATCGCCTCGTCGCCGACGCCGTCGCGTTCGGCCAGCAGGCCCTCCACCAGCGCGACCATGTCGTCGTCGACCACGCCGTGCGGGCGCCAGTTCCACAGCGTGACGCTGCCCCAGACCGCGGCCGCCTCGGCCATGCAGGCGCGGTCGCCCAGCTGCCGGGCCACGGTGATCGCCTCGGCGACCACCTCGCGGGCCTCCATGAGCTGGCCGCTGCGCAGCAGGTCGTTGCCGAGCGCGGTGAGCATGTCGTGCCGGGTGCGGGCGGCGTCCGGTTCGGCCGGGTCGAGCAGCGCCAGCGCGCGCCTGGTGTGGCCGGCCGCCTCCCCGTGGGCCAGCCGGGCCCGGGCGGCGGCCGCGGCGGCCGCCGAGTACCGGCGGGCGGGCGCCGGGCCGGCCACCGGCAGCGCCTCGACGTAGTGGTGGGCCAGCCGCTCGACCAGCGCGTCGTCCGGAGTGCCCCGCTCGAGGGCGGCGGCGATCCGGGCGTGCAGCCGGGCACGGCGCACCGCCGGCAGGTCGCCGACCAGCACCTCCTGCACCAGGGCGTGCGTGAACCGCCAGCTCCACGGACGCCGGCCCTCGACCACCAGCCCGACGGCGACGGCCGGGTCGAGCGCCGCCAGCACCTCCTCGGCCGGTGCGCCGGCGGCCTCGAGCACGTCGAGGGTCACCTCGCGCCCCGCCACCGCGGCCAGGTCCAGCACGTCGCGGGTGCCCTGCGGCAGCCGGGCCAGGCGGGTGCGAAGCACCTCGACCACCGACGGAGGCACCGGCACCGAGTCCAGGGTCAGGTCGTGCGCGCCGACCATCCAGCGCGACAGCTCGACGACGAAGAACGGGTTGCCGCCGGTGCGGTCGTGCACCGTCGCGGCCAGCGACCGTTCCCCCGGGGCGCCGAGCTGCGCGGTGAGCAGGGCCGCCACGTCGTCGGTCCCCAGGCCGGTCAGCCGCAGGCAGGTGGCCGTGGGCTCGCGGGCCATCCGGGCCAGGCAGTCGGCCACCGCCTCGGGCAGCTCCTCCCCGACGGTGCGGGCGGTGACCACCAGCAGCACCGGTGCCCGCGGCAGGTGGCGGGCGAGCAGGCCGAGCAGCTGCACCGACGCCGTGTCGGCGCCCTGCAGGTCGTCGAGGACGACGAGCGTCGGCCGGTCCGCGGCGGCGGCGGTGAGCCGTGCGCGGAGATCCTGGAAGAGCCGGAACCTGGCGGCATCGGCGTCCGCGCCGTCGTCGGATCCGGGGGTCAGCTCCGGCTGGCCGAGCTGCTCCAGGGCCTGGGTCCACGGCCACAGCGCGGGGGCTCCGGCGTCGTCGGCGCAGCGGCTCCACGCGACCGCCCAGCCGGCCGCGCGGCCCCCCTCGGCCGCGGCCTCGGCCAGGCGCGTCTTGCCGATGCCGGCCTCGCCCTCGACGACGAGCACCGCGGCGCGGCCGCCGCTCACCTGCCCCGCGACGGTCCGCAGCGACGCGAGCTCGGCGCGGCGCCCCACCAGCGTCCCGGCGCCGGGCACGAGCGGTCCGGGCTCCGCCGTCGGCGCCGTCGCCGGCAGCACCGGCCGCGGCACCCGCTCCAGCAGCCGCGGATCCTGCCGGAGCACGGCCTGCTCGAGATCGCGCAGCTCCGGCCCCGGGTCGATGCCGAGCTCGTCGCGGAGCAGCTCCGCGCAGCGCCGGCAGGCGTCCAGGGCGTCGGCCTGGCGGTCGGCGGCGTAGAGGGCGGTGACCAGCCGGGCCCACAGGCGCTCGCGCAGCGGGTTCTCCGCGACCAGGTGCTGCAGATCGGGCACGGCCGCCTCCGGGCGGCCCATCGCCAGCAGCGCGTCGCAGCGGCGCTCCCGCGCGCGCACCCGCAGCTCGGCCAGCCGCAGCCGGTCGGTGGCCGCGGCCGGCTGGTCGCCCAGCTCGGCGAGCGGCTCGCCCCGCCAGAGTGCCAGCGCCTCGTCGAGCAGGAGGACGCCGGCGGCCGGGTCGCCCCGCTCGACGGCGGAGTCGCCCTCCTCGACCAGCGACGCGAACCGCAGCAGGTCGAGGTCGGCGGGGTCGGCCCGCAGCAGGTAACCGGGGGGCCGCGTCAGCAGCACGGCGGGTGCCTCGCGGGGGCCGCGGTCGGGCTCGAGCACGCGGCGCAGGTGGGAGACGTAGGCCTGCAGGGTGCCGGTGACCGTGGGGGGAGGGGCGTCGCCCCAGAGCGTCGTGACGATCCGGTCGACGCTCACCACCCGGCCCGCCTCGGCGAGCAGCAGGGTCAGCAGTGCGCGGGGCTTCGCGCCGCCCACGTCGAGGACGCGACCGCCCGGACCGGTCACCTCGAGCGGCCCGAGGACGCGGTAGCGCACCGGCGGATGCTCCCAGGCACGCGGGCGCAGCGGCACCCGTTTCGGCGCGGCGGCCGCTCCGGCGCGGTCCAAGTGAGCGTCCTAGTCGCGCGCAAGTATCCGGCAAGGGGGGACGGCGACTCTTCCGTCGTCCAGATCATCCCCGCGGCCGCCGCCGCGGACCGCGAAGAGGAACAGCCCTGATGAGTCTCACCGAGTTCCCCGCCCTCGACGACGACGTGGTCGACACGCTGGCGCCGGCCTTCTCCCCGGTCGACGTCGCCCAGCTGCGCAGCCAGGTGCACGGCCCGGTCTACGTCGCCGGCGACGACGGACTGGCCGCCGAGGTGGCGACGTGGAACGTGGCGATCCAGCACACGCCGGCGATCGCGGTCGGCGCCACCTGCGCCGCCGACGTCGCCGCCGCGGTCACCTGGGCCGTCGCGCACGACCTGCACGTCGCCGTCCAGGCCACCGGCCACGGGCCGGTCCGCAACGCGGCCGGCTCGATGATGGTCACCACCCGCCGCATGCAGGGCCTGCACATCGACCCCGACCGGCGCACCGCCCGCGTCGAGGCCGGCGTCAAGTGGGTGCGCGTCATGCAGGCCGCCGCCGAGTTCGGGCTGGCCGGGCTGTGCGGCTCGTCGTCCGACGTCGGCGTCGTGGGCTACACCCTGGGCGGCGGGATGGGCTCCCTCGGCCGGTTGCACGGCTTCGCCGCCGACCACGTGCAGGCCGTCGAGATCGTCACCGCCGACGGCCGCATGCACCGGGTCTGCGCCGACTCCGAGCCCGAGCTGTTCTGGGCGATCCGAGGCGGCAAGGGCAACCTCGGCATCGTCACCGCGCTGGAGTTCGAGCTCGTGCCGGTGCCCTCGCTGTTCGGCGGCGGCATCTTCTTCGCCGCCGACGACGCCGCGGCGCTCGTGCACCGGTTCCGCGCGTGGGCGCCGACGATGCCGGAGGAGGTGAGCACCTCGATCGCGGTGCTGCGGATCCCGCCGCTGGAGGAGCTGCCACCGCAGTTGCGCGGGCAGACCGTCGTCCATCTGCGGTTCGCCTACGCCGGGGCCGACCCCGACGAGGCCGAGCGGCTGCTCGCGCCGATGAAGGCCGCCGGCACGATCCTGCTCGGCTTCGTGGGCCCGATGCGGACCGACGAGACCGACGGCATCCACATGGATCCGGTCGACCCGCTGCCGGCCTGGGAGAAGGGCATGCTGCTCACCGACCTGACCGAGGAGGCGGTGGACGCATTCCTCGCCGCGGCCGGGCCGCAGCTGGACGTCCCGCTGATCATCGCCGAGATCCGGCTGATGGGCGGCGCGCTGGGCCGCCCGGCGACCGTGCCGAACGCCGTCCCGGGGCGCAGCGCCGCGTACTCGGTCTACGCGATCGGCCCCGGCGTCCCGGAGCTGGCGCAGGTCGTGCCGGTCGTCGTCCGCGGCGTCCTGGGTGCGCTCGCGCCGTGGAAGGCGCCGGAGATGATGATCAACTTCCTGGGCGACGTCTCCGGACCCGACGAGGTCGCCGCGGCCTACCCGCCGGCGTCGCTGGAGCGGCTGCGGGCGGTCAAGCGCACCGTCGACCCGGACGGCGTCTTCTCGTTCGGCCACGCGATCTGACAGCTGACGGAGTCGCGGGGGGG
>DASYGS010000138.1:0-16165 GCA_035999465.1 Blastococcus sp. | reverse complement strand
CTCGCCCTGGCTGATCAGGTCCTGCAGCCGGCCCGGGGTGGCGATGATGACGTCGACGCCGCGCCGCAGCTGCTGGATCTGGCGGTACATGGGGGCACCGCCGTAGACGGTGGCCAGCTGCACGCCGATGGCCTGCCCGAGGGGGGCCAGGTTGTCGTGCACCTGCTGGGCGAGCTCGCGGGTCGGCACGAGGACCAGCCCGCGGGGAGCGCGCCGGCCGTTCTTGACCTCGGCGCCGATGCGGGCGAGCAGCGGCAGGCCGAAGGCCAGGGTCTTGCCCGAACCGGTCGCCGCCTTGCCCAGCACGTCCCGGCCGGCGAGGGCGTCGGGGAGCGCGGAGGTCTGGATGGCGAACGGACGGTGGATGCCGCGGCGCTCGAGGGCCGTGACGAGCGTCTGGGGCAGGCCCAGCTGGTGGAACGTCGGGCCGGCCGGCTCGGCCGGGGTCTCGACGGTGCCGGGGGTGTGCTCGGGGGTGTGCTCAGTGGTGTTCTCGGCGTCGTTCGACTCGAACGAGACAGGGTGGACCAAAGTCATGCGGGGTGGGGCTCCGTAACAACTCGGAGCGCGTCCCGTGGAAAAGGAAGGGCACACGGCTGGGCCGGCGTCCTCACTGGCGATCGTCTGCGCCCAGGTGTGGAACGCGGGATCTGCACGGATGCGCTCATGCCCGGACAAACCGCCCGGGAGGATGACCGGCCGATGTGCCGGTACGCCTAGGTTAGCAGCGAAGATCAGCCCGCGATTCCCGAGCGGGGCGTGGGCACGATCACGCCCACCCCCGACGGGTCAGTCCCCGAGCGCCGCGTACCCGGGCCGGACGACGTCGTTCAGGAGCCGGTCCCGCTCGGAACCGGGCAGGAACGCACCCGCGACGGCCCGCTCGGTGACCGTGCGGACGTCGTCCCACGACCACCCGAACGTGGTGGCGACGTCGTGCATCTCACTGCTGGCCGAGACGCCGCTCATCAGCCGGTTGTCGGTGTTCAGCGTCACCGCGAAGCCGAGCCGGTGCAGCCGGTCGACCGGGTGGGCGGCCAGCGAGGGGTAGGCGCCGGTCTGCACGTTGGACGACGGCGCGATCTCCAACGTCACCTGCTCGTCGCGCACCCGCCGCGCCACCGGGCCGAGCATGCCGTCGTCGCCCACCTCGTCGGCGATCCGCACGCCGTGGCCCAGCCGCTCCGCGTGGGCGCCGTCCAGGGCCGCGCGGATGCTCTCGATGCCGTCGGCCTCGCCGGCGTGGATGGTGCGATGCGCGCCCGCGCCGACGAGCATGCCGATCGCCGACGGGTGCCGGTCGGGCGGGAAGCCGATCTCCGGTCCGGCGAGATCGAAGCCGACCACGCCCGCGTCCCGGTAGCGGATCACCAGGCCGGCGACCTCGTCCCACCGGTCGTTCTGGCGCATCGCGCACAGCAGCGCCCCGACCTGGATCGGGGTGCCGGCCTCGGTGGCCTCGCGGCTGCCGTGGGAGAACCCGTCGACCATCGCCTCGACGACGTCCTCGATCGCCAGCCCCTGCGCGGTCGACAGTTCCGGAGCGAACCGGACCTCGGCGTACACGACGCCGTCGGCGGCGAGGTCGAGGGCGCACTCGCGGGCCACCCGGTGGATGGCCTCGGGGCGCTGCATCACGCCGACGGTGTGCGCGAACGTCTCCAGGTACTGCACCAGCGACCCGGAGTCGGCCGCCTGGCGGAACCAGCGGCCCAGGCTCTCGGCGTCCGCCGCCGGGAGGTCGCGATACCCGGCCTCGTCGGCCAGTTCGAGCACCGTCTGCGGGCGCAGGCCGCCGTCCAGGTGGTCGTGCAGGAGGACCTTCGGCGCGGCGCGGACGGAATCGAGGGTCAGCGGGGAAGCCACGCAGGGAAGTTACCTGTCTCGAGGAGTGGGTCCCGGAGGGTCCCGCGATCGAGCGACTCAACGGCTCATGCCGCAGGGGACGGCAATTGGCCGCGGGGTCGTCCGGAGGACGACAGTGTTACCGGTCCTGCCAGCGGAACGTGCGGATGCACAGCAGCAGCCCGATGACGCACCACAGGCCGAGCACGAGGGCGACCCGGCCGAGCTCCCAGGAGCCGGCGGGTTCCTGGGCGGCCAGGGCCTCGGGCAGGAAGACCGAGCGCAGCCCCTGCGCCATCCACTTGAGCGGGAACAGCGCGGCGATCGTCTGCATCCAGGTGGGCACCTGGCTGAACCGGAAGAAGACGCCGGAGATGAACTCCAGCACGAGCGCGATGGGCGTGACCGTCGCCGACGCCGAGCGGCCGTTCTTGGCCAGGCTGGAGATCGCGATGCCGAGCAGCGTGCAGGCCGCCGACCCGAGCACCGTGACCCAGGCGAACGTCAGCCAGTGGCTGCCCGACGGGAGCGTGACGCCGTAGAACACGGCGCCGACGAACAGCAGGATCGCCTCGATCAGCACCGTGACGACCAGGACCTGCACGATCTTGCCCACGAAGTAGGCGGCCTTGGGCATCGGCGTGCCGGCCAGGCCCTTGAGGGTGCCGTCGGAGCGCTCGGTGGCGATGCCGATCGCCATGTTCTGCAGGCCGGCGCCCAGGATGCCCGCAGCGACGATCCCGGCCATGAAGTACTGCGTGAAGGTGACGCCGTGGCCGATGTCGTAGTTCAGGACGGCCCCGAACACCAGCAGCAGGATCACCGGGAACATCAGGGTGAAGACGACGGCCTCGCGCTGCCGGAAGAACTCCTTGAGCTCCACGCCGGCGCGGATCCGGCAGACGGCCACCACCGACGGCAGCACGGCGCCTTCGCGGACGGCGGTCATGCGGACTCTCCGATCATCGACAGGTACACGTCCTCGAGCGTGGGGCGGGCCACCGCCAGATCGGGCACCTCGCCCGGGAACCGCGCGGCGAGATCCCGCACGAAGGCTGTCGGGGTGGAGGTGGCCTCGCTGCGCCGGGCGCCGTCCTCGGTCCAGCTGACCACGGCGGGCGCGGTCTCCCGGCCACCGAGCGACGCCGGGACGGCGACCTCGACCAGCCGGCCGCGGGCGATGACGCCGACCCGGTCGGCGAGCGCCTCGGCCTCGTCCAGGTAGTGCGTGGTCAGCAGCATGGTGGTGCCCAGCTCGCGCAGCGAGCGGATCAGCGACCAGAACTGCCGGCGCGCCTCCGGGTCGAAGCCGGTAGTGGGCTCGTCGAGGAAGAGCAGGGTCGGGCGGCCGACGATGCCGAGCGCGACGTCGAGTCGGCGGCGCTGCCCCCCGGACAGCGATCGCCCGCGCGCGCCGGCCTTCTCCGTCAGGCCGACGAGGTCGAGCACCTCTTCGGGGTCGCGGGGATCGGCGTAGTACGACGCCCGTGCCTGCAGCATCTCGCGCACGGTGAGCTGGCTGTCGCCCGCCCCGGACTGGAGCACGATGCCCAGCTGCGACTTCCATCGGCGGTCGCCGCCGGCCGGGTCGTGGCCCAGCACGCGGACCTCGCCGGCGTCGCGCTCCCGGTAGCCCTCGCAGATCTCGATCGTCGTCGTCTTGCCGGCGCCGTTGGGCCCGAGCAGCGCGAAGATCTCGCCCCGGTGGATGTCGAGGTCCAGCCCGTCGACGGCGACGAACTCGCCGTACCGCTTCCCCAGGCCGCGGATGGAGATGGCGGCATCAGGATCGACGGGGACGCTCGACCCGGCGCCCAGGTCAGCTTCGGACGTACTGGTCACGAGAAGACAGTGTCCCCCTGTGATCTGCGACCCTCAGGGCCGCCCTCTCATTCGATCCGGTCGAGGATCAGCGGGAGCGGCTCGTCCGAGGTGTCGACGCCGATCGCGCCCTCGAGCGCCTCCAGCGCGCGCTCGATGCGGGCCGGGTCGTCGGTGTGCAGCTCCATCAGCGGTTGCCCCGCGGTCACCTGCTCCCCCACCCCGGCGGTCCAGACGACGCCGGCCGCGGCCGACACCGGGTCCTCCTTGCGGGCACGGCCGGCACCGAGCCGCCAGGCGGCGACGCCGAGCGAGAAGGCGTCGAGCCGGGTCAGCGTGCCCGTCGCAGGGGCGTGCACCACGTGCGTCTCCGCCGGCCGCGGCAGCGCCGCGTCCGTGTCGCCGCCCTGCGCCGCGATCATGCGCCGCCAGACGTCCATCGCCCGCCCGTCGGCCAGCGCCTCGGCCGGGTCGACGTCCTCGCGGCCGGCGCCCGCGAGCATCTCGCGGGCCAGCGCCAGCGTCAGCTCGACCACGTCGGACGGGCCGCCCCCGGCGAGCACCTCCACGGCCTCGGCCACCTCGACGGCGTTGCCCGCCGAGCGGCCCAGGGGCCGATCCATCGCCGTCACCAGTGCCACCGTGCGCACCCCCGCCGCCCGGCCGAGGCCGACCATCGTGCGGGCGAGGGTGCGGGCGTCGTCGGCATCGCGCATGAAGGCGCCGGAGCCGGTCTTCACGTCGAGCACGAGCGCGTCGGCGCCCTCGGCGATCTTCTTGCTCATGATCGAGCTGGCGATCAGCGGGATCGACTCGACCGTGCCGGTGACGTCGCGCAGCGCGTAGAGCTTCTTGTCCGCCGGCGCGAGGTCGTTGCCCGCCGCGCAGATGACCGCGCCGACCTCGCGCAACTGCCGCAGGTAGGCCTCCTCGTGCACGTCGGCCCGCCAGCCCGGGATGGCCTCCAGCTTGTCCAGCGTGCCGCCGGTGTGGCCCAGCCCGCGGCCCGACAGCTGTGGCACCGCGACCCCGCAGGCGGCCACGAGGGGCGCGAGCGGCAGGGTGATCTTGTCGCCCACCCCGCCCGTCGAGTGCTTGTCGGCGGTCGGGCGCCCCAGCGAGGACAGGTCCTTGCGCTCCCCGGAGTCGATCATCGCCTGGGTCCACACGTCGAGCTCGTCCGGCGTCATCCCGCGGAAGAAGACGGCCATGAGCAGCGCGCTCATCTGCTCGTCGGGCACGGCGCCGCGGGTGTAGGCGTCGATCACCCAGCGGATCTGCTCGGCTGAGAGCTCTCCGCCGTCCCGCTTGGTGCGCAGCACGTCGATGGCGTCCATCAGGTGTCCCTCCCCGCCGCCGCCACGAGGTCCTCCGGACCGAACGCGTCCGGCAGCACCTCGCGCATCGGCACGATGCGGCTCTCCGAGGTGCCGAGCGACACCGTCTCGATGAGCATGTCCGCGCCTCCGTGCTCCCACAGCAGCTGGCGGCAGCGCCCGCACGGCATCAGCGGCTGCCCGTCGCCGCCCACACAGGCGACGGCGACCAGCCGGCCGCCGCCGCTGCGGGCCAGGTCGCTGACCATGCCGCACTCGGCGCACAGCCCGAGGCCGTAGGAGGCGTTCTCGACGTTGCAGCCGGTGACCACGCGGCCGTCGTCCACCAGGCCCGCCACCCCGACCGGGAACTTCGAGTACGGGGCGTACGCGTGGGTCATGGCCTCCCGCGCCGCCGATCGCAGCGCCGGCCAGTCGATCTGCGTCATGCTCAGCCTTCCCCTCGCCGGTACACGAGCCCGTCGGCCGCCGGCATGCGCAACCGCTGGGAGGCCAGCGACAGCACGAGCAGCGTGACCACGTGCGGGGTGAAGGACACGATGCCCGGGGGCAGCACGTCGACGGTGAGGTAGAGCCAGAGCGCGAGCGCGGCGAAGACAAGGGCGAAGCCGCCCTGGATGAAGCGGCGCCTGGTCGCCTGCCAGCCGGCCACGAGCACCAGCCCGACCGCCACGACCAGCAGGAGCGCCACCACCGCGGACCGGCTGCGCAGCTGCAGCGCGTCGGAGAAGCCGAAGATCGCCGAGCCGGCAGCGAGACCGCCCGGCCGCCAGTTGCCGAAGATCAGCGCGGCCAGGCCGATGAAGCCACGCCCACCGGTCTGGTTCTCGCGGTAGATGCCGGCGACGAACACGAGGAACACGCCACCCATGCCGGCCAGCGCACCGGAGATGAGCACGCCGATGTACTTCAGCCGGTAGACCGGCACGCCGAGGGAGTCCGCGGCCGCGGGGTTCTCCCCGCACGAGCGCAACCGCAGGCCGAACGACGTCCGCCAGAGCAGCAGGTAGGAAAGCGGCACCAGGAGGACGGCGAGGATCGTCAGCACACCCAGGCCGTGGGTGACGCCGCGCAGCACCGCGGCCACGTCGCTGACCAGGAACCAGTGCCTGTTCTCGAGGCTGCCCAGCAGGTCGGGGCCCGAGGACAGCACCGGCAGGCTCAGCCGTGGCTGGTCGTGGGTCAGCGCCGGCGACTGGGTCACGCCACCGCCGGCCTTGTTGTCGGTGTACAGCAGCTCCGAGAGGAACCGGACGATGCCGGCGGCGAGGATGTTGATCGCCACACCGGAGACGACGTGGTCCACGCCGAACGTCACGGTCGCGACGGCGTGCAGCAGGCCGCCGAGCATGCCGAAGAGCACACCGCCGATCAGCGCCGCCCACCAGCCCCACTGGTAGCCGGCCCAGCCGGCACCCCAGGTGCCGAGGATCATCATTCCCTCGAGGCCGATGTTGACGACGCCGGCGCGCTCGGAGAACAACCCGCCCAGCGCCGCCAGCCCGATGGGCACGGCCAGCAGCAGTGCGGCCGCCACGGTCGAGGACGACGTCAGCGCCTGCTCGCCGGTGATCACCCGGACGGCCGCCAGCAGGACGACCGCCGCGACCGCGATCAGGGTGGTGCGACGGCGCGTGCTCATCCCGGCGAGCCGGCCCAGGGGTCCCCGTCGAGGGGTGGTGCCGCTGTCCGGCACGGTTGCCACGCTGCTCATGCCCGTGCTCCCTGGGGCTCGGTGTGCTCGCTCGTACTGCCGTCGCCCGGCACGGCCGCGACGACCTGGGCACCGAGGCGCTCGGCCTGGCGCCGCGCGATCCGGCGGGCGATCTCGTTGGCGACGACGACGGTCAGCACGATCGTGCCCTGGATGATCGTCACCACCGATGCGGGGAAGCTCGCGATCTGCAGCGGCACCGAGGACCGGTCGAGGAAGGCGAACAGCAGCGCCGCGAGCGCGATGCCGACCGGCTTGTTGCGGCCCAGCAGGGCGACGGCGATGCCGAGGAAGCCCAGGCCGGCGGTGAAGTCGGTCGTGTACTGGTGGGTGCTGCCGAGCAGGTCCGGCAGGCCGATCAGGCCGGCCACCGCGCCCGAGAGCAGCATCGTCTTGACCACCATGGCGCGCGCGTCGACGCCGCTGGCGCTGGCGGCCGACGGCGACAGTCCGCTCGCCCGCAGGTCGAAGCCGAACCGCGTGCGGTTGAGCAGGATCGAGACCGCGACGCCCACGACGATCGCGATGATCAGGAAGCTGTAGAGCTGCCGCGGCGGGTTCTCCAGGCCCAGGACGTCGAAGAGCTTGTTCAGTCCGGGGAGCCAGCCGCTCTGCGGGATCGGCTTCGTGGCGACGATCGACGCGCCGGCCGCGCTGCCGCGGAACGGGCCGGTGATCAGGTAGCCGGCCAGCCCCAGGGCCACGTAGTTCAGCATGATCGAGCTGATGACCTCGCTGACCCCGCGGGTCACCTTCAGCACCGCGACGATGGCCGCCCAGAGAGCGGCCACCGCCATGGCGATCACGATGATCATCGCGACGTGCAGAGGGGCCGGCAGGTTCACCGCCGCCCCGGCGGCCGCGGCCATGATGGTGGCGAGCCGGTACTGGCCCTCCACGCCGATGTTGAACAGGCCCATCCTGAACGCGATCGCCACGGCGAGGCCGGAGATGAACAGCGGGATCGCCCGGTTGACGATCACCACGATCGCGGTGGTCTGCTGGGTGGGCGAATCGCCGAAGTCGACCATCACCTTGAACACCTGAAACGGGTTCACCCCGAGGGCGGCCATCACCACCGAGGAGATGACCAGCGCGACGACGATGGCGAGCACGGGGGCGAACAGGGACAACCCCACCCGGCGGAGCCGGTTCATGCCGCACCCGCCGCGTCCCGGGCGCCCGTCATGTAGCCACCGAGTTGCTCCGGCGTGATGGTCGCCGGGTCGAGGGTGGCGACCAGCCGGCCGCGCAGCATGACCTGCAGGGTGTCCGACAGCCCGATCAGCTCGTCGAGGTCGGCGGACACGAGCAGGATGCCCATCCCGTTCGCGCGGGCCTCCTTGAGCAGCTCCCAGATGGCGGCCTGGGCGCCCACGTCCACCCCGCGGGTGGGATGGGCGGCGAGCAGGACCCGGGGCTCGGACTCCATCTCCCGCCCGACGATCAGCTTCTGCTGGTTGCCACCGGACAGCGCCACGGCGAGCGTGTCCGGCCCGGGGGCACGGACGTCGTAGTCGCGCATGACCCGCTCGGTGTCGGCCCGCGCCGCCTTGCGGTCGATGAACCAGCCCTTGGCCGCCGGCGGCCGCGTCTGGTGGCCGAGGATCCGGTTCTCCCAGAGGGTCGCGTCCAGCAGCATGCCCTGGCGGTGCCGGTCCTCGGGGATGAAGCCGACCCCGGCCTCGCGGCGGGCGCGGGTGGTCCAGCCGGTGATGTCGTCGGGGCCCACGCACACGACGCCGGACGCCGGCGTGCGCAGGCCCATGAGCGCGTCGATCAGCTCCGCCTGACCGTTGCCCTCGACGCCGGCGATGCCGACGACCTCGCCCTCGTGGACGGTCAGCGTCACGTCGTCGACGGCGGCGCGGCCCTGCGGCGTGCGCACCGTCAAGCCCTCGATCCGCAGCACCGGGGTGTCGCGCACGGTGGAGGTCCGGGTCTGCGGCGAGGGCAGCTCCGAGCCGACCATCATCTCGGCGAGCTGGCGGCTGGTCGTCGTCCTCGGGTCCGCCTCGCCCACGGTGGTGCCGCGGCGGATGACGGTGATCGAGTCGGCGACCTTGCGCACCTCGTCGAGCTTGTGCGAGATGAAGATGACGGTGAGGCCCTCGCGCTTGAGCTCGGCGAGGTTGCCGAAGAGCTCGTCGACCTCCTGCGGCACCAGCACGGCGGTGGGCTCGTCCAGGATCAGGGTGGTGGCACCGCGGTAGAGCACCTTGGCGATCTCGACCCGCTGGCGGTCGCCCACGCCGAGGTTCTCGACCAGCTCGTCGGGGTCGAGGTTGAGGGCGTACCGGTCGGAGAGCTCGCGGATGCGTCGCCGGCCCTCGGCGCGGTCCAGCCGGATCCCGCGGCTGGGCTCGCTGCCCAGGACGATGTTCTCGAGGACGGTGAAGTTGTCGGCGAGCATGAAGTGCTGGTGCACCATGCCGATGCCGGCCTCGATGGCGTCGGAGGGGCTCTTCAGCCGCACCTCCCGGCCGTCGAGGAGGATCGTGCCCTCGTCAGGGCGGTACATGCCGTAGAGGATGTTCATCAGCGTCGACTTGCCGGCGCCGTTCTCCCCGACGATCGCGTGCACCTCGCCGCGGCGCACCCGCAGCTCGATGTCGCGGTTGGCCACGACACCGGGGAAGCGCTTGGTGATCCCGCGCAGTTCGACCGCGTACGGGGTCTCCCCGTTCGTCGTGGCTCCGGCGGACCCGCCGGTCGGAGCAGGCGCTCCTGGTGCGGCCATGTCGCGGCCCTCCCTTGCTCGGCGACCACGGGTGCGGCCGCGCCTTCTGGTCTGACCTCGGTGCCGGCGCAGGTCGTCCGCCGGCCACCGGCCTCGGCCGCATGATGTCGCACCCCGGGCCCCGATCGGGAGCCCGGGCCACCGGCCGTGGCGCACGATGGCGGGCCCGGGCGCTGCCCGGGCCCGCCATCGGGTCGTCCGTGGAGCGCGGGCCCGCCGGAGCGGGCCCGCGCCCGGGGTCACGAGACGGGAACCTTGATCTCCCCGCTGATGATCTTCTGCTTGTACTGGTCGATCTGGGTCTTGATGTCGTCGATCTTGCCGCCGGAGGTGGCCAGGCCGACGCCGTCGGACTTCAGGTCGTTGACGATGTTCTTGCCGCCGAAGTCCGAGGTCTTGCCGGCCGCGAAGTCCTCGATGAACTTCTGGACGGCGTTGTCGACCCGCTTGAGCATCGACGTCATGATCACGGCCTGGAGAGCCGGGTCGCCCACGGTCTGGTACTGGTCGGAGTCGACGCCGATCGCCAACTTGTTGGAGGCGGCAGCCGCCTTGAACACGCCGAGCCCGGAGCCGCCGGCCGCGGCGTAGACGATGTCGGCACCCTTGTCGAACATGCCCTGCGCCACGATCTGGCCCTTGGCCGGGTCGTTGAACCCGGAGAAGTCGCCGGCCGGCGAGATGTACTGCGACTCGATCTTGATCTTCGGGTTGACCGCCATGGCACCGGCCTTGTAGCCCGCCGCGAACTTGTGGATCAGCGGGGTGTCGACGCCGCCGACGAAGCCGATGTGGCCGGCCGTCGTCTTCAGGGCCGCGGCCACGCCGGCGAGGAAGGAACCCTCGTTCTCCGCGAAGAGCAGCCCGGTGTAGTTGGACGGGGCGGGCTGCGTCTTCAGGCCCGTCGCGTCCGTGTCGACCCCGGCGAAGGTGGTCTTCGGGTACTGCTTGGCCACCCCGCCGATCACGTCGCCGTAGGCGAACCCGACGGCGATGATCGGGTTGTAGCCCTGGTCGGCCAGCTGGGTGAGCAGGTCGGCGCGGTTGGAGGCGTCGGCGTTCGGGCTGAGTTCGGTGAACTTGCCACCGAGCTTCTTGACCGCCGCCTGGATGCCCGCGTAGGCGGAGTCGTTGAAGGACTTGTCACCACGGCCGCCGGTGTCGTAGGCCACGCCGATCTTGAGCTGGCTGCTCGTCCCGCCAGCGGAGCTGTTGCTGCTGGCGCTGCCGCCGTTGCCGCTGCTGGCACAGGCCGCGAGAGCCATGCTCCCGGCCAGCAGCAGGGCCGCGGTCTTCATCATCCGCGCTCGGCGCAAGACGATCTCCTCTCTGGGGGGATGAGCCGAAGTTGTTCCGGTGCATCCCGGTGGGTGCAGGAATCCTGTGATCTCCCGGCCCTGCGGCCGGAGCGACGAATACAGGACCTGGGCACGCTATCGGCGGACCCACGAACCACCACAGCCCCGCTCAGTACTGAGATGCAAACGTTGCGAACGGCCTGCGCACCGAGCGGGTTCGGGGCGCCGATCCCGGCCCGCGGCACCTACCGTCTGTCCTCATGGGACGACGCCGTCCGTGCGCCCGGCTGCTGGTCTGCGCCGCGCTCGCCGCGGCCGTACTGCTGGGCGCGGGCGCTCCCGCGGCCGCCGGGACGCCGCGACCGACGGCCGATCCCTCCGCGCCCACCCCCACCGCCCCCGTCCCGGGCGGCCCACCCCAGGGCTCGGCGCCCGACGGCAGCACGGTCGGCGGCGACCGGCTGGCGACCCGCGGGGTCGTCGTCGCCGCCGGCACTCCCCCGCTCCCCGCGGGCCTGGCCGCCGCCGGCTGGCTGGTGGCCGATGCCGGCACCGGCGACGTGCTCGCGGCCCGCGACCCGCACGGGCGCTACTACCCCGCCAGCACGCTGAAGACGCTGACGCTGCTCACCCTGCAGCCGCTGCTCGACCCGCACCGGGTGGTCGTGGGCACCCGGGCGGACGAGAACATCGAGGGCAGCAAGGTCGGGCTGGTGGCCGGCGGCCGGTATCCGGTCTCGCTGCTGTTCCAGGCACTGGTGCTGCAGTCGGGCAACGACGCGGCCAACGCTCTCGCCCGGGCCGCCGGCGGGGTCGACGTCACCGTCCGGGCGATGGGCGAGACCGCCGCCTCGATCGGCGCCTACGACACCGTCGTCGGCACGCCGTCCGGCCTCGACGTCGCCGGGCAGTCCTCCTCGCCGTACGACCTGGCGCTGATCTTCCGTGCCCTGCTGGCCCGGCCGGCGGCGGCCGCCGTCCTGCGGCTGCCCACCGCCCGGATGCCGGGGGTACCGGGCCGCACCGTGGGCTGGCAGATCCAGAGCCAGAACCCGCTGCTGACCTCCTATCCGGGCGACCTGGGGGGCAAGACCGGGTTCACCGACGCCGCCCGGCACACCTTCGTCACGGCCGCGGAACGGAACGGACGGCGGCTCGTGGTCAGCGTGATGGACACCGAGCGCCGCCCCCTGCGCGCCTCCGACCAGGCGGCCCGGCTGCTCGACTGGGGGTTCTCGGTGCCTCCCGGAACCCCGGGGGTCGGTGTCCTGGTCTCGTGGGCCGCCCTGCCGACGCGGGCTCCGGCTCCGATCGTCCACCGCCACCCGGCCGCTCGCGTCGCGGCGACGGCGCGGTCGCACGACACGGCCGTCCTCGTCCCGGTCGGGCTCGCGGCGATCGCGGCGCTCATCGCCGGCGCAGCAGCCACCGCGTCGCGACGGCGCCCAGCACGATCCCCCCGGCCAGCAGCCCCGCCGCGACCCGCAGCGGCGACGGGTGCGGGCGCTCGGGCAGATCGACCTCCGCAGGACCGGGTGGACCAGGGATCGCCGTCCCCGGGGGCGCCGACGCCGCCGTGATCGCCGGGAGGGTGGCCGTCCACGCGGCGGTGAAGAAGGCGAACCGGGCGACCACGTTGATCCACACCAGCAGGCCCACGCCCCCGCCCAGCGCCGACACGGTCACGCTGCCCGAGATCAGCGACAGGTAGTAGCCGCCGACCAGCTTGAGCACCTCGAAGCCGGCCGCGCCGAACAGCGCCCCGGGGAGCAACCGGCGCAGCGGGTACGAGACCGACGGGACGACGCGCAGCAGCCACAGGAACACCAGCACGTCGACGACCGCCGCCAGGGCGATCCCGAGCACCCATGTGAGCACGCCGAACCCGGGCTGCTCGGCCAGGCCGAAGGTCCGCAGCACCCGCGCCGTCGCGTGCGTGACCGACGCGGTGATCCCGAGGCTGGCCAGCCCCACGGCCCCGAGGGCCACCAGCGCGACGAGGTCCTGCAGGTTGTCGCGCAGGAGGTCGGGCTCGTCGACGTGCCCCTTCCAGATCCGTTCCATGCCGATGCGGAGCTTGTCCATGGTCCGCAGCCCCGCGTAGAGGAACCCGATCAGCCCGATCAGCCCGACGACGCCCGCCGCGTCGATCGCGTGGGTCAGCTGCTCGACCAGCTTGTCGCCGAGCGCGCCCGGGAACGCCTCCCGGACCGCGGCGAACAGCTGCTGCTCCAGGGCCGAGTTGCCCGACAGCACCAGCCCGATCACCGACGCGGCCAGCAGCAGAACCGGGAAGAGCCCGAGGAACGCGAAGTAGGTGACCCCCGCGGCCATCAGGTCGCCCTGCATCCGCTCGTAGCGGCCGCCCGCACGGGCGAGGTGGTCGAACCACGGCCGGCGCCGGCGCTGCCCGGCGATCACCGCCTCGACCCGCGCGAACACCCGGGTCAGCAGCGGCGGCCGGGCGGGGGTGGACAGATCGGGCCCGGCGGAGTCAGCGGGTCGGACCGGTGAGCGGGTACTCGCGGGCGATCGCCCACGCACCCGAGGGGGTCTGCTCGAACTCGGTGAAGTGCCCGACCCGGAACTCCGCGGAGAGATCGGCCAGGCCACTGTAGGCCAGCTCCTGCATGTCCCGGGGCACGTCGTGGGCCACGGTCACGTGCGGGTGATACGGGAACGACAGCCCCCGCGCCAGCGGTCCCGTCCGGACGTCGTTGGCGATCAGCTCGCAGTTGCCGATCCCGCGGGCCACCGCGACGAACACGACGTCGGACACCGGGCTGAACGTGCCCGTGCCGGCGAGGTGCATGTCGAACGGCGCGTGGGCGGCGGCCACCTCGGCCAGGTGGGCGGTGATGGCCGGCCGGTCGGCGACCGGCACCTCCGTCGGCGGCAGCAGCGTCACGTGCGGCGGGACGACGTTGGCCTGCGGGTCCCCCACCTTGGACCGCCAGTCGACCAGCAGCTGGGCCCACGGCTCGGGCAGCGCCACCACGACCCCGAGGACGGCGGTCAGCGGCGGGGAGCTGCGCCGCGGGACGAAGGTGTCGTCGTTCATGCGCGCGCTCCGGGCGCCAGGAACCCGACCTTGTCGTAGACGTCGGCCACCGTGCGGGCGGCGACCTCGCGCGCCCGCGCCGCGCCGTCGGCCAGCACGCGCTCCAGCTCGGCGCGGTCACCCATCAGCTCGGCGGTGCGGTCGCGCAGCGGCGTGACGAAATCGGTGACGACCTCCGCGAGCTCCTTCTTGAGGTCGCCGTAGCCGCGGCCGGCGAAGTGCTCCTCGAGCTCGGCGATGCCGCGCCCCGACAGGGCACTGTGGATGGTCAGCAGGTTGGTCACGCCCGGCTTGTTCAGCGGGTCGGCCACCACCTCACGGCCGGTGTCGGTGACCGCCGAGCGGATCTTCTTCGCCGTCACCGCGGGCTCGTCGAGCAGGTTGACGCAGCCGGCCGGGGGCAGGCTCTTGCTCATCTTCTTCTCGGGCGACTGCAGGTCCATGACGCGGGCGACGCCCTGCGGGACGTGGCCCTCGGGCACCGTGAAGGTGTCGCCGAAGCGGCTGTTGAACCGCGCGGCCAGGTCGCGGGTCAGCTCCAGGTGCTGGCGCTGATCGTCGCCGACCGGGACCTGGTCGGCCTGGTAGACGAGGATGTCGGCGGCCATCAGCACCGGGTAGGTGAACAGCCCGACCGACGCGCTCGTCGTCCCCTCGCGCTGGCTCTTGTCCTTGAACTGGGTCATCCGGCCGGCCTCGCCGAACCCGGTCATGCACTCCAGGACCCAGGAGAGCTGCAGGTGCTCGGGCACGTGGCTCTGCACGAAGAGGGCGCTGCGCTTCGGGTCGACGCCGAGCGCCAGCAGCTGCGCGGCGGACACCAGGGTGTTGTTCCGCAGCTCCTCGGGGTCCTGCGGCAGCGTGATCGCGTGCAGGTCGACCACGCAGTAGAACGCCTCGGTCGATTCCTGCAGGCTCACCCACTGCCGCAGCGCACCCAGGTAGTTGCCGAGGTGGAAGGAGCCCGCCGTCGGCTGGATGCCTGAGAGGACACGGGGAAGAGGCACGCCGTTCATCAAACCAGCCGCGGGCCGCTCCCGTTCCGGGCTCCCCCCGACGGGGGACCGCTCAGCCGACCGTCGCACCCGCGCGGACGTCGTCGAGGGCGGCCAGGAACACGTCGTCCTCCTCGGGGCTGCCGACGGTGACCCGCAGGCCCTCACCGGCGAACGGCCGGGTGATGACCGCCCGCGCCTCGAGGGCCGCGGCGAGCTCGGCGGTCTGCTCCCCCACCGGCAGCCAGACGAAGTTGGCCTGGCTGTCGGCCACGTCGAGGCCGCGCTCGCGCAGGGCGGCGGTAAGCCGGTCCCGCTCGGTGACGACGGCGGCGCAGCGGGCCCGCACCTCGTCCTCGCTGGCCAGGGCGGCCACCGCGGCCGCCTGCGCGAGGGTCGAGACGCTGAAGGGCACGTTCGTCTTGCGCACCGCCTCGGCGACGGCCGGGTCCTCGGCGATCAGGTAGCCGACCCGGAGGCCGGCCAGGCCCCAGGCCTTGGAGAACGTGCGCAGGACGGCCACGTTGGGCCGCCCCCGCATCAGCTCCAGCCCGTCGGGCACGTCGGGGTCGGTGACGAACTCGCGGTAGGCCTCGTCGAGGACGACGAGCGTGGTCGCCGGCACCGCGTCGAGGAACCGCTCCAGCTCGGCGCGACGGACCGCCGTCCCGGTGGGGTTGTTCGGGTTGCAGACGAAGACCAGCCGGGTCGTGTCGTCGATCGCCGCGGCGAGCGCGTCGAGGTCGTGGGTGTCGGCCGGGCCGCCGGGACGGCCGGGCTTCAGCGGCACCTGGACGGCGCGGGCGCCGGCGACCTGCGCGAGCAGCGGATACATCTCGAAGGAGCGCCAGGCGAAGGCGAGGCTCGAGCCCGGGTCGTTGAAGGCCTGCGCCAGTTGCTGGCAGACGGTCACCGCGCCGCAGCCGGTGGCCACCTGCGCAGGCTCCACGCCGTAGCGGTCGGCCAGCGCACGGGTGAGGACGACGGCGCCGTTGTCCGGATAGCGGTTCGTCTCCCCCGCGGCCGCCGCGATGGCCTGCACGACGGCGGGCAGCGGCGGGAACGCGACCTCGTTGCTGGCCAGCTTGACGGCCCGGTCGACACCGATCTCACGGGCCAGATCCGCGGGATTGCGTCCGGGCTTGTAGGCCGGGAGCGCCTGCACCGCGGGGCGTGCGGTCACCACGACGTCCCACCCTCCTCCGGGTCGCCCTTCTAGGGTGGCGACCATGCGCGTACTCGTCGCCGGTGGAGCCGGCTACATCGGCAGCGTAGTCACGGCCGCTCTCCTGGCCGAGGGCCACGACGTGACCGTGCTCGACGACCTCTCGACCGGCCACGCCGACGCGGTGCC
>DASYGS010000137.1:0-42126 GCA_035999465.1 Blastococcus sp. | reverse complement strand
TCGACGTCGGTCCACTGCAGGGCCAGTGCCTCACCGCGACGTAGGCCTGTGTGAACCAGCAGCGCGAAGAGGGGTGCGTACCGGCTGCCCCCGGCCGCTCGAAGTAAGTCGGCGACCTGCGTGGGCGTCGGGTGATGGGCTTCGCTGTTGGTGACCCGCGGCCGGCGGATCACCGCCGCCGGGTTGGACGCCAGCGCACCGTCGCGGACCGCGGTGTCCAGCACGGCTCGGAGGATCGTGTAGGCGGAGCGGATGGTCGACTCGGCCAACCCCTTGCGGCGGAGCTCGACCACCCAGCCCTCCACGTTGGTGCGCACCGAACTGCAGACCGCCGACGAGTCGGATTTGAGGCCACGTTGTCGGTGCAGCATCGCCGTCCCCTCGCGCACTGCGTGCCCGTGCGAGCCAGCTGTCCGCTGGAGTTCACACCGAGTTCAACGGTGAGCGGTTCCATCCCGGACCTGGCTGATGACACCGTGCCTCACGGTTGCTCGGTGCGAGGGGCCAGCCTGCGGCTGGGCCCGTCGGGAACGGCCGGCCGATGCTTCGCCGTCACGCCGTTTCTTGGGAGTGCGCATGACCGACCGCGACCCATCGGTGGCCCCCCTCGCGCGCCGCGAGCCGACCGTCTCGCTCGACTGCCCCGGCTCCCGGTGCGTCCATCCCATCGCGGCGCTGGCTGAGATGATCGACAAGGTTCTCACCGCGTCGCCGTCGACGGCTGCTGACGCGGTGAACGAAGTGCACCGGCTCGGAGAGGCAGCCTCTTCCGCACTGCTGGATGCCGGCGACCTGCTCGCCTGGCAACTCGCCACGCGCGTCGCGAATGAGATCACCGCGCTGGCACGCGTGGGCTGGGTGGCCGAGGAACTCGACTGATTGGCCGGTCGGCTTCGGCCGAGGAGTGCCGGACATTTACCGGAGTGAACCAGCCGTTCCTCGAGGGGGCAGTAACGCGCAGCCGGGCGACCATGGATGCCGGCCCGGCGGCGCGGGCGCGGCCGAGGTCGTCGTCGAGGCCGTGTTCGCGCTGACCGACCGGGGTTGCGGTGCTGGCGCTTGGGACGCCGTCCGAGCAGTTCTCGTGACTTCATTCCGCTCCGCTGAACGCTCCACTCGGGCGCTTACCGGTAGGCGGGTGGTCGGCAGTTGGCGCCGGCTGTCGTGCCCAGAAGGGGTACGTCGACTGGATAGGGCTCGTCGTCGTCGGCGCTGACTCGCTATCGGTAGATGTGAAGGTGCGCGCAGCAGATCAGACACATCGGCCCGGTGCCGTCGTGGCGGCAAGCGTCCTGACGTGCCCGGTGGGCGACGAGTGGGGCCCCAACGAGCCTTCGGATCCACGTCAGTAGCCCGCTGCGGTACACCGCGACACCGTGCACTCCCGAGGTGAACGGGTCGCTGTGGCGAAGTGAACATGACCGGTCGATTCGGAGCACGGGCTCGAGCAGGGGCTCCTCGGTCACTGTTCGCCGCCCGTTCACGTGAACCTCTCTCTCCGTCAACGACCGTCGCGCACCGTATGTGACGGCCGTTAGGGCTATCAGGTATCAATCGCCACTTCGGAGAGGCCGCCCCATGTTCCGTCCACCGTTCACCAAGCGCGGGATCGTCGGCGCGTGCGCCGTGGTGACCGTCGCCGGCGCTCTGGCCGGTTGCGGCACGTCCGCCACGGCGCAGTCGACGTCGAGCGGCGCTTCCGGCGGCGTGACACCTCTGGTCGTGTACTCCGCGCAGGGTTACGACGATCCGGTGACCAAGGCATTCACCAAGGCGACCGGCATTCCGGTGAAGCTCGTCGACGACAGCACCGGGCCGCTGCTGACCAAGGTGGAGGCGGAGAAGAACAACCCGCAGTGGGGGCTGCTGTGGGTGGACGGGGCCACCGCCTTCGCGGCGCTGGACAAGGAAGGCCAGTTGCTGCCCTACGCCCCGACGGCGCAGCTGACGCCGGCGGGCCAGGCGCTCATGCCCAAGGACCACTCCTACGTTCCGGTGAGCACCACGGTGATGGCCGCGCTGATCTACAACGCCGCGAAGGCCCCGGCGGTCCCGGCCTCCTACCAGGACCTGCTGGACCGGAAGTACAACGGGCTGATCGGGATGAACGACCCCTCGCAGTCCGGGCCGACGTTCCCGTTCATCGCCGGGCTGATGAACCAGCTGGGCGGCCAGTCGAACGGGGTGAGCGCGGGGGAGCAGTACCTGCGCCAGCTCAAGGGCAACGGGCTGCACGTGTACCCGACCAACGGTGACACGCTGCACGCGTTGGAGACCGGGCAGATCGACTACGGGCTCATCCAGAGCTCCGCCGCCACGGGAGAGGTCGCCAAGGCTCCCAAGTCCGCATCGTTCGACCCCAAGATCGTCTACCTCCCCAAGGCCACGCTGCTGCCGGGCGTGATCGGCATCGACAAGGCGGCCCCGGCGGCGGTGCAGGCCGAGGCCAAGAAGTTCGTCGACTGGGTGCTGTCCCCGGCCGGCCAGCAGGCCATGCTGGCCGGCGACCCGAAGGGCGACTCGATGTTCTGGCCGGTCGTTCCCGGCGTGAGCCCGCTGTCGGCCCTGTCGGCCATCCCGAGCTACCAGACGATCGACCCGTACTTCTGGGGCCCCCAGGAGGGGGAGATCAACACCTTCTTCGACAGCGCGATCAAGTAATCCGTGGCCGTCGTCTCCTCGGCGGCGACCTCCGGGAGCCGCCTCGCGGCTCCCGGAGGGTCGCCATCGCGCTCCGCGTCGCGGCGGATCGCAGCTCTCGGGCGGTTCGTCTCGGCTCCCTGGGCTCTGTTCTGGGCGTTGATCGTCGCGGTGCTGGTCGCACCGATCCTGCTCTTCCTGGTGGTCGCCGTCTGCCCGGCGCTGCTCGGGCAGGGCACTGCCTGGTTCAGTCTGGACGGCTTCGCCACGGCGCTGTCCGGGACGTTCCTGCAGGGGCTGCTCGACTCGGTCATGGTCGCGGTGGTGGCCGGTCTGACGGCCACCGCGCTGGGCGGCCTGGTCGCCTGGGCGGTGCTGCGCACCGACGTACCCGGCCGGGCGTTGTGGTCCGGCGGGATGTTCGCCGTCCTGCTGGCCCCCTCGTACCTGATCGCGCTGGGCTGGGAGCGGCTGCTGGAGCCCTCCGGGGTGCTCGACGTCCTCGGACTACCGGCCGCGGGGCTGCGCTCGGTCTTCTACGGCCCGGTCGGGGTGACCCTGGTGCTGACCATGAAGGGCCTGCCCTTCGCCTACCTGGCCGTGTCGGGGGCCCTTCGCGGGCTGGGCGAGGAGTTCGAGTCCGCGGTGCGCGTGCACGGGGGTGGTCGACGCGACGCCGCCCGGATCGTGACCGCGCTGGTGGCTCCGGCCTGCTGGTCGGCCTTCGCGATCGTCTTCGCGGAGTCGATCAGCGACTTCGGGGTCGCCGCGACCTTGGCCAACGACGCGCACTTCCCGGTGGCCATCTACACCCTCTACACCGCGATCTACAGCTTCCCGGTGCGGTTCGACGTCGCCGCTGCGGTGGGCTGGGTGCTGATGGCGCTGGCCGGGCTGGCCCTCCTCGCGCAGGGGCGCGCGCTGCGCGGCCGCAGCTATCAGGTGATCTCCGGGCGCAGCAGGACGGTCCGCCGCCATCGCCTCTCGATGGCCGGGCGGTCCGGCCTGGCCGGCGGCATGGCGATCCTGCTGGTGATCGCCCTGGGTGTGCCGGTGCTGGGCGCGGTCTCGGCGTCGTTGATCAGCGGCTTGGGCTCGCTCGCGGCGAACCATGGCCTGACCCTGGACAACTACCGCCGGGTGCTGGCCAGCCCCGCGCTGCACCAGCCGCTGCTGTTCTCCGCCGAGATGGCGCTGGGCACGGCCACCGCCACCGTCGTGATGGCCGCCGTGGCGGCCCGGCTGCTCTCCCGCGGGGGGACTCGGCTGAGCGGGCGGATGCTCGACCTGCTGCTACTCACCGCGGTGGCGCTGCCCGGCATCGTGTTCGCCGCCGGCTACATCTTCACCTACAACCTGCCGCAGGTGAACAGGCTCGGCATCCACCTGTACCAGACCTCGGCGCTGCTGTTCCTCGGATACCTGGCGACGGCACTGCCGTCGACCACACGGGTGCTCGTCGGCAGCGTCGTCCAGGTGCGAGACAGCCTCCGCGACGCCGGCCGCGTCCACGGGGCCGGCCCGGTCAGCGCCTGGCTGCGGACCGTGCTGCCGATCCTGGCGAGGCCGCTGCTCGCGGCATGGGCGCTGACCTTCGCCGGCACCCTGCTGGAACTGCCGGTCTCCCAGCTGCTGTACCCGCCGGGGCGACCGCCCGTCGCCGTCGGCATCACCAAGGCCCTGGCCAACTACGACTTCGGTGGTGGAACCGCAATGGAAGTTATCGCGATCCTGCTGGCCCTGGCGGTGGTCTCCGCATCCTGGGGACTCTTCCGCCTGCTCGCCCCTGCCGGGGTGCGTCGCCTCGGGAGGGCCGAATGACCGCCGTCCGTGGCCACCGCCTGGTGGTCGACGACGCGACCAAGACGTTCGGTTCCGTGACCGCTCTCGAGCAGGTGTCCTTCGAGGTGGAGCCCGGCGAGTTCCTGGTGCTGCTCGGTCCCTCCGGCTCGGGCAAGTCGACGCTGATCCGGGCCCTCGCCGGAATCGAGCGTCTCGACGCCGGCAGCATCGGCATGTCGGGGCAGTCGATCAGCGGACCGCGCCTGCACGTGCCCTCGGAGAAGCGCGACCTGGCAATGGTGTTCCAGGACTACGCCCTCTGGCCGCACATGACGGTGCGCGACAACGTGGGGTACGCGCTGCGCCGCCGCCGACTCCCGCGGCCGGCGCATGCCGCGCGAGTCCGAGAGGTCCTGCAGCGGGTCGGTCTGGAGCGGCATCTGGATCGCTACCCCTCCCAGCTGTCCGGCGGCGAGCAGCAGCGGGTCGCGCTGGCCCGAGCCATCGTCGCCGAGCCGGGGCTGCTGCTGTTCGACGAGCCGCTGTCGAACCTCGACGCCGACCTGCGCGAGCGGCTGCGCGTGCAGATCGCCACGTTGACCCGCGAATGCGGGGCGACCGCCGTCTACATCACCCACGACCAGGCCGAGGCCTTCGCGCTGGCCGACCGGATCGGCGTGCTCGACCAAGGGCGGCTCGTCCAACTCGCCACCCCCGAGCAGCTCTACCGGTCGCCGGGGACGCCGTTCGTGGCGCGTTTCACCGGTGCCGCCGGCGAGCTCACCGGCCACGCCGTGGCCGCGGACGGCGACGCCGTCCGCGTGCAGATCGGCGAGGACTGCCTGCTCGGCCGTCCGATCGGGCCGGTCCGTGCCGGGGCGCACACCACACTGCTCATCCGGCCCGACGCGACCTCACTGGTCGACGGTGACCTGGACGCTCGCGGACGCGACGGCGCGCCCGGCGGCGGCAGTCTGCGCGGCCAGGTGCTCGATGTCGCCTACCGCGGGCGCGCCTACGACCACCTCATCGCCTGCGCCGCCGGAACGCTCACCGCGGTCCGCGCGGCCCGCCCGCGGGGGCGCGGGGAGTGGGTACAGATCCGCCTCGACCCGGACGGCTGCCTGGCCTATGCAGGTAGCGATCGTGATGAAAGGAACATAACGGCTGTTATGATCGACAATGAGCGCGAGCGTGAGCTCGTGGTTGGATCCGCGAGGGGGAACCGATGAGTTCATCGGCCTTGTTCATCGCCGTCTTCCTGGCCTGTGCGGTCGAGGCGGTCGAGGCCCTGACGATCGTGCTGGCCGCCGGCACCGCCCGGGAGTGGCGCTCGGCGCTGACCGGCGTGGTCGCGGGCCTGGTGCTGCTGGCGGCGGCGGTGGCCGCGCTGGGGCCGGCGGTGGCGGCCATCCCCATCGGCGCCCTGCGCCTGGTGGTCGGCGCCCTGCTTCTGGTCTTCGGCCTGCAATGGCTGCGCAAGGCGATCCTGCGGGCCAGCGGGCACAAGGCGCTGCACGATGAGGCGCAGATCTTCCGCACCGAACTGGACGAGGCACGCCGCGCCCCCCTCGAGCGTCGGCCGGTGGTGGGGGACTGGTACGCCTTCACGCTGTCCTTCAAGGGCGTCGTCCTCGAGGGACTGGAGGTCGTCTTCATCGCGCTCACCTTCGGCGGCAACCAGCACGACATCCCGCTGGCAGCCCTGGCCGCGGGGATCGCGGTGGTCGCCGTCGTCCTCGCCGGGATCGCCGTCCGCGGCCCGCTGTCGCGGGTACCCGAGAACACCATGAAGTTCGTCGTCGGCGTCATGCTGACCGGGTTCGGCGCCTTCTGGGGCGCCGAAGGGGCGGGCGCGCACTGGCCCGGCTCCGATGCCGCCCTGCTGTGGCTGATCCCGGCGGTGGCCGCCCTTGCCCTGGTGCTGGTCGCCGTCCACCGACGGTCGCCGGCCCCGATCGCCGTCTCGGAAAGCGCAGGAGCCCTCTGATGATCGTCCGACGTCTACGCGCGTTCGGCGCCTTCTGGTACGACTTCGTCGTCGGCGACGACTGGCTCGTCGCGCTCGGCGTCCTCATCGCGCTGGCCATCACCTACCTGCTCGCGCACGGGACCACGATGGCCGCCTGGTGGCTGCTGCCGGCTGCCCTCGTCGTCCTGCTGCCGGTGAGCGTCCGTCGAGTGGTGCGGCCGCGCCGATGACACGGCGGGCGGGGGTCCGGCCCGAGGGGTCAATCGCTCAGGCCGGGCCCTCGCCCTCCACCTCGTACACCCTGGTCGCGTAGGCCTCGAGCGCCCGGCCGCATTCCTCCAGTTCCGCTTCCGTCTTGGCCTGTAATGGAGCGCCGAAGACGTCCCGGGCGCGCACCTTGTCCAGCCACTTGCGCAACTTCTCCAGCTCGACCTCGTTCTCCTCGAGCTCGCCGAAGGTGAAGTGCTCCTCCCGGTACTCCTTCTCCAGGCCGGCATGGAAGTCCTGGCACTTGTCGAGAATCTCCGCGTACTCGTCGTCCCGGGCGGACAGGAACAATGCGCGCACATCCCGGCCGCCGGCCAGGGCGGTGGAGGACAGCAGCACGGCGCTGCCCTTCATGTCCACGATCTCGTGACGCAGTCGACGCAGCGACCGCTCGGCACTCTTGCTCTCGGGCAGCACCGCGGCGGAATTCTGCAGGTACACCGCACCCAGTGACTTCAGCCGACGCCACACCGTCGCGCGCAACCGGGTCGGCTCCGGCGGGATGCGGTAGACCAGCACCAACCACCTCTCCGTCGCGCCCGGCTCGGCCTCGGCCTCGGCGGCGTCGAAATCCTCAACAGTCACTGGACCAGTCTCTCCTGTTCCACCGGCCGCGGTGATTCACGGGGGCGCGCGATGCAGCCGGCGCGGAGCGGGAGGTCGGCTCCTTCCGCACGGCGCCTGCGGGACGGGCCGCGTTCACCTTCACCAGCTTCGGCGACCAGGGCACCCTGACCCTGGGCAGGCGGTACACGGCGCCGCTCGGTGTAGCGCTGCCCAACCCGCCGTCGTCAACGACAACCTCGGCTCGGGTCGTCGTGCGCATGCACCAGGTGGCGATCAGCACCGCGGACAAGTTCAATGGCGCCGATCTCGGGCTCCGGCAGGAGTGGCTGCCGTTGTTCGGCCGCTTCGGCCTCGACCTGGTGGTGTGCGGACACGAGAACCACTACGAGCGCTCCCATCCCGTGCGAGGCCACCAGGGGAACGCGACGCTCACCTCGGTCTCGGCGGCGACCCGCACCGACGTCGTCGACACCAGCCGGGCGACGGTGCACAGGTACGTAGGTCGCCGACATGGTGGACCTGTCGTTCCTGCGCACCGCAGCCGACGTCGACGTGCTGCACGACCGGCTGGGCGCGCTCGGCTCACCCGGCCTCGGCCTGGTGCTGAAGATCGAGACTCAGGCGGCGTTCGAGGGGTTGCCCGAGATCCTGCTGCACGGCCTGCGCTCCGAGCGGCTCGGCGTCATGATCGCCCGCGGAGACCTCGCCGTGGAGGTGGGCTACGAGCGCCTCGCCGAGGTTCAGGAGGAGATCCTCTGGCTGTGCGAGGCCGCGCGCCTGCCGGTCATCTGGGCCACCGAGGTCCTCGACCACCTCGCCCGCACCGGCCGGCCGTCACGGGCCGAGGTGACCGATGCGGCGATGGCCCAGCGCGCGGAGGGCGTGATGCTCAACAAGGGCCCCTACGTCGGCCTGGCCATCACCGTGCTGGAGGACATCCTCCGGCGCATGTCGGGCCACCAGCGGAAGAAGACTTCGCTGCTTCGGCCGTTGCGCTCCTGGACCCCGACCGGCCTGTCCGCGCTCTCCGAGGAATGAAAGCCGTGAAGGCGTACGCGTCCAGTGCTGTGGGCGCCCGCTCCGCGGCGGCTCCGCCTTCCCGGCGCCGGCCGCCACACTCGAGGAGGTCTTCGCGCCGACGGCTCTGGGCCTGAAATGAAGCGGTCGCGGGAGGAGGCGGGGGCAGAACGTGCGCATCGGCACTTCGAACAGGCAAGGAAAGCCGCCGGCCGCAGTCACTGCACCGCTGGCTGCGCTGATCCAGGGGGGCCAGTGGACCCGGCATGCGAGCTTCGGACCCGCGGTGGCCGGCGGGCCGGGAAGTTCCCCGGCCCGCCGACCCACGATCACAGCGACGCGGCCATGTCCCGGACGCTCGAGCTGACGGTCAGGGCGATGGTTCGGCTGACCCGCAACCCCTGATCGGCCAGGCTATAGGCGGCCTCGATCAGGTCCTCGGGCCGCAGCAGCACGGCGGGGAGGACAGTGCGGATGATCGTCGTGACGCCGCGAACGACGCCGGCCGCGGCGTCCTCACTGTTGCGGGTGGCCGCGGCCAGTTGCCGGCGTGCCTGTTCCTGCTCCTGGTCGCGCAGCTGCCCGAGCAGTTGCGCGCGAGCGGCGGTGACCATCCGGGCGGTGCCCTCTCGGTCGCCGTCGGCGGGGCGCTGGTCGAGGGCCTGCTGGGCGACCAGTCGGTGGAGCTCGTCCGTGAGGTCCTCCTGGGCGCGGGCGAGGTCCTCGAGCGTGCCCGGCGAACCTGCCGGTGCGCGGTTCCCGCCAGCGGCGGGACGCTCGGCCCCGTCCCGGTCCGGGGAGGCCGACGTCGATGCGTTGCTCTTGGTGGCTGCGGTCATGGGGTCCTCCTGAAGTTGGCTGTCGTGGACCGCCCCAGCCTCTGCGCGTGAAGTGAACTGCTGCCGCTGGCCAGGTGCCCCACAGGCGGAGACGCGCCCAACACGCCTCGACGGACGCGGGCCCGCCTTGTTCGCGACGGCCGCCACTGTGGACTGGGAGGGCATGCGCGGTTCACTCACCGACCTTTCAGTCCGAGTTCCGGCCGACTTTCCTGCACGCGCAAGGGTGTGGGGCCAGGGTCCGCCTACGGAGGGCACGGCTGTCACGGGCGGTAGGCGTCTCGGCGATGGGCCACGTCGACGACGGTCACCGTTCGCCGGTGGTCGTCGATGCGGTAGATGACGCGGTAGGTGCCACGCCGGGCGCTGTGCCGATCGTCGAGCGGGGGGCGGAGGTGCTTGCCGACCCGATGGGGGTTGTCGAGCAGTGGCCCGACGATGAACTCGTAGGCGGCTGCGGCGACGGCTTCCGGCAGATGTTCGGTGAGTTGGCGACGCGCGGTGGGGGTGATGGCCAGGGTGTGGCGCGCCCGGGGCTCGGTCAACTGGTGGCGCGTCGGCGCTGCATGGCCGCGTCGAGGTCCTCCAGCGTCTCGGCTTCACCGCGGGCGAGTTCGGCGTCGGAGGCGTGCAGCCTCCGCATGGTGTCGGCGTCGGCGAGGATCTCGATGGTCTCTTCGAGGGATTCGAGGTCTTCTGTCGCCAGGAGGACAGCGGAAGGCTTGCCGTGCACGGTGACGTAGACGCGCTCGTGCTGCCCACTGACCTGGGCCACCAGCTTGGAAAGGTGCGCCTTGGCGTCGGCGAGCGAGAACGTCGTCATGGTCAGAAGTATGACCAGATTCGGCCAGGTCGTCGAGTCCCGCTCGGAACAACGATCAAGGGCATCCGCCGGCCGGTCGATCGGCTGTCAACGCCCAGGCCACTCGGCGTGTGATCTGGCCGCGGGGGAGGAGGACCCCGACCCTCTTTGCGCGGCCACGCTCAGCGGAGGGCCTTACGGCGCTCGGGACGCCGGATCCTCGCAGCTGGGAGGGGGGATTCTTGACCACCATTGTGACCACCATTGTTCCCAGTTCGAGGTCGTTCGCCACGGTTCTCAACCGTTCCGTATTCAGCTTGACCTGGGGAAATGCACTTCGGCGGACCGGTGTGAACCCGCGGCCGACACCTGGGGGTCAAGGGGTCGCAGGTTCAAATCCTGTCAGCCCGACAGAGCGAGATCAGGGGCCGTATCCGGGAGTTCGGATACGGCCCCTGACTACGTGCTGCAGCCGCTACCGGCCGGAGCGCATCAATCGGTGGTGAGGACGACTCGGAAGCGCGCCTTGCCGGACATCATGCGGTCGTACCCGTCGGCGGCCTTCTCGAGGGGGTATGTCTCGATCATCGGACGCACCCCGGTGCGGGCGGCGAACCGCAGCGTGTCCTCGGAGTCCTTCGCGGTGCCGGAGGCGTGCCCGGCCACGGTGCGGCTGCCGAGGACGAGGTCGACGGCGCCGACGGTGAGCGGCTCGTGCGGCACGCCCAGCACGACGAGACGTCCGCGGGGCGCCAGCCCGGGGACGGTGTCGGTCATCGCCCCGGCGTCGGTGACCGTGGCCAGGACGAGGTCCGCCCCGCCGAGGGCCTTCAGCTCGGCGGCGACGTCCGTCGTGGTGCTGTCGATGTAGTGCTCGGCCCCGAGCTGACGGGCGAACGACTCCTTCTCGGCACCGCGGGCGATCGCGACGGTCTCGAAGCCGAGCTTCGCCGCGAACTGCACGCCGAGGTGCCCGAGGCCGCCGAGGCCGAGGACGGCGACGCGGTCGCCGGGGCGGGCGCCGCTGGTGCGGATCCCGTTGAAGGTGGTCACGCCGGCGCAGAGCAGGGGGGCCGCTTCGGCGAAGCCGAGCTCGTCGGGGATCGGGGCCAGGGCGTCGGCCGGAGCGACCAGGTACTCGGCGTAGCCGCCGTCGGCGGTCAGTCCGGTGACCTTGCCGGCCTGACAGGAGACGAAGTCGCCACGCCGGCAGGAGTCGCACTGATAGCAGGCGCCTCCGAACCATCCGACGCCGACCCGCTGGCCGGGAGACCACCGGTCGACGTCGTCGCCGACCGTCTCGACGGTGCCGGCGACCTCGTGGCCGGGGACGCGCGGGTACGACGACGCCATGCCGGCACCGGGCATTGAGTCGCTGTGGCAGACGCCGTTGGCGGCGACCTTGATCAGGACGTGGCCGCGGGGCACGTCGGGGACGGAACGCTCGACGAGTTCGAGAGCGGCGCCGGGGGCGCCGATCTGGACGGCACGCATGGTTGGTCCTTTCTCCGGGCCCGGGAGGACCCGCTGTGGTCGTGGTCGGGACGGCGGACGTGGCGTTCCCGCTCGCGAGCAGTGGGCAGGATCCGCCTTCGGACCGTGACGGACGTGGGCGCCGGTACGGGCGTGCCCGGAAGTCCCGTGTCCTCCTGTGGCCGGGCCGGCAGGGGGTACTGGGCCGCCGTCGGGAGTTGCCTACCCGAGTCGGCACACAGCGGAAACAGGGAGCAGGTGACGCGCCCGACGGAGGCGGTGCTGTCGCGGCGGTCGAGGCGCGGCTGCCGGTCTCCGGTCACAGGACAGTGCAGGTGGCGAATTCGGTTGCGCGCCGCGTTGCCGGTGTGTGACCGTTCCGGCGATCGTGATCCATCGGCTGGAGGTGAGACCCGTGAACGCAGTGTCCGCAGTGGGTGCTCCCCAGCCTTGCACGATCGCGCGACCGAGGTAGTCGCCACCGGGAGCGCCCCGCCAGGCAATCCGCGAGAGGCGACCCCCATGAACGCGACACCCTTTTCCACCCGGCGCGTCACCCCGAAGACGGCCTCCGACCGTCACCCGTCGCAGGCCGATGTCACACAGCGGGCGAGCACCGGGCATGAGCGAGCGCTGGTCCTCCACGGTGGCGGCTCGGCCGGTAACGCCTGGGAGATCGGCGTCATCGCCGGCCTGGCCGAGGCCGGGCTGGACGTGACCGACGCCGATCTGATCATCGGGACGTCGGCCGGAGCGACGGCCGCGGCCCAGATCACGAGCGCCACCCCGGCCGAGCTGCTCGCCGCCATCCTCTCCACGACGCCCCCGCAACTGACCCCGGCCGGATCCGGCGGTGGGCGCGCTCCCAAGGGAGCGGTCCCCGACCACCTGGAGCGAACGGGCCGGATCATCGCCGCCGCCGAGGACGCAGCCGACATGCGTCGGGGGATGGGTGCGGCGGCGCTCGCACTGGATGCGGCGTCGGACGGCTCCTGGCCCACGCGGTGGCGGACCACCGTTGCCGCCCGGCTGCCCAGCCAGAGGTGGCCGGAACGCGCGATCCTCATCACGGCGGTCGATGCCCGAACCGGCGAACCGGTCGTGTTCGACCGCCACAGCGGAGTCGACCTCGTCGACGCCGTTGCCGCCAGCACGTCCAGCGGCCCTCCCTTCCGGATCGGCGACGACCTGTACATCGACGGCGGCTACCGGCGGAACGAGAACGCCGACCTGGCCGCGGGCTATGCGCGGGTGCTGGTGCTGTCGCCGTTCGGCGGCAGGTCACGGCATCCGCTGGAGTGGGGCATGCAGCTGGCAGCGCAGGTCGAGGAGTTGCGGGCCGCCGGCAGCAGCGTCGAGACGGTCGTTCCGGACGGCAATTCGGTCGCGGCGTTCGGCGACGACATGATGAATCTGTCGACGCGTCCGCCCGCTGCTCGAGCCGGTTACGACCAGGGCAGCGTCCTTGCCGGGCAACTGGCCGAATTCTGGCGCTGACGCGCAGGAGACCAGCGCGTGGGTCGGTGGTCGCGGTAAGAAGCTGGGACGGCGATGTCGAGAACCCGTGGCCGGCTCCGTCCCTGGGGTGAACGTGACCATGACGGGTCGCACCAGCACCGAGGAGAACCACGATGGCCAAGTACCTGCTGCTCAAGCACTACCGCGGCGCGCTGGAGCCGCTCGACTGCGCGCCCATGGACCAGTGGACGCCGGAGGAGATCTCGGCGCACATCACGTACATGCAGGACTTCGCGGCCGAGCTGGTGCAGACCGGCGAGTTCGTCGGTGAGCAGGCGCTCGCCCCCGGGGGAACCTGGGTCCGTTACGACGGCGAGGGCCGCCCCCCGGTCACCGACGGCCCGTTCGCCGAGACCAAGGACCTGATCGCCGGCTGGATGGTCATCGATGTCGACAGCTACGAGCGCGCCGTCGAGCTGGCCGGGGGGCTCTCGGCCGCCCCGGGACCGGGCGGGAAGCCGATCCACGAGTGGCTGGAGCTGCGCCCGGTTCTGACTGCGCTGCCGACCATCACGGACTGACTCGCAGATGGACGAGGCCCTGCTCCGGAGTCTCGCGCCCAGCGTGCTCGCCGTCCTCGTCCGTCGTGGAGCCGACTTCGCGGCGGCCGAGGACGCCGTGCAGGACGCGCTGGTCGAGGCGGTCCGCGTCTGGCCGGCCGACCCGCCGCGGGACGCCAAGGGCTGGCTGGTCACGGTGGCCTGGCGCCGGTTCCTCGATGCGACCCGGGCGGAGGCCGCCCGCCGCCGTCGTGAGGAGGCGGTCGGCGAGGAGCCCGCGCCCGGGCGCGTGCCCGCCGTGGACGACACGCTTCACCTGTACTTCCTGTGCGCCCACCCGTCGCTGACGCCGTCGTCCGCGGTCGCGCTCACGCTGCGTGCCGTCGGCGGGCTGACCACCCGGCAGATCGCCCAGGCCTTCCTGGTGCCCGAGGCCACCATGGCGCAACGCATCAGCCGGGCCAAGCGCACGGTCTCCGGGGCGCGGTTCGACCAGCCCGGCGACGGCGCAACCGTGCTGCGCGTCCTCTACCTGGTCTTCAACGAGGGCTACTCCGGTGACGTCGACCTCGCCGCCGAGGCCATCCGGCTCACCCGGCAGCTCGCGGCCGCGATCGACCATCCCGAGGTGGCGGGGCTGCTCGCCCTCATGCTGCTCCACCACGCCCGCCGAGCCGCTCGGACCGCGCCCGACGGCAGTCTCGTGCCGCTCGCCGAGCAGGAACGCGGCCGGTGGGACACCGCGTCGGTCGCGGAGGGCGTCGCGATCCTGCAGGGGGCCCTGGCCCGGGACCGGCTGGGCGAGTTCCAGGCTCAGGCCGCCATCGCGGCGCTGCACGCGGACGCACCCACCACCGAGGAGACCGACTGGGTGCAGATCGTCGAGTGGTACGACGAGCTCGCGCGCCTGACCGACAGCCCGGTCGTGGGGCTCAACCGCGCGGTGGCCGTCGGCGAGGCCGACGGACCGCGCGCCGGCCTGGCGGCGCTCGCGGTGCTGGACGAGTCGCTGCCCCGCCACACCGCGGTCGCGGCGTACCTGCACGAGCGCGACGGCGACCTGGCGACGGCGGCACGGCTGTACGCCGAGGCGGCCGGGAAGGCACCCGACCTCGCCGAACGCGACCACCTGACGCGTCAGGCGGCCCGGCTCAACGCCGGCCGGAGTCGCTGACCAGGTCCCGCCGCGGACTGCCGATCAGTGCGTGTGCCTGCGGATGTAGCGCACCGAACGCACCTGTTCGGTGACGGCCACGGCGTCGGGAAGGATCTCGTCCAGCACGGTCAGCAGCAGCTCGATGCGTTCCGGGTTGTCGACGAACACGACGCTGAGCGGGGTCTCGTCGACCGCATGCCACAGGGTCGGCTCGTGGCTGTGCCGGCGGCCGAACCCCTGGTAGGCGGCGAGCACGGTGCCGCCCGACGCGCCCGCCGCGGCGGCGCGGCGCAGCAGCTCGTCGACCGTGCTGCGCCGGTCGTGCAGATGGGGCTCGGCCACGTACACCGTCAGCTGCACGCTGTCGCGCTCCACCCGCAGCGGGGTCTTGCCTCCCGTGTCCCTGGACTGCACGGCGGTAGTCTGCCCGCACGTCACGGTGGTGGGGCCCACCGCAGCCGTCGCGACCGACCCCTAAGTGACCGACCCCTGGAAGCCAGCGACGTGGACGACCCGCACCTGCCCCTCGACCCCGACGTCGACACGGCCGAGGACAGCCGCCACCGCCCCCACCCGGGGGCGTCCCCGAGCCCGTTCGCCGCCGCGCGGCGCAGCCGCTGGCCGCGGATCCGGTGGGCCGTCGTGGCGGCCGTCGCCGTCGGTGGTTTCGTCGGCGGGCTGGCCCGTTACCTGATCGGCCTCGCGATGCCGGCCCCGGCCGGCACCTTCCCGTGGGCGATCTTCACGGTCAACACCGTCGGGGCGTTCGTGCTGGCCCTGGTGCTGATCCTGGTGCTCGAGGTCCTGCCTCCGACCACCTTCGTCCGACCCGTCCTCGGGACGGGCTTCTGCGGGGCACTGACCACGTTCTCGTCCGTGGCCACCGGGGTCGACCAGCTGGTCGCCCACGGGCGGGCCGCGACCGCGATCGGCTACCTGGCGGCCAGCCTGGGCGCCGGGCTGGCCGCGGCAGCCCTCGGCATCGTCCTCGGCCGTTCGTTCACCCACCGCGAGAAGGGCAGGGTGTGAGATGCGCCTGCAGGGGCCGGCCAAGCGACTCACCGTCTTCATCGGCGAGTCGGACAAGTGGCACCACAGACCGCTCTACGTCGAGATCGTGCACCGGGCCCACGCGGCCGGGCTCGCGGGGGCCAGCGTGCTCCGTGGGATCGAGGGATTCGGTGCTTCCCAGCACGTGCACACCACACGGCTGCTGTCCCTGACCGAGGACCTGCCGATCGTCATCGTGATGGTCGACGACGCCGACCGGATCGACCGGTTCGCCCTCGAGCTCGACGAGCTGATCACCGAAGGGCTCGTCGTGATCGACGACATCGAGGTCGTCCGCTACACCGGCCGGGCTGCCGGCGACGCGGGGGAGACGGCGTGATCCTCGCGCTCACCGTCGGCGTCGCCGCGGCGATCGGCGCGGCCCTCCGCTACCTGGTCGACCAGGTCGTCCAGCACCAGCACGACCAGGCGTTCCCATGGGGGACGGCGGTCATCAACGTCTCGGGGTCGCTGCTGCTCGGGCTCACCCTCGGGCTGGCCGCGCACCACGGGCTCCCGCCGGTGCCGACCACCCTGATCGGGGTCGGCCTGCTCGGCGGCTACACCACCTGGTCGACCTATCTGTGGGAGTCCCTCGCCCTGGCCGAGGGCGGCGCGCTGGGGCAGGCGGCGCTGAACGTCGTCGGCAGCCTGGCCGCGGGCCTGGCCGCCGCCGCGGCGGGCCTGGGGCTGGCGCTGCTCTGACCGGTGGTGCCGTCGGGAGGAATCGAACTTCCCGCATCGCCCATGCTCGACTGCCACGCCTTGCGGCGTCGTCTGTCAGCGCTGTGAACGCCGGCGCATCCAGGGACGGCGCCGGGTACAACGGCGCAGGGCACGCATCTCTTCCCGCTCCGCGGCGGCTGTGCTGTCCCGGCCGAGGAGGCGGTCGCCGCCTGCACAGGATCCGTTAAGGCTGCCGCCCTACGGTGTCGCGGAACCGCCCCGCCGCGCATCGACGCCGGGAGGGGCCCCGCTCATAGCCAGATCGGCGGCGTCTGCGTCTGCCCGTCAGGCACCGTGCCCGAAGAGGAGTCAGATGCGGCCGTCCGCCGTCGTCCCGAGGTCGTTCCGGCAGCCCCTGGCTGCCAAGGTTCCCGAGATCACCGTGCTGTTCTGGGGGATCAAGGTGCTCACCACGGGCACGGGGGAGGCGGCGTCGGACTACCTCGCGAAGGTCAGCCTGGTGCTCGCCGCCGGCATCGGCGTGATCGGCTTCGCCGTGGGCATGTGGCTGCAGTTCCGCAGCGTCCGGTACCGGCCGGTCGTGTACTGGTTCGCCGTCCTCATGGTCGCCGTGTTCGGCACCATGGCCGCCGACGCGCTGCACGTCGTCCTCGGCGTGCCCTACCTGGTCTCGACCGTGTTCTACGCGGTGGCGCTGGCCGTCGTCCTCGTCCTGTGGCGCAGGACCGAGGGCACGCTGTCGATCCACAGCATCACCACCCGCCGCCGGGAGACCTGGTACTGGCTGACGGTCCTGCTGACCTTCGCCCTGGGGACGGCGGCCGGTGATCTGACCGCGTTCGTGCTGCACCTCGGCTATCTCGGGTCGGCCGTGCTGTTCGCGGTGGCCATCGTCGTGCCGGCGCTCGCCTGGCGGGCGGGCCTGAACCCGGTCGCGGCGTTCTGGACGGCGTACGTGCTCACCCGCCCGCTCGGGGCCTCGCTCGCCGACTGGCTCGGCAAGCCGTCCGCGCTCGGGGGCCTGGCCGTCGGCGACGGCGTCGTCACCGTGCTGGCCACCCTGCTCATCGCCGTGCTCGTGGGCTACGTCGCGGTCACCCGGCACGGGGTCCAGGACGGCGACGTGCGCGGGAACGGTGAGTTCGCGGCGGCCGGCCGCGCATCCGGGGCACCTGGCTCTTGATCGCCCCGGCTCCTCCGGGCAGGCTGTGATGCGGGACACAGGGCCACCAGGAGGCAGCCGTGGAAGCTCATGTCGGCGACCGCATCGTCGTCCGCTCCACCCACCAGGGGGAGGTGGACCGTGCCGGGGAAGTACTCGAGTGCCACGAGCCCGGGGGTGGGCCGCCCTACCGGGTGCGCTGGGAACCGGACGGGCACACGGGCCTGTTCTTCCCGGCGGGTAGCGCCGTCGTCCTCCCGGCCGACGCCGCGCACGGCTGACCGCCCTCCCCATGGCGAAGGACACCGGGACGGCGCCGGCCCCGCGGCCGGCCGCGCAGGTGCGCAACGTGGCCCTCGTGGGGCACGCGGGTGCGGGCAAGACGACGCTGGCCGAGGCGCTCCTCGTGGCCACCGGGGCGCTGACCCGGGCCGGGAGGGTGGAGGACGGCACGACCTGCCTCGACACCGAGGAGGTCGAGGTCCGCCAGCAGCGCTCGGTCTCCCTCGGGGTGGCCACCATCGAACGGGACGGCCACAAGCTGACGCTGCTGGACACCCCGGGGTCGCCGGACTTCGTGGGGGAGCTGCGGGCGGGGTTGCGGGCCGCCGACGCCGCGCTGTTCGTCGTCTCCGCGGTCAACGGGGTCGATGCCACGACCGTCGCGCTCTGGGAGGAGTGCGCGGCCGTCGGCATGCCGCGGGCCGTCGTGATCACCCAGCTCGACCGTGCCCGCGCCGACGTCGACGACGCCGTCCGGCTGTGCCAGCGGATGCTGGGCGAGGGCGTCTACCCGATGCACCTGCTCGAGCGGGGCCCGGACGGCGGGGTGCGGGCGCTGGTGTCGCTGCTCGAACCGCACGTCGACACCGCGCGGCTGGGCGACAGCGATTTCGACCGCCTCCGCGGGGAGCTCATCGAGGGGATCATCGGCGAGAGCGAGGACGAGTCGCTCATGGAGCGCTACCTCGCCGGCGACGAGCTCGCGGTCGCCGACCTGGTCTCCGACCTGGAGACGGCGGTCGCCCGCGGCCACTTCCATCCGGTCCTCTGCGTCGCCCCCTTGAGCGGGGTCGGCGTCCCCGAGCTGCTCGACCTGCTCGTCTCGGCCTTCCCCTGCCCGATGGAACACGGGTGCCCGGGGGTCACCCGGCCCGACGGGTCCCCGGCGCCGGCGCTGCGCTGCGACCCGGACGGCCCGCTGGTCGCCGAGGTGGTCAAGACGACGACGGACCCGTACCTGGGGCGGGTCTCCCTGGTGCGCGTCTTCTCCGGAACCCTGCGGCCCGACATCCCGATCCACGTGTCGGGGCACGGCATGACCGAGCGCGGTCATCCCGACCACGACGTCGACGAGCGGCTGGGCGCACTCTCCTCGCCGCTGGGTTCGACGCTGCGCCCGGTGGCGGCCTGCCCGGCGGGGGACATCTGCGCGGTGGCCCGCCTGACCAGTGCCGAGACCGGCGACACGCTGTCCTCGCCGGAGGATCCCCGCCTCGTGCCGCCGTGGAGCCTGCCCACCCCGCAGCTCCCGGTCGCGGTCGAGGCGGCATCCCACGCCGACGAGGACCGGCTGGCCGGCGCGCTGGCCCGGCTCGTCGCGGAGGACCCGACCGTGCGGCTGGAACGGCGCCCCGACACCGGGCAGCTGCTGCTCTGGTGCGTGGGCGAGGCGCACGCCGAGGTGCTGCTCGAGCGGCTGCGGGTGCGGCACGGCGTCGCGGTCAACACCGTGCCCGTGCGCGTGCCCATGGTCGAGACGCTGGCGGCACCCGCCCGGGTGACCGGGCGGCACGTCAAGCAGTCCGGCGGCCACGGGCAGTACGCCGTCGTCGTGGTCGAGGCCGAACCGGGACCGCCGGGCTCCGGTGTCGTCTTCGAGCAGCGGATCGTGGGCGGCACCGTGCCCAGCCAGTTCCACGGGAGCGTGGAGAAGGGGATCCGGACCCAGGCCGAGCGCGGCGTCACCGGTGACCGGCCGATCGTCGACATCCGCGTCACCCTCGTCGACGGCAAGGCCCATTCGGTCGACTCCTCCGACGCCGCGTTCCAGGCGGCCGGTGCGCTCGCGCTGCGGGAGGTCGCCGCCACCGCCCACACGCGCGTGCTGGAACCGTGGTGCGAGGTGCAGGTCGTCGTCCCCGGCGAGTACGTGGGGGCGGTGATGAGCGATCTGTCCGGTCGCCGCGCCCGGGTGACCGGCAGCGAGGCCGACCCCGAGCGCGACCGCACCACCGTCCGCGCCGAGGTGCCGGAGGTCGAGCTGCTCAGCTATCCCGGCGTGCTGCGGTCGGTCACCCACGGCACCGGCAGCTTCGAGCGCCGGCCACTCGGGTACGAGCCGGCCCCCGCGTCGGTCGCGGTGCCGGCATGAGAGGGCGCTGACCGCACCGCCCGGTGCGCCGCCTCCAGACCCGGCGACGAGGGACACTAGCCTCGGACCCGGTGTGCAGTGGGCTGTCGGGCGGTGTGGAGGCGCAGTGACGTCGTCGAACGGGCCGTCGGCCGCTGCCCCGGCCGTGGTGGACCGGGAGGAGCTGCCCGACCGCGTCTGGACGCTGCCGAACGCGCTCTCGGTGCTCCGGCTGCTCGGCGTGCCGGTGTTCCTGTGGCTGCTGCTCGGGCCGCACGCCGACGGCTGGGCGTTCGCCGTCCTGGCCGTCTCGGGGCTGACCGACTGGGCCGATGGCAAGCTCGCCCGCGCGCTGAACCAGAGCAGCCGCCTGGGCGCGCTGCTCGACCCGGCGGCCGACCGGCTCTACATCGTCTCCACGCTGGTCGCCCTGGCGATCCGCGACGTCGTCCCGGTCTGGCTCGTGGTCGTCCTGCTCGGCCGTGAGCTCGTGCTCGGCGTCATGCTGCTGGTGCTGCGCCGGTACGGCTACCCGCCGCTGCAGGTGCACTACCTGGGCAAGGCCGCCACCCTGCTGCTGCTGTACGCGTTCCCGTGCCTGCTGCTGGCGCAGGGGAGCGGCACGCTCGCCCACGTGGCCCAGCCGTTCGCCTGGGCCCTCACGATCTGGGGCACCGCCCTGTACGTGCTCGCCGGGGTCTTCTACGTCGTCCAGGTGGCCGGCATCGTGCGTGCTGAGCGCTCCCGGCCGACCGCGGGGACGACGTCGTGACGCCGCCGCGCGGTGGCGGCCCGCGCTCGATGGGCGCCTCCCTCCTCGACACGGTGCTCGCCGAGACGCTCGATCCCGCCTACGCCCAGGCAGCAGAGGCGCGGGCCGCGCGCGAGGCGTCGTCGGACGGCGCCCGCCGCCCGAGCCGCTGGCGGGGCCGTGCGCTGGTGGCGCTGACGCTGGCCGTCGCCGGGCTGCTCGTGGCGGTGACGTACAACGAGGCCGCCGCGTCGGCCCAGGGCCGGCAGCAGGTCCGCTCCGCCCTCATCGGCGACATCGACCGCGAGTCGCGGGTGAGCGACCAGCTCTCCGGCCAGCTGGACGGGCTGCACACCAAGGTCACCGCGACCCGCGACCGCCTGCTGGCGGCCACGACGGTCGGCCAGCGGGCGCTCGACCAGCTCGCGGCAGCCGAGCAGGGGGCCGCGGCGGTGCCGGTCAAGGGCCCGGGCCTGCTCGTCACGCTGGCCAACGCCGACCAGAAGGCCAGCTCCGACCCGGTCGGCGGAACGGTCGCGGACGACCCGCGCGGCCGGGTCCGGGACGGCGACCTGCAGCTGGTCGTGAACGCGCTCTGGTCGGCCGGCGCGGAGGCCATCAGCATCAACGGACAGCGCCTCGGGCCGACGACAACCATCCGCTTCGCCGGGGAGGCCGTGCTGGTCGACTTCCGGCCGGTGACCAACCCGTACCAGGTCAGCGCGATCGGCGATCGCGCGACGCTGTCCCGCCGCTTCCTCGCCAGCCCCGAGGTCGGGTCGCTGGCGGTCATCTCCAAGTCGTTCGGTCTCCGCTTCGAGTTCGCCCAGGAGGACGAACTGACCCTCCCCGCCGCGAGCACTCCCGAGCTCCGCTCCGCCGAACCGGTGTCCCCGGCCACGGGCACACCGGTTCCCCCGTCCACGCCGGGAGGCTGACCGTGATCCCCATCCTGGGCCTGGCGGTCGGTGTCCTCCTCGGTCTCTACTTCGACCCCACCGTCCCGCTGGCGCTGCAGCCCTACCTGCCGATCGCGGTCGTCGCCGCGCTCGATGCGGTGTTCGGCGGCTTCCGCGCGCGGCTCGACCGGATCTTCGACGCGAAGGTGTTCGTCATCTCGTTCGTGTCGAACGTCGTCGTCGCCGCCCTGATCGTGTTCCTCGGCGACCAGCTGGGCGTCGGCGCGCAGCTGTCCACCGCCGTCGTCGTCGTGCTCGGGATCCGCATCTTCGGCAACGCCGCCGCGATCCGCCGGCACGTCTTCCGGGCATGACCGCCGACCGCGACCCGGACCGTCCCGCCCCGGAGCCGGGGGAGGAGCTGCCGACCCCGGAGCCGGCCGAGCCGCTCGAAGCCGCGGCGGCCGCGGCGGACGAGGAGCCCGCGGCTCCGGAGGAGCACGTCGAGCAGGAGGAGCCCGTCGAGGCAGCAGCGGCCCCCGACGCACCCGGGGACGACGCTCCTGCCGCGACCGACGACGCAGCACCCGGTACCGCGGCTGCACCGGAGGGCGCGGTACCCCGGCGGCGCCGGTCGCGGGACCCGTTGGCCGCCGCGCTGATCGCCGTCCTCACCCTGCTGCTGGGGTTCGCGTTCGCGGTGCAGGTGCGCAGCGCGGACCAGGGGCAGGGCCTGGCCGGGGCGCGCGAGGAGGACCTGGTCCGGATCCTCGACGAGGTCAACGCCCGCGAGGAGCGCCTGCGCGGGCAGATCAACGAGCAGCGCACGGCCCTCGAGCAGCTCACCAGCACCGACAGCACGTCGGCCACCGCGCTGGACGAGGCCCGCCGGCGGGCGCAGGCCATCGGCATCCTCAACGGCACCCTCGCCGCGCACGGCCCGGGCCTCCGGATGACGGTCCGCGACGCCGACGGCGTGGTGCGCGTCGAGGACGTCCTCGACGCGATCGAGGAGCTGCGCGGGGCCGGGGCGGAGACGATGCAGATCGACGGCGTCCGGGTCGGGGTCTCGACGGCCGTCACCGGCTCACCCGGACACCTCATGGTCGACGGCCGCCCGATCACCCCGCCGTACGAGTTCCTGGTCATCGGCTCGCCGCAGAACATGGAGACTGCCATGAACATCCCCGGTGGTGTGGTGCAGCGCATCACCGGCCTCGGCGGCTCGGTGCACATCACCCAGCTCCAGGACGTCGTCGTGGACGCGTTGCGGCCCCTCGACACGCCTCAATACGCTTCGCCGCAGACCGGCAAGTGACCGTAACGCCGGACCCCCCTCCACCCTCGTTGCCGCCCCCAGGAGACGATCGCCGCATGAGCACGCCGAACGACCGCCGTTACACCGACCAGCACGAGTGGGCCCTCGTGCAGGACGCCCAGGACGCGGGGACCGTCGTGCGGGTCGGCATCACCGACCACGCGCAGGACGCCCTCGGCGACATCGTCTTCGTCCAGCTTCCCGACGTGGGTGACGAGGTCGGCCCCGGCAACCCGATCGGCGAGGTCGAGTCGACCAAGTCCGTGTCCGACGTCTACGCGCCGGTCGCGGGCGTGGTGTCCGCCGTGAACACCGCGCTGGCCGACGCGCCGGAGACGATCAACTCCGATCCCTACGGCGACGGGTGGCTCGTGGAGATCACCGTGGCCGGTGCGGGCGGCGACCCGACGGCCGCGCTGCTCGACGCGGCCGCCTACCAGGAGTTGGTCGACGCGTCGTGACCGGGCTGCCGGCAGGCTGATCCGGCACGACGATCACTATGATCCATCTGGGGCACGGGGATCGCGGCGACCAGTCGCGCAACCGCCGGGCCTCACCCTGCACATCCGGTTGACCCTCGGGCCGACCGGCTGGTTCCATGACCCACGGCCCGCCGCGCACTTGCGGCGGCCGACCCGCGGCGGGCTGACCGGTCCGCCGTCCGCCGGCCGTCCGCGGCCCGTTCAGTGGCCCGCGGCGGGGCCCGTCGTACCGGAGGAGACAGACGTGCACTGCACTCGATGTGGCCACGAGAACCCCGAGGGCAGTCGCTTCTGCGCGCAGTGCGGCTCGGCGCTCTCCCAGGAACGGATCGGCGAATCGACCAGCGTCATCCCCAAGGTCGGCGGCGAGGACACCAGTGACACGCCGGAGATCGCGGAGTCGGCGGCCGATGCGCACGCCGGTGCGGTCGAGTCGCTCCCCGCGGGCTCGGCGCTGCTGGTCGTCAAGCGCGGCCCCAACGCCGGCAGCCGGTTCCTGCTCGACCAGGACGTCACGACGGCCGGCCGGCACCCCGACAGCGACATCTTCCTCGACGACGTGACGGTCAGCCGTCGCCACGTCGAGTTCCACCGCGAGGGCGGCGGGTTCTCGGTGCACGACGTCGGCAGCCTCAACGGCACCTACGTCAACCGCGAGCCGGTCGACGTCGCCACCCTCGCCGGCGGCGACGAGGTGCAGATCGGCAAGTTCCGGCTCGTGTACCTCACCGGTCCCCGGACCGGCGAGCCCGCAGCCCGCTGACCGGCGTGCCCGAGCGCGGCAGCGCGCTCGGGGACGCCGCAGGCCAGCACGTGCCCCGCCTGACCATCGGCGAGGTGCTCGCTGTTCTTCGCGACGACTTCCCCGACGTGACGATCAGCAAGATCCGCTACCTCGAGTCCGAGGACCTGGTGCACCCGCAGCGCACGCCGTCGGGGTACCGGAAGTTCTCCCGGGCCGACGTGACCCGGCTGCGCTACGTGCTCACCGCGCAGCGGGACCACTACCTTCCACTGCGGGTGATCAAGGACCATCTCGACGCCCTCGACCGCGGCGAGCCCGTCCCCGGCGGCGGTGCCGAGCAGGTCGCCGTCCCGCCCGCGGCCGTGGACGCCGACGGGGAGGCGCTGCCGCCGCCGCTGACGGCCGAGCAGTTCGCCCGCGCCGCCGGGCTGGAGCCCGACCAGCTGGCCGACTGCGTCCAGTTCGGTCTGCTGGCCACGGACGCGGACGGACGGCACCCGGCGTCGGACCTGCCGATCGCCCGGGCGGCCGCGGGGCTGGCCCGGCACGGGATCGAGCCGCGCCACCTGCGGGTCTACCGCAGCGGGGCCGAGCGGGAGGCGAGCCTGATCGAGCAGCTGGTCGCACCGGTGCTGCGCGCCCGCTCGGAGGAGGCGCGCACCCGGGCCACGGAGAAGCTGCGCGACCTCGCCGGGCTCTCCGCGCAGCTGCACACCGCCCTGCTGGAGGCGCGGCTACGGGATCTCCTGCGCCCCTGAGTCGGGCGTACCGTGGACGCGTCGCAGTCCGAGCCCGACCGACGTCCCGACCTCACCCCCGTCCTCGTCAGCAGCCGCCGACGGCCGCCTGACCACACCGCCCATCCCCGTATCGGGCCCGCAGCTGAGGAGCCGCACCGTGCAGGAGCTTCGAGTCGTCGGGGTCCGGGTCGAGCTGCCCGGGAACCAGCCGATCCTGCTGCTCAAGGAGACGCAGGGGGAGCGGTATCTGCCCATCTGGATCGGGGCCGTCGAGGCGGCCGCGATCGCGTTCGAGCAGCAGGGCGTCCGGCCGGCCCGGCCGATGACCCACGACCTGCTCCGCGAGGTCGTCCGCGCGCTGGGCGCCACCCTCGAGGCCGTGAACATCACCGAGATGCGCGACGGCATCTACATCGCCGAGCTCGTGTTCGGCGAGAACCGGGTGGTCAGCGCACGACCGTCCGACGCCGTCGCCCTGGCCGTGCGCACCGGCGCGCCGATCTTCGGCGCCGACGACCTGCTCGACGAGGTGGGCATCGAGATCCCCGACGAGCAGGAGGACGAGGTCGAGAAGTTCCGCGAGTTCCTCGACCAGATCTCACCGGAGGACTTCGGCGCCGGCTCCGGCTCCGGCGGGGCGGGCTGAGCCCCCTCCGCGGAGCGCGATCAGGACATCCGATCCCTATCGGCAGGCCGGCCCCGGATCTCCACCCGAAATGATGAGCGGTGCGACACGCCGCCCCGCTCAGTTGACCCACCCCCTGGTCCGGCTTACGGTCTGCGAACAACAACGGTGTGACACTTGAGGTCAGTGGGTGCAATTCCCGCTCGGGTGCGCAGCCGTCTACCCGCGGCGGCGACGTCGCGGGACAGAGGAGGACGCTGGACGTGAGCGACCAGAGCAACGGCTCCCAGGGTCAGCTCTTCAGCGACGCCGCAGTCGGAGCCCCGGCGTACGACGAGGTCGACACCGACCTCGTCGGCTACCGCGGCCCGACGGCGTGTGCCGCTGCGGGGATCACCTACCGGCAGCTCGACTACTGGGCCCGCACCGGCCTCGTCGCGCCCTCGGTCCGCACCGCCACGGGGTCGGGCACCCAGCGGCTGTACTCCTTCCGCGACATCCTCGTGCTCAAGGTCGTCAAGCGACTCCTCGACACGGGCGTCTCCCTGCAGAACATCCGCAAGGCCGTCGACCACCTGCGCAACCGCGGGATCAAGGACCTCGCGAACGTCACGCTGTTCTCCGACGGTGCCACCGTCTACGAGTGCACGTCGGCCGAGGAGGTCGTCGACCTGCTCGCCGGTGGCCAGGGCGTGTTCGGCATCGCCGTCTCGGGCGCGTTGCGGGAGCTCTCCGGCGAGCTCGCCGAACTGCCGGCCGAGCGCATCGACGGTGGCCCGGTGCACGCCGCGGACGACGAGCTGTCGATGCGCCGTCGTCGCCGCGTCGCTGGATGACCTGTCGTCCTCCGGGCTCGAACCGCGGTCGGTGACGTCGCTACCGCAACCGAAATGTCGCGCCGAGTAGGCCCCGGAGGGGTCCGCGCAGGCGGGACGTAGGGGCTCAACGCTGTGGGGTACGCCTCCTGGCCGCGGTGTCGTCCGGTAGGACGACAGTGTTGTAGCGTTCGAGTAATGGTCGACGGTTTCGAGACCCTCCCGCCGCTGGCCGGGTCGCTGCCCTCTCTGAACTCCCTCAACCCCGCGGGGTCCTTCGCCGCTCGGCACATCGGGCCGAGGCCCGGTGACGTCGCCGAGATGCTCGCCGTCGTCGGGCACCCGACGCTCGAATCGCTGGTCGACTCGTGCGTCCCGGAGGGTGTCCGCGACCGGACGCCGCTGGCCCTGCAGCCGGCCGAGGACGAGGCCGCGGTCCTCGCGCAGCTGCGTGAACGGGCCGACGCCAACGAGGTCTACACCTCGATGATCGGGTTGGGCTACTACGGCACGGTCACCCCCGCCGTCATCCAGCGCAGCGTGCTGGAGAACCCGGCCTGGTACACCGCCTACACGCCCTACCAGCCCGAGATCAGCCAGGGTCGGCTCGAGGCCCTGATCAACTTCCAGACCATGGTCGCCGACCTCACCGGCCTGCCGGTCGCCGGAGCGTCCATGCTCGACGAGGCGACCGCCGCCGCCGAGGCGATGACGCTGGTCCGCCGGGCGGCCCGGGCGAAGCCGGACGCGGTCTTCGTGGTGGACGCCGACACGCTGCCGCAGACCCTCGGGGTCCTGCAGACGCGCGCCGAGCCGCTCGGCATCGCGCTGCACGTCGCCGACCTCTCGGACGGCTGGCCCACCGACCTGCCCGAGGCCGGTGCCTTCGGGGTGCTGCTGTCCTATCCGGGCGCGAGCGGCGCGGTCCGCGACCACCGGGCCCTGGCGGCCGTGGCGCACGAGGCCGGCGCGTCGGTCGTCGTCGCCGCGGACCTGCTGGCCCTCACGCTGCTCGAGGCGCCGGGGGAGTGGGGCGCCGACGTCGCCTGCGGCACCTCCCAGCGCTTCGGCGTCCCCATGGGCTACGGCGGCCCGCACGCCGGGTACCTGTCCGTCCGCGAGGGTCTGGCCCGCCAGCTGCCCGGCCGCCTGGTGGGGGTGTCGGTGGACGCCGACGGCGACGTGGCCTACCGGCTCGCCCTGCAGACCCGCGAGCAGCACATCCGTCGCGAGAAGGCGACCAGCAACATCTGCACCGCGCAGGTGCTGCTCGCCGTCATGGCCGGCGCCTACGCGGTCTACCACGGCGCCGAGGGCCTCGCGGCGATCGCGGCCCGGGTGCACCGCAGCGCCGCCGTGCTGGCCGGCTGGCTACGGGCCGGCGGGCTGCGCATCGAGCACGAGCACTTCTTCGACACGCTCACGGTCGCCGTCCCCGGGCGTGCGGCCGAGGTGGTGGCCGCGGCCGCCGAACGCCGCATCAACCTCCGGCTCGTCGACGCCGACACCGTCTCGGTCGCCTGCGACGAGACGACGACCGTGGCGACCCTCCAGGCGGTCGCCGGGGCCTTCGGGCTCGAGGCCGGCGGCATCGACGACGACGGGGACGACGCGCTCCCCGCCGAGCTCCGCCGCCGCACGCCGTACCTGACCCACCCGGTCTTCTCCGCGCACCGCTCGGAGACCGCGATGCTGCGCTACCTGCGGGCCCTGTCGGACAAGGACCTCGCGCTGGATCGCACGATGATCCCGCTCGGCTCCTGCACGATGAAGCTCAACGCAGCCACCGAGATGGCCGCGATCACCTGGCCGGAGTTCGCGAACCTGCACCCGTTCGCCCCGGTCGAGCAGGCCCGCGGGTACGCGCGGCTGATCGACGAGCTGTGCGCGGACCTGGCCGAGGTGACCGGCTACGCGGCGGTCAGCGTGCAGCCCAACGCCGGCTCGCAGGGGGAGTTCGCGGGGCTGCTGGCCATCCGCGGCTACCACCGCTCGCGCGGCGACGCCGAGCGCGACATCTGCCTGATCCCGAGCTCCGCGCACGGCACCAACGCCGCGAGCGCGGTCATGGCCGGTATGCGGGTGGTCGTGGTCGCCTGTGACGAGGCGGGCAACGTCGACGTGGCCGACCTGCGCGCCAAGGTCGACCAGCACGCCGCCCGGCTGGCCGCGATCATGCTCACCTACCCCTCGACGCACGGGGTGTTCGAGACCGAGGTGCAGGAGATCTGCGCCGCGGTGCACGACGCCGGCGGCCAGGTGTACGTCGACGGCGCCAACCTCAACGCGTTGGTCGGGCTGGCCAAGCCGGGCCGCTTCGGCTCCGACGTCAGCCACCTCAACCTGCACAAGACGTTCTGCATCCCGCACGGGGGCGGCGGCCCCGGCGTGGGCCCGATCGGCGTCCGGGAGCACCTGGTGCCGTTCCTGCCCAATCACCCCCTGGTGCCCGCGGGCCCGGACACCGGGCCCGGGCCGGTGTCGGGCGCGCCCTGGGGCTCGGCGGGCATCCTGCCGATCTCGTGGGCCTACGTGCGGCTGATGGGGCCCGACGGCCTGCTGGCCGCGACCGAGCACGCGATCCTCGGCGCCAACTACCTGGCGGCCCGGCTGCGCGAGCACTTCCCGGTCCTCTACACCGGCCCCGACGGGCTGGTGGCCCACGAGTGCATCCTCGACATCCGGCCGCTCACCAAGGCCACGGGGATCACCAACGACGACATCGCCAAGCGGCTGATCGACTTCGGCTTCCACGCGCCGACGATGAGCTTCCCGGTGGCCGGCACGCTGATGGTCGAGCCGACCGAGAGCGAGGACAAGGCCGAGCTGGACCGGTTCGTGGAGGCGATGGTGACCATCCGCGAGGAGATCGCGAAGGTCGCCTCGGGCGAGTACGACCCGGTCGACAACCCGCTGCGCAACGCGCCGCACACGCTGGCCATGCTGGCGGGGGAGTGGGAGCGGCCCTATCCGCGCACGACGGCGGTGTACCCGGTGGCGGGGCTGGTCGGGCGCGGCTACCTCAGCCCGGTGCGGCGGATCGACCAGGCCTACGGCGACCGGCACCTGGTCTGCTCGTGCCCGCCGCCCGAGGCGTTCGCCGACCACGACTTCGGCACACACGAGGCTGCCGGGAACGGGTCGGTGCCGGCCCGCACCGCCGGCTCCCCGGACGACCTCGGGACGACGCCCGACGTGGTGGGCGCCGAGGCGTGATCCGGCCCGCCCGGGGCAGCTGGAGTGGGCTCTAGGGGTATTTCCCGTGCTTCAGGGGTCCTGCAGGACTCCGGGAGCGCGCAGAACACCCCCAGAGCGCGACCTGTGCGCGGCTGATGTGACGGTTGCCGATGGCAGGGTGGCGGCCATGATCGATGACGGGCCGAAGGCTGATCTGCAGCGGTACCTCCAGACGGCGCGCGACGCCCTGATCTGGAAGCTCGACGGTCTCTCGGAGTACGACGTCCGGCGGCCGATGACCCCGACCGGCACGAACCTGCTCGGCCTGCTGAAACACCTGGGCTACGTGGAGATGGGCTACTTCGGTCCCACGTTCGGGCGCCCGGCCCCCGAGGTGGAGCCGTGGCTCGCCGATGTCATGGAGCCCAATGCCGACATGTGGGCCACGGCCCAGCAGTCGCGCGAGGAGATCGTGGCGCTCTACCGCCGCGGCTGGGCGCTCGCCGACGCGACCACCGAGGCACTGCCCCTCGACGCGGTCGGCCACGTTCCGTGGTGGCCGCCGCCCCGGGGCGAGGTGACCCTGCACCGGGTCCTGGTGCACGTCGTCGCCGAGACCCACCGGCACGCCGGCCATGCCGACATCGTTCGTGAACTCGTCGACGGGACCGCCGGTCTCCGCCCGGAGAGCGACAGCCTGGCGCCGGGCGACCGGGCGTGGTGGGAGCGTTATCGCGATCGGCTGGAACTGGCCGCGCGCGACGCCGCGCCTGCCGAGGTCGGGCGGGGCGAGCCAGGCGCGAGCGCGCTCTAGGGGTGCTTCTCGTGCTCCGGGGGTCCTGCAGGACTCCGGGAGCGCGTGGAACACCCCCACAGCGGGTGCGGGGCCGACGGCGGCCGTGGTTCAGGCCGGGGCGAGCCAGGTGTGGTGGTCGGGGACGGACTGGCCGTCGGGGAGCAGTTCGCCGTCGTCGTCGAAGAGGACGACGCCGTTGCAGAGCAGCTTCCAGCCCTGTTCGGGGTGGCTGCTCACTACGGCGGCGAGGTCGCGCGCCTCGCTGGTGGCGTCAGGGCACGGGATCTGGTGGTGGCACATGGTGGGTCACTTCCGGTCATCCGGCCGCCGGCCGGTTCGTTACATTGTGTAATTGCCCGCTTACGGGCCTGCCCCCAGTGTGACCCGTCCCTACCCAGAAATGCGTGACACGTATCACCAGATCACCCCTCCGGGTCGGCACTTCCTGCCAGTCGGACGACGCGCCGGTGCGTTCCCGCAGGTCAGGCGGAAACAGGGCCGGTCGCGGGGGAGGGGAGGGGTCAGAGCTTTCGCAACAGGACGCGGCGGACCGAGTGGTCCGCGGCCTTCTGCAGCACCAGCCGGGCCCGCGAGCGGGTGGGCGCGATGTTGTTGCGGAGGTTCGGCCCGTTGACGGCCGCCCAGATGCCGAGCGCGGTCTCCCGGGCCTGGTCGTCGGAGAGGTCGGCGAACCGGTGGAAGTAGGCCTCGGTGTCCTGGAACGCCGTCCGGCGAAGGGCGAGGAAGCGCTCGACGTACCAGCGCTGGATGTCGGCCTCGGCGGCGTCGACGTAGACGGAGAAGTCGAAGAAGTCGGACAGGAAGACCTCGGGCGCGCTGCCGTCGGTGCGGCGTCCGGCCTGCAGGACGTTGAGCCCCTCCACGACCAGGATGTCGGGCCGGTCGACCGCCTGCCGGCCGCCCGGCACGATGTCGTAGGCCTGGTGGTCGTAGACGGGCGCGAACACCTCCTCACGGCCGGACTTCACGTCAGCGAGGAACCGGATCAGCGCGCGCCGGTCGTAGCTCTCGGGGAATCCCTTGCGGCCGAGCAGCCCGCGCGCCTCGAGCGCCGCGTTGGGCATCAGGAAGCCGTCGGTGGTGACCAGGTCGACCCGCGGCGACCCGGGGGAGGCGGCGAGCAGCGTCTGGAGCAGCCGGGCGGTCGTGCTCTTGCCGACGGCGACGCTGCCGGCGACCGCGATGACGAACGGGACCTTCGCCGTGGCGTCGCCGAGGAACTCGCGCTGGGCCGCCCACAGCCGGCGGCTCGCGGTCAGATGCAGGGCCAGGAGCTGTGACAGCGGCAGGTACACCGTGGTGACCTCATCGAGGTCGATGCGGTCGCCCAGCGTCGCCAGGCCGCGCAGCTCGGCCTCGTCGAGGGGCAGCTGGGCGCCCACGGCGAGCGCTCGCCACGATGCGCGGTCGAACACCGCGTAGGGCGAGACGGAGCTGCGCGAGCCGACGGTCACGCCCCCCATCGTGCCGTTCCGAGGCTGCGGCGCCGTCCGCGGGTCACTCGCCCGGGTGGCCGGGCGGGGTCGGGCGGCCGGTGCGACGCCCCCGGTCAGAGGGCCCGTCTAGGGTCCAGGGTGTGCCGACCCGACCGGGGCTGCTCGACTCCATCGAGCGCTACTTCGCCGCCTCGCCCGTCCCGGACGCGCGGACCGTGGCCGTCGGCGCGCTCGACGTCCCCATCGGTGACCCGGCCTGGCCCTACCCCGCGCGGCCGCGTCCCGGCGCCGGGCCGGTGACGCTCGACGACATCCGGGCCGCCACCGCCGCGCAGGAGGCGGCGGGGGTGCCGGCCGCGCTCGAGTGGATCCCCGAGCGCTCGCCGGAGGTCGCGGCGGCCGCGCGCACCGCGGGGCTGAGCGTCGAGGAGCTGCCGCTGCTGGTCGCCGTCGACCCCGTCGAGCTGATGCTCCCCGCCGGGGTCCGGCTCTACCTCGTCGGCGCCGACGACCCGGAGCTGCCCCGCTACCAGCAGGTCGCGGCGATCGCGTTCGCCCATCCCGGCGGCCCCGCCGACATCCGCGAGGGTCCGCTGGAGGACTCCGCCGAGGCCGACGCCCGCACCGCTGTCCTCCGCGAGCGGATCGCGGCCGGCCGCACGGTCATGATGGTCGCCGTCGACCACGGCGAGCCGGTGGCGGTCGGCTCCCACCAGCCGGTCGACGTCGACGGCAGCGAGGTCAGCGAGGTCGTGGGCGTGGCCACCCTGCCTCGGCTGCGCGGCCGCGGGCTGGGCGCAGGCATGGCGTCCGCGCTGGTCGCGCACGCCCGGGAGACGGCCGACATGGTGTTCCTCGCCGCCGGGGATGACGACGTCGCCCGCGTGTACGAGCGGGTCGGATTCGCCCGGCTGGCCACCACCGGCGTCGCCGAGCTGCGCCCGCCGGGGCAGTGACGGCCGGCCCCTCCGCGTCACGCGGGAGGGCCGGGCCGCCGGCCGGTCAGGACTGCTCGTAGGTGCCGGTCAGGACGGCCCGGCCGAGCGTGTGGAAGAACAGGTTGAAGCCGAGGACGGCGGGCGTCGTGTCGGCGTCGACGTCGAGGGACTCGGTGTCGACCGCGTGCACCACGACGAAGTACCGGTGCGGCCCGTGGCCGGCGGGCGGGGCCGCGCCCACGAACCCGGCGAACCCGCCGTCATTGCGCAGCTGGAGGGCGCCCTCGGGCAGCGCAGGGGCGTCCTTGTCGCCCGCGCCGGAGGGCAGCTCGGTCACCGAGGCGGGGATGTTCGCGACCGCCCAGTGCCAGAACCCGCTCGCCGTGGGTGCGTCGGGGTCGTAGACGGTGACGGCGAAGCTGCGGGTGCCCTCGGGGAAGCCCGACCAGGACAGCTGCGGTGAGCGGTCCTCCCCGCCGGCGCCCATGACCCCGCTGACCTGCGGCATGTTCAGTGCCCCGCCGTCGGACAGGTCGCTGCTGGTCACCGTGAAGCTCGGCACCTGGGGCAGGAAGTCGTACGGGTTCGGCGGAGTCGGATGGTCGGCCATGGCGGTGCTCTCCCTCGGTCTGGGCGGCGTGGTCCGGGCACGGCCCGCGCCGTCCCCGAGCCGACCCTAGGCAGGCGACCGCGGTCGCGCCCGTCGTCGCGTCGCGGCACGTGCGGGAATGCGCAACACGGCCGTGCTCCTCCTGGCGCGTGCCCGGGCGCTTGCGCCGGTACCGTCGCCCGCGTGTCAGCTCCCGGGCCCCTGGGCCTACCGGACCGTGTCCGCGCCTGCCTGTTCGACCTCGACGGCGTCCTGACGCGGACGGCGACGGTGCACCAGGCCGCCTGGAAGCGCACCTTCGACGAGTTCCTGCGGCGCCGCGATCCCGCGGCCCCGGAGTTCACCGCCGAGGACTACAACCGCTACGTCGACGGCAAGCCGCGGGCCGACGGCGTCCGTGACTTTCTGTCCAGCCGGGGCATCACCCTGCCCGAGGGCGGCCCGGGCGAGCCGCCCGACGCGTCGACCGTGCAGGCGATCGCCGCGCGCAAGAACGAGCTCGTGCTGCAGGAGCTCGCCGAGCACGGCGTGGAGGTCTACCCCGGCTCGGTGCGCTACCTGAAGGCGGTCAAGGACGCCGGACTGGCGACGGCGGTGGTGACCGCGTCGGCCAACGGCGAGCACGTGATCGCGGCCGCCGGCTTCGCCGACCTGATCGACGCGCGGGTCGACGGCGTGGTCGCGGCGCGCGACGGCCTGCGGGGCAAGCCCGAGCCGGACACCTTCCTGGCCGGTGCCCGGGCCCTGGGCGTCGAGCCGGGGGAGGCGGTCGTCTTCGAGGACGCGCTGGCCGGTGTGGCCGCCGGTCACGCGGGGAACTTCGGGTACGTGGTCGGCGTCGACCGGGTGGGGCAGGCTGCCGGCCTGCGCGACCGGGGCGCCGACGTCGTCGTCACCGACCTGGCGCAGCTCCTGGAAGGACACCAGTGACCGAGGGTCGTGCCACCTTCCCGACCGAACCCTGGTCGCTGACCGAGATCGGGCTCGACCACTCGTCGCTGGGGGCCTACGAGTCGGTGTTCGCCCTGGCCAACGGGCACATCGGCATGCGCGGGTCGTTCGAGGAGGGCGAGCCCGTCGTCGTCCCCGGCACGTATCTGAACGGCTTCTTCGAGGAGCGCCCGCTGCCCTACGCCGAGGCCGGCTACGGCTTCCCGGAGCAGGGGCAGACGGTCGTCAACGTCACCGACGGCAAGCTCATCCGGCTGCTGGTCAAGGACTCCCCGCTCGACCTCGAGTACGGCGAGATCATCGACCACCGCCGCACGCTGGACCTGCGGGCCGGCGTGCTCCGCCGGTCGACCGAGTGGCGCTCGCCGGGCGGCCGGACCGTGCGCGTCACCAGCACCCGGCTGGTGTCGCTGGCCCGCCGTTCGATCGCCGCCATCGAGTACCAGGTCGAGGTCACCGACGACCAGGGCGACCTGTACGTCGCCCTCCAGTCCGACCTGCTGGCCAACGAGCTGACCTCCATCGACGGCGACGACGGCGACCCCCGGGCGGCGGCCGCCCTCCGCAAGCCGCTGCAGTCCGAGCTCGCGGTCGGGCGCGGCCGGCGCGCGGTGCTCGTGCACCGCACCAAGCGCAGCCAGCTGAGCATCGCCGCCGGCATGGACCACGTGGTCGAGATCCCCGACAGCAGCACCGAGGACATCGAGGCCAACGGCGACCTCGCCCGGTACACGCTGGCCGCCCGCATCCCGCCCGGCGGATCGCTGAAGCTGGTCAAGTTCCTCGCCTACGGCTGGTCGTCCCGCCGATCGAGCGCCGCCCTGCGGGACCAGGTCGAGGCGGCCCTGGCCACGGCGAAGCTGGCCGGGTGGGAGCGTCTGGCGCGCGAGCAGCGCGAGCTGCTCGACCAGCACTGGGACGAGGCCGACGTCGAGATCGAGGGCGACGACGAGCTGCAGCAGGCCGTGCGCGTCGGCATGTTCCACGTCCTGCAGGCCGGGCTGCGCGGCGAGCGCCAGGCCATCCCCGCCAAGGGCCTGACCGGCCCCGGGTACGACGGGCACACCTTCTGGGACACCGAGACCTACGTGCTGCCCGTGCTGACGTACACGGCGCCGCACGCGGTGCGGGACGCGCTGCGCTGGCGGCACTCGACGCTGCACCTGGCCCGCGAGCGGGCCCGCGTGCTCGGCCGGAAGGGCGCGGCGTTCCCGTGGCGGACGATCCGCGGCGAGGAGACGTCGGGCTACTGGCCGGCCGGGACGGCGGCCTTCCACATCAACGCCGACATCGCCGACGCCGTCGTCCGCTACTACAACGCCACCCTCGACGACGACTTCGACCGCGACTTCGGGGCCGAGCTGCTGATCGAGACCGCCCGGCTGTGGGCGTCGCTCGGGCACTTCGACACCGAGCACGGCTTCCGGATCGACGGCGTCACCGGCCCTGACGAGTACACGGCCGTGGTGGACAACAACGTCTACACGAACCTGATGGCGCAGCGGAACCTGCGCGAGGCGGCGGAGGCGGTCAAGCGCCAGCCCGACGTCGCGACCCGCCTGGAGGTCGACCCCGACGAGGTCGAGGTGTGGCTGCGCGCCGCCTCGCTCATGGCGGTGCCCTACGACACCCAGCGCGGCGTGCACATGGCCTCCGACGCGTTCACCCACCACGAGGAGTGGGACTTCGAGGGCACGCCACCGGAGAAGTACCCGCTGCTGCTGCACTACCCGTACTTCGAGATCTACCGCAAGCAGGTGGTCAAGCAGGCCGACCTGGTGCTGGCGCTGCACCTGCGCGGCGACGCCTTCACCCTCGAGGAGAAGATCGCCGACTTCGCCTACTACGAGGCCCGCACGACCCGGGACTCGTCGCTGTCGGCCAGCGTGCAGGCCGTCGTCGCCGCGGAGACCGGGCACCTGCAGCTGGCCTACGACTACTGGGCCGAGGCCGCGCTGACCGACCTGCAGAACCTGCACGGGAACTCGGGCCACGGGCTGCACATCGCCTCGCTGGCCGGCGGCTGGACGGTCGCCGTCGCCGGGTTCGGCGGCATGCGTGACCACAACGGGGAGCTCACCTTCGCCCCGCGCCTGCCCGACGTGATCACCCGGCTGCGGTTCCGGGTCGTCTACCGCGGGCGCAAGCTCACCGTCACGGTCACGCCCACCCAGGCGACCTACCGGATCAACGACGGCGAGCCGCTCGACATCCGGCACCACGGCCGCCAGGTGACCGTCGACCACTCCGACCTGGTGCTCGAGATCCCGCCCGCGCCGAAGGTGGAGCCGGTGCGCCAGCCCTACGGCTGCGCCCCGCGGCGGCGCAGCCGGAGCTGAGCGTCAGGGAAGCAGCAGCCAGCGCACCCCGAGGGCCAGCGCGCCGAGGTCGACGACGAGGAAGACACCGACCCACACGAGGGCCGGCAGCCGGGTGAGCCGCGCGAGCTGATCGGCGTCGGAGTCGCGGGCGCCACGCCGGCGGCGGGCGGCCTGGAGCTCGAGCACGGTGCGCGGCGCGGCCAGCAACAGGAACCAGGTGGCCAGGGAGGCGAAGGCCGCCTGCCCGTTGGGCGGGAGCCACCAGGTGGCGCCGAAGACCACCGCCGCCGTCGCCAGCACCGACCAGAGGCCGTACCAGTTGCGGATCTGCACGAGCAGCAGGGCGAGCAGTCCGAGCAGCGCCCAGAGCAGCCCGACGGCGTGGCCGGCCGCCAGCAGTGCGGCCGCGCCGAGCCCGAACAGGGCGGGACCGGTGTAGCCCGCGGCGCAGGTCAGCACCATGCCCAGCCCGGTCGGCTTCCCCGCGGAGAGGGTCAGGCCCGACGTGTCGGAGTGCAGCCGGATGCCCGACAGCCGCCGCCCGGCGGCCAGCGCCACGAGCCCGTGGGCGCCCTCGTGGGCGATCGTGACCGCGTGGCGGGCGATGTGCCAGAGGGTGGGGGAGAGGATCAGCAGGGCTGCCGCTCCCACCGTCGCCAGCAGCACCTCGTGCGGCAGGGCGGGCACGGTGGCGGTGACCCGCGCCCAGAATCGAGCGAGCAGGTCCACGCTAGCGGTGGCCCTCGAGAGCGCTGAGCACCCGCTCGGGCGCGTCGCAGCCGACCAGGAGCTCGTCGAAGGACGGCTGCAGCACCAGCTCGTAGCCCTCGACCCGCGGCTGCGCCATCCCCGGTCTCCTCTCCGCCTGCCGTGTCCTGATCATGACCCATGCGGCCGGACCGCCGGGTGCCGCCGCGCGGCCGGGATGCCACCGGACGCGGGCTAGGCTCCGCCGCCCTCGATCTGCTCGATGAGCAGCTTGAGCTGGCTGATCTCCGCACGGAGGGCGGCGCGGCCGGCCTTGGTGAGCGTGACCCAGGTGCGGGCGCGCTTGCCGGCGTAGCCCTTGTCGATGGTGACCAGTCCGGCCTTCTCCAGGACGCCGAGGTGCTGGGACAGATTGCCGGCGGTCAGCTCGAGGCTGTCGCGCAGATACCCGAACTCCACCTGCCGCGCCTCGTGCGCGACGGTCAGGATGCCCAGCCTGACCCGCTGGTGGACGACGTCGTCGAGCCCGTTGGCCGGATGACCGGTCACGCCGCGCCCCGTCGCCGGGGTCGCTGGAACGCCGCGAACAGCAGCCCGGCGACCAGCAGGAGGGCACCGCCGAGGAGCAGGCGCGGCAGGAAGAACCAGGGGGACACGGGCGCGAGCACCCATCCGAGGTCCCGTGCGGGCAGCAGTGCGAACGCGACATAGCCGACGGCGACGGTGACCAGTGCTCCGTTGCGCTCGACCAGGGCCAGCACCAGGAGCGCCAGCCCGATCGCCGATCCTGCGATCGCCAGCTGGTTGAGCAGGACCGTCGCCCCGCGCACGCCGAGGATGAAACGCCCGGGGTCCGGCGGGTTGTGCGCGGCCCAGAACGCGGCGCCGAACAGGACGACGGCGAGCGCGATCCCCGCCACGGCGTAGGGGAACACCCGCGTGCCGATCCCGCGGTCGCGCGCGCGGCGGAGGTAGAAGCCGGCGATCACGACGTAGGCGAGCACGAGCGCGATCGGCCAGTAGACCAGGCCAGGCGTCGTGTAGGCGGTGCAGATGCGACCTTGCGGGACCGTCCGGCAGGTGACGGTGTGCCGGCCGAGGCGGTACACGGGGATGGCCGCGAACGTCACGGCCGAGAACACCAGCAGGGGGAACCAGGTGGCCCGCTGCGCGGCCCGGACCTGCCGGGTGAGGCGCCGGCTGTCGGCCAGCAGCCGCCGGGGATTCTCGTCCGCCCCCGCTGCGCGCGTCGTCATAGCAAACAGGTTTGCAGCACAAACCTATCTGCGCAAGGACTTCGTTGCCGCCTCCCTCCTGAGTCGGCGGCCGGGACGGGACCGCTCACAGCGTCCGTGTCAGGTTCACCGTGTTTCCGTCGGGGTCGGCGACGTGGGCGACACGCTGGCCCCACGGCATGTCGTTGGGCGGCCCGGAGACCCGGCCGCCGAGCTCTTCGACGCGGGGGAGGAGGGCGTCGACGTCGTCCACATCGATGCTGAGCAGCAGCCGGCCGGGGCCGTCGAGGGCGACGTCGGCGGCGGTCGCGAGACCGAGCTCGGAGTCACCGATCCGCAGGCCGACGTAGAACAGCGGCCCGTCCTCGGGGAAGCGCATCGTCTCCACCGCGCCGAACAGCGACGTGTAAAAGTTCAGCAGCCGGTCGAGGTCGGGTGTGACGATCACGGCGCGGACGGTGGCCGGCATGGCTGCTCCTGCGGTCGGGGAGGTCAGGATGCACCCGGCGCGTTCTCGATGGGGCGGTCGGCGTAGGAGGCCCACAGTTCGGCGTATGTGCCGCCGGCGTCGAGCAGCGCCTGGTGCGTGCCGTCCTCGACGACCCGGCCGTCGTCGATGACGACGATCCGGTCGGCACGGGCGGCGGTGGTGAGCCGGTGGGCGACCACGATCGTCGTCCGCTTGCGGGTGAGCTGGGCAGTGGCGCGGGCGACGACGGCCTCGCTGGCGAGGTCGAGCGCGGCGGTCGCCTCGTCGAGCAGCAGGATGTCGGGCTCGACCAGCTCGGCCCGGGCCAGCGCCACGAGCTGGCGCTGCCCCGCGGACAATCCGTGCCCCCGCTCGCCGACGGGGTGGTCGTAGCCGCCGGCCAGGGCCTCGATCGCGTCGTGCGCACCGACCGCGCGGGCCGCGGAGACGACCTCCTCGCGGGTGGCCTCGGGCCGGCCGTAGGAGATGGCCTCGGCGACGGTACCGGGGGAGAGGTAGGGCTCCTGCGGCACCAGCCCGAGGCGCCGTCGGTAGCCGCCGAGGTCGAGCTCGCGGAGGTCCGCGCCGTCGGCGGTCACCGCGCCGCCGCTCGGGTCGTAGAAGCGCGCCAGCAGCTTCACCACCGTCGACTTCCCGGCGCCGGTCTCACCCACCAGCGCGACCGTCTCGCCCGCGCTCACGTGCAGCCGCAGGCGCTCGAGGACAACCCGTTCCGTGCCGGCGTACCGGAAGACGACGTCCTCGAGGGCCAGGTCGCCGGCGAGCGGGGGCACGGGGCGCGGATCGACGGCAGCCGGGGTGCTGGTCGGGGTGCGGAGCAGGCCGCGCAGCCGGGTGAGCCCGACCGCGGCCTGCTGGTACCCGTCGAAGACGGTCGACAGCTGCTGGACAGGGACGGCGAACGCCTCGAGATAGAGCAGGAAGGCGATCAGCTCACCCGCGGTCAGCGTGCCGTCGTGGACCCGGCCGGCGCCGAAGCCGAGGACGAGCGCGCCGGCGAGGTTGGCGACCAGCACCACGAACGGGAAGTAGGCGGCGGAGCGTTTGTGGGTGCGCGCGCGCAGGTCGCGATAGCTGCGGGACAGGTCGTCGAAGCGGCGCCGGCTGCGTTCCTCCCGCCCGAAGGCCTGCAGCACCCGCAGTCCCGCGACGTCCTCCTGGAACGGCGCGTTCACCCCCGCCAGGGCGTCCCGGGCCTCGCTGTAGGACGGGACGACGGCCCGCCGGAACGCCAGCGTCGCGAGCACCAGGAAGGGCAGCAGTGCGAGGGGGATCAGGGCCAGCGCGGGGTCGAGCAGGAACAGGGCGACCAGCACCCCACCCGCGGTCAGGGTGCTGACGAGCAGGTCGGCGAGGCCGGTCTGCAGGAAGTTCGACAGCGCATCGACGTCCGTCGTCATCCGCGTCATGATGCGACCGGCCGGCTCGCGCTCGTAGTAGTCCAGCCCCATGCGCTGCAGGTGCGCGAAGGTCTTCACCCGCAGCAGGTAGAGCAGGCGCTCACCCGTTCTGCCGGTCACCAGCAGGGCCGCCCAGCTCACCGCCCACGCCGCGAGGACGACGCCCAGCGCGAGCGCGCTGAGCGCCACCAACGTGCCCAGGGAACCCTCGGCGATACCCCTGTCGATGCCGGTGCGGACGACTGCGGGCAGCACCAGCTGGGCGGCGGCCTCCAGGGCCACGAGGACCAGCCCGACGAGCAGCCAGCGGCGTACCGGCCGGATCAGGCGCCGGAGGCCGAAGTCGGGGTCGGCGGAGCGGGCGAGGTCGTCGGGGATGTCGGGCGAGCCGGTTGCCGGGGGAAGCGCGGCCACCCGGGCCAGCAGGTCGGGTGAGCCGGTGGCGGCTCCGGCGATCCCGCCGTCCCGGGCGAAGGTCTGCGCCGGCACGGCGCCCGTGGCCACGGCGACCGCCCGCCGGGCGGCAGCGGAGTCGCTGACGCGCTCGCCGGCGTTGGCGGCACCGACGGTCAGCTCGTCGGCCTCGGTGGGGGAGAAGAGGCGGCGGAAGACCGGGCTGTCGCGCTCGAGCTCCTCGACGGTGCCGGTCGCGGCCACCCGCCCGCGGTCGAGGACGACGATCCGGTCGGCCAGCGCGAGCGTCGAGCGGCGGTGTGCGATGAGCAGCGTCGTGCGGCCGGTGTCGTCGCGGAGGCGGGCGTTGATGCGGGCCTCCACCCGCGGGTCGACGGCGGACGTCGCGTCGTCCAGCAGGAGCAACCGGGGTGCGACGAGCAGCGCCCGCGCGATCGCCAGCCGCTGCCGCTGGCCACCGGAGAGCGTCAGCCCCCGCTCGCCGACCATCGTGTCGTAGCCGTCGGGGAGGGCCCGGATGAAGCCGTCGGCCTCGGCGACCACCGCGGCGGCCTCGATGTCCCCGCGGGCGGCCCCGGGGCGGCCGTAGGCGATGTTGCCCGCGACGGTGTCGGAGAACAGCAGGCTCTCCTCGAACACGACGCCCGTGCTGCGGCGCAACTCGGCGGTGCGCAGCCGGCGTACGTCCACGCCGCCGACCCGCACGCTGCCGCACCCGGGGTCGTAGAACCGGGCGAGCAGCTGCACGAGGGTGGACTTGCCCGACCCCGAGGCGCCGACGACCGCGACCGTCTCACCGGGGGCGATGGTCAGGCTGAACCCGTCGAGCACCGGCTGCTCACCCCAGCCGAAGGTGACGCCGTCGAACTCCACGCCCAGGGGACCGTCGGGCAGGTCCACGGGGTCCACCGCGTCCTGGACGTCGGGCGTCAGCCGCAGCAGGTCGTCGATCCGCTCGACCCCGGCCCGGGCGACCGGGCCGACGAGCAGCAGCTCGGTCAGGAACTCCGTGGCACCGACCAGCTGGACGAGGTAGGCGGAGAACGCCAGGAAGGTGCCGAGGCTGATCTGGCCGTGCAGGGCGAGCCAGCCGCCCAGCAGCAGCACGCCGACCTGGCCGAACGCCGGCAGCGCCCGCAGCGCCGGCTCGAACCGGGCCTGCAGGCGGACGGTGCGCAGCCGGCTCGCGAACAGCCGCCGCGCCGCCTGCTCCAGCCCGGCGAGCTCGCGGGCCTCCTGGCCGAACCCCTTGACGACCCGGACGCCGGAGACGGCCGCCTCCACCCGGCCGACGAGCACCCCGGCCTGCTGCTGGGCGTCCCAGTTGGCCGGGAAGAGCTCGTGCCGGGCGCGCCGGGAGCGCCACCAGAGCGCGGGCAGCACGGCGGCGGCCACCAGGGTCAGCGCGGGGGAGAGGAGCGCCATCGCGACCACCGCGAGGAGGACGACCAGGATCGCGCCCGCCAGCC